>DASQRM010000122.1:0-35758 GCA_035642895.1 Streptosporangiaceae bacterium | reverse complement strand
GCGGAGTCCCCGGCCGAGTCGCCGCCAGAGTCCCGCAACGGGACCTGGCTCAGCGCCTCCAAGTATGTCTTGGCCCAGTACGCCACGTCATGCTCCAAAACCCTGCGGCGCATAGACCTCATCCGCCGCCGGGCTTCAGCGGGGGAGACGGTCGCCGCCCGGACGATGGCGTCCTTCAGCCCCTCGATGTCGTGCGGGTTGACGATGAACGCGCCGCTCAGCTCGTCTGCCGCGCCGGTGAACTCGCTCAGCACCAGCGCGCCGGTGTTGTCGTACCGGCAGGCCACGTACTCCTTGGCGACGAGGTTCATCCCGTCCCGCAGCGGGGTCACCAGCATGACGTCAGCCGCCAGGTACAGCGCGGCCATTTCCTCCCGGGGGTAGGACTGGTGCAGGTAGTTGATGGGCGCGACGCCTACCTCGCCGTGCTCCCCGTTGATCCGGCCGACCGTGACCTCGACGTCGTCCCGCAGCCGGCGGTACTCCTCCACGCGCTCCCGGCTCGGGCTGGCCACCTGGACCAGCACCGCGCCAGGCGGTCCGAGCCGGCCCTCGTCGAGGATCTCACCGTAGGCGTTCAGCCGGTGCAGGATGCCCTTGGTGTAGTCCAGCCGGTCGATGCCGAGCAGCACGATGTCCGGCTTGCCCAGGGCCTCGCGGATCTCCTGGGCCCGGGCCCCCACCTCCGGCTCCCGGGCGATCTTCTCGAAGCCGCGCGCGTCGATCGAGATCGGGAACGCTGCGGCGCGGACGTCCCGCCCGCTCTGGAAGTTATCGTGTGCCACCCGCTGGCGCCGGATGCTCCGCCCGGTGACCTCGGTGGTGGTGTCGTCGAACTCGGCGTCCGGGACCCGGATCAGCGAACCGCGGGTGGCCAGGCCCGCTGACCGGCGGCAGGCGCGCAAGAAGTTGGTGGCGTCACTGTGACGCTGGAATCCCAGCAGGTCCGCGCCGAGCAGCCCGCGGACGATCTGCCGCCGCCAGGGCAGCTGGGCGAAGATCTCGTAGCCGGGAAAGGGGATGTGGGTGAAGTGGCCGATGCGCACGTCGGCGCGCAGTTCGCGCACCATCCCGGGTACGAGCTGGAGCTGGTAGTCGTGCACCCACACGGTCGCGCCGCGGGCGGCCTGGGCCACGACGACCTCCGCGTAACGCCGGTTCACCCGGACGTACGCGTCCCACCAGGGACGGCGGAACTCAGGCGGGGCGATGACGTCGTGATAGAGGGGCCACAGCGTGGCGTTGCAGAAGCCTTCGTAGTAGTCGGCGACCTCTTCTTCCGACAGGCTCACGCTGACCAGGTGCATCCCGTTCGTGTCGAACGGCTCCGGCGCGTCGCCCGCCGTGCCTGGCCAGCCCACCCAGGCTCCGCCGGCGGAGCGCATCACTGGTTCGAGCGCCGTCACCAGGCCGCCGGGGCTGGTCCGCCACTCGGTTTCGCCGTCCGGCCCCTCGGTCCGGTCCACCGGCAGCCGGCTGGCCGCAACCACGAACTTGTACTCGCCGTATGCAGCCGTGGTCTCATCCTCCCTGTGGCCAGGCCCATGCTGTCCTTGGTGAGGCCGGGGTTGGCCAAGGCGGGCGCTCGTCACGGGCCAGCAGTTCCCCCGGCTGGCCCCGGGAAACAACCCTATCCCGTGCGCCAGCGGCGGCATCGCTACCGCTGACGGTACTTCTATACCCACTAACGAACGGCGGCGGCCCGGCCGGCAGGCGGACTGCCCTGATTCGCAGCGGGACTGCCGTCCACTCCTGGAGCGCGTCACCCCAGGCCGGGGTATCCGGAGTCCCGGATGGTCTCAGCCGGGCTGGCTGCTCATGCCCGCCCGGACATGTTCCGCTGTGGTGTCGAGCTCATCGCGCCCGGGGGTGCGCGGCCTGGCCTTGAGCCGGAAGCCATCACCGGGGGTACGCGGGATCACGTGCAGGTGGACGTGGAAGACCTCCTGCCCGGCGGCCACCCCGTCGGCCAGGAAGAAGTTGACGCCCTCGCAGGGCACCGCGCTGTTCCGCAACGCCCGCGCCAGCCGGTGAGCTACCGCGAACACGAGGGTCCCGGTGTCCTCGTCGAGGACCTCCAGGCTGGCCACGTGCACCCGGGGAACCACTAGCAGGTGCCCGGAGGTCAGCGGCCGGACATCCATGAACGCGACGGTCTGATCGTCTTCGTAGACCTGGCTGACCGGCAACTGCCCGGCGATGATGCCGCAGAACACGCACGAGTCCGCCGGGGTGGAGGTCATGGCGCTATTGTGCCTGACCAGCGACGTGAGCCGCGGTTAAGACAGGCAGGGATGAGGTCGGTCAGGTGAATGGACAGGCGGTCCTGGTGACCGGGGCCAGCCGGGGCATCGGGGCCGCGGTGGCGCAGGCGTTCGCGGGGCAGGGCGACCGGGTCGCCGTGCACTACGGCAACTCGGCCGGGCCGGCCGCCGGCGTGCTGGCCGCCCTGCCCGGCAGCGGCCACCTCATGATCCAGGCCGACCTGGCCGACCCGGACGCGGTGCGCGGCCTGGTGGATCAGGCCGCGCGGGCACTGGGCGGCCTCGACGTGCTGGTCAACAACGCAGGCGTCTACGACGCGCAGCCGGTCACCGAGGGGACCTACGAGGAGTGGCAGGTGGCCTGGCAGCACACCCTGACGGTGAACCTCACCGGCGCCGCCAACGCGACGTGGTGCGCGGTCCGGCACATGATCGCGGGCGGCGGCGGGCGGATCATCAACGTCTCCTCCCGCGGCGCCTTCCGCGGTGAGCCCGAGCATCCGGCCTACGCGGCCAGCAAGGCCGGGCTGAACGCGCTCGGCCAGTCGCTGGCCCGTGCGCTGGGCTCGCACGGCATCGCGGTCGCCACCGTGGCGCCCGGGTTCGTGGACACGGACATGGCGGCCAGCCTCCTGGCCGGCCCCGGCGGCGACGAGATCCGCGGGCAGAGTCCGTTCGGCCGGGTGGCCAGCGTCGCGGAGGTCGCGGCCGCCGTGCTGTACCTGGCGTCCCCGCAGGCCGAGTGGGCGAGCGGGACGATCCTCGACCTCAACGGCGCGTCCTACCTGAGGACGTAGCGGCTGGGTCCCGGCTCGCCGATGTCGCCGAGGATGAGCCGGGCCAGGCGGAGATGGCGCCGGGTGGCCGGAGCGGCGGGATAGTGGCGGACTGACCACTCCACCTGCCGGAGCGCCATGTGTGCGAGGTAGGCCCGGGCGGCCTGCCGGCCAGCCAGGCCGAAGAGCCGGTCCAGGATGCGCCGCCGCAGCTGGTCATGGTCATAGACGTAAAACACCAGAGTCGCGAGGTCAAAAGCGCGATCACCGGCCAGCGGCGGCGGATTGATGTCCACCACCCCGGTAATCGTGGCCCCATCACTCAGCAGATTCAGAAAATGAAAATCGAAATGTGTGAAATCAACTCCGAGCGGGATCGCGGAGCCGCAAGTCGCGCCGATCCCGCGCACCGCGGCCAGCATGTCCCGGGTATCCGGTCTGGGCTCAGGGTTTGCGTCCGGCACCGCACCAGATTGGCACGTCCGGCGGGGCCGGATCACCGGGATCGGGCCGCCACTGCGGCGGCTGGACCACGCCGGGCTCCAGCAGCTCAAGCCCGTCGAAGAAGCGGCTCGTCTGGTCACGATCGCGCAGCGTGGCGTTCGGCCCTCTCAGCCGCTGGTTCATCCGCCGGGTCATCTCGGCCACCGGGTCAGCCCGCACGTCGCTGGCCGGATGGGACACGACCAGGTAGCTGCCTTCCGCCAACCCCCCGAGCAGCGAGCTGACCACCTCATGCGGGCCGTCCTCATCCGGGATGAGGTGCAGGACGAGCAGCAGCAGCAGGGCGACCGGGCGGTTCAGGTCCAGGGTGCGCGCGGCGGCCTTGAGGATCATCGCTGGATCCCGCAGGTCGGCGTCGACGTAGTCGCAGCGGCCGTCCGGGCCGCTGATCAGCATGGCGCGGGCGTGCGCCAGCACGATCGGGTCGTTGTCCACGTACACGACGCGGGCGGCGGGGTTGGCTGCCTGGGCGATCTCGTGGGTGTTGCGGTCGGTTGGCAGTCCGGTGCCGATGTCCAGGAACTGCGCCACCCCGTGATCACGGGCCAGGACGGCGACCGCGCGGGCCAGCAACGCCCGGTTGGCCCGGGCGTCCCCGACGATCCCGGGATTAGCCCCGATCGCTTCCTCCGCGGCGTCCCGGTCGGAGGCGAAGTTATCCTTTCCGCCCAGCCAATAGTCGTACACCCGGGCCGAATGGGCGCGCCGGACATCTACCTGGACGGCCTTAGCGCGGGCTGAAGCCGATCTTTGCAGCCATTCGCCAGCCACCAGTAACCCCAGAAAAGTGTCGTTACGCCGCCTGAAGCGCAGCATAACGGAGCGTGTGCCGGCGAATAAGACCCCCGGGCCGGACAAAAAGAGGCATCAGGCCGGACCGCGCCACCGGCGGCTTCCGGTATACGATCATCCGGACCAGGACCGGAGCGCGGAGGACGACCGCAGCGGATGAAAATACCCCGTCCCCTCATCGACGATCCCGGCCTGGTCTCGCTGAAGAGCGCGGCGCGGGCGGCCATCGTGATGCCCGCGGTCTTCGCGTTCGCCGACCAGGTCATCCGACAGCCGCAGACCGCGCTGTTCGCCGCGTTCGGGTCGTTCGCGATGCTGGTCCTCGCCTCGTTCAGCGGGCCGCCCCGCAGCCGGTTCATCGCCTACCTCTCGCTCGGCCTCAGCGGCGTGGTCCTGGTCACCCTGGGCACCGCGTGCTCCGGCAACGCCTGGCTGGCCGCCGGGGCCATGGCCGTGGTCGGGTTCGTGATCCTGTTCTCCGGCGTGATCAACGGTTACTTCGCGGCCGGGGGGACCGCCGCGGTTCTGGTCTTCGTGCTGTCCGTCGCGGTGCCCGCGCCGGCGTCGGCGATCCCGCTGCGGCTGGCGGGCTGGGGCCTGGCCGCGGGGGTCGGCCTGCTGGCGGTCATGCTGATCTGGCCGCCGCGCGAGCGGGCCACGCTGCGGGCCGACGCGGCCCAGGGCTGCCTGGACCTCGCCGCCGTGGCCGACTCCGTCTGCGGTGACCAGCCCGACGAGGCCGCGACCCTGGCCACGGCGCGGAAGTCGATCAGCGGCCTGCGTGGCCGGCTGACCGCCACCCCGCACCGGCCGACCGGGCCGACCCGCCCCACGGCCGCCCTGGACGGGCTCATCGACGAGCTGAGCTGGCTGCTCCAGTCGTTCGAGAGGCTGGCCGGATCCCCGGTGGGCGAGCTGTGCGTGGCCGAGAACACCGCCGCGATCCGCCAGGTCGCGACGGTGCTCCGGGCCTCCGCGGCGGAACTGGACGGCCGGCCGGAGCTCTCTGACCGGGACCAGACCGGGAAGCAGCCGGTCCAGCGGCTGGAGGAGGCCCGCGAGACGGCGGCCCAGCTGCTGGCCCAGCGCGTCGCCGGGCTGCCGCACGTCCCGGACGAGGAGGCCCTGCAAGCCCAGGTGGACCGCGGGTTCCGGGTGTACACGATCTCCTCCACCGCGCGGCAGATCGGCGCGTACGCGCGCGCGGCGAGCCCGCATCCCGACGCGCCGCCCATCGAAGCGCTGCCCGACCTGGCCGCCCTGGCGGCCGCCGCCCGGTCCGCCGCCGCCGACCCGGGCGCCGACGCGCTGACCGGCGAGGTCCTGCCGTCGCACCGCTGGAACGGCTGGATACGCTCCCGGCTGGCCGGCGCCGAAGGCCTCACCGTGGCCCACGCCGACTACCGCTCGGTCTGGTTCCGCAACAGCGTCCGCGGCGCGGTCGGCCTGGCCATCGCGGTGTTCATCGCCCAGAAAACCGGTCTCCAGCACTCCTTCTGGGTCGTGCTGGGCACCCTGTCGGTGCTGCGCTCCAACGCGCTGGGCACCGGCCGGTCGGTGATCAGCGCGCTGGCTGGGACGGCGGTGGGCATCGTCATCGGGGCCGCGATCCTGATCCCGCTGAAGGGCGACGAGACCGTGCTGTGGGGCATCCTCCCGATCGCGGTGCTGCTGGGCGCCTACGCGCCCCGGGTGATCTCGTTCGCGGCCGGCCAGGCCGCGTTCACCGTGGTCGTGCTGGTCCTGTTCAACATCATCGCGCCCACCGGCTGGAAGGTGGGGATCCTGCGGATCGAGGACGTCGCGGTGGGCTTCGCGATCAGCCTGGGCGTGGGGCTGGTGTTCTGGCCCCGCGGCGCGGCCGCGCTGCTCCGGCAGAACCTGGCCGCAGCCTACTCAAGGTCCGCAGACTACGTGGCGGCCATGGTGGAGCAGCTCAGCGGGCTGGATGGCGGCGCGAACCCGTCGCGGGCTGAGCTGGCCGCGATCACGGCGATCCGTCGGCTCGACGACTCCTATAGCCAGTACCTGGCCGAGCGGTCCGCCCAGCGGGTCGACCAGGAGCGGGTCAGCCGCATGGTCGGCGGGGTGGCCAAAGTGCTGCGCGCCGGCGAGTCGCTGGCCGCCCTGAACACGCTGGCCGACGGCCCTCCCGTGCTGGGCCAGGACGGGCCGGGCCAGGACGGGCCGGGCCGGAACGGGCCGGGCCGGGACGGACCGGGACCAGGCCAGCGCCGGGGGCGGGACGGGACCGCGCCGCGGACCCAGTTGCCGGTCAGCGCGGCGGGCGCCCCCGGGAACGGGTCCCGCAAACCCTGTGCGGAGCACCTGGAGCAGAACGTGCTGGCCTTGCGGGCCTGGTACGTGACGCTCGGCGACTCCCTCGTCAACGGCACGGCGGTGCCCCCGCCCGAGCAGCGCGACCAGGCGGCCCGCAAGCGCCTGCTGCACTGCACCCGGCAGGCGATGAGCCGCGGCCAGCCCGCGGTGGCCCGCAATGCGCTGCTCGTCCTGTGGGCCAGTGAGCACCTGGACATGCTGTGGCGGCTGGAGGAGCGCCTGGGCCGCACCCAGGAGCCCAGGCCCGCGGCCACCGCCCGCCCGGCCGAAGCGCCGGCCGGGGCCGCCGCGGAGTAACCCCGGAAGTTCTTTCCGCAACGAAAACCGTCCCGGGCCGATGTCCCGCCCCGGGCGCGAGCTGCGGGGGTCAGCTGGGCCGGGTGGTGCGCAGCCGGATCGTGACGTCCAGGTCGCGCAGGCTGGCCAGCATGTCGCCGGGGTATTCGGTGCCGATGTCGGTCAGCACGTAGCCGAGCTCGTCCCGGGTGCCGAGCAGCTGGCCCTCGATGTTGGCGCCATGCTCGGCGAGCAGCTGGTTGATGCTGGCCAGCACGCCGGGGACGTTGCGGTGCAGATGGACCAGGCGGTGCGTGCCCGGGGTGTGTGGCAGCGCGACCCGCGGCAGGTTCACGCTCAGCGAGGTCGTGCCGCAGCCGACGTAGTCGTGCAGCTTTCCGGCCACGAACTCGCCGATGTCCTGCTGCGCCTCCTCGGTGGAGCCGCCCACGTGCGGGGTGAGGATCACGTTGGGCAGGCCGCGCAGGTCGGAGTGGAACTCCTCGCCGCGGCTGCGCGGCTCTTGCGGGAACACATCCACGGCCGCGCCGGCCAGGTGACCGGACTCGATGTTGCGGCGCAGCGCCGCGTGATCCACCACGAAGCCGCGGGACAGGTTCAGGAACAGGCTGCCCGGCTTCATGGCCGCGAACTCCGCCTCGCCGAACAGCCCGCTGTTCCCCGGCCGGCCGTCCACGTGCAGCGTGACCGCGTCCGAGATCTCCAGCAGCTCTTCCATGGTGCCGCAGCGCTGTGCGTTGCCCAGGGCCAGCTTGTCCGCGGTGTCATAGAAGTACACGGTCATGCCGAGGCTCTCGGCCAGCACCGAGAGCTGGCCGCCGATGTTGCCGTAGCCGATGATGCCCAGGCGGCGGCCGCGCACCTCGTGGCTGCCCGCCGCGGACTTGTCCCACAGGCCCGCGTGCATCTGCGTGTTCTTGTCGGTGAGCCGCCGGGTCAGCGCGATGATCTCGGCCAGGACCAGCTCGACCACGCTGCGGGTGTTGGAGAACGGGGCGTTGAAGACCGCGATCCCGCGCTGCGACGCGGCGGTCAGGTCGATCTGGTTGACGCCGATGCAGAACGCGCCGATGGCCAGCAGGCTGGGCGCGGCGTCCAGCACCCGCGCGGTGATGTGCGTGCCGGACCGGATGCCGAGCACCTGAACGTCACGGACCGCGGCGATCAGCTCGTCTTCATCCAGCGCCCCGGCCCGCGTCTCCACCTGGTAGCCGGCCTTACTCAGCCGGGTGGCGGCGTCGGGGTGAATGTTCTCCAGCAGCAGGACACGGTCGTGCCCAATCGCGGCGTCCAGCGTCAGCACCCTTCCGGTGGTCGGTCGGCCCGGTGCACGGGCCAGGCTCATCGGCCCGTTTCACAGGCCAGGCTCATCAGCCGGCCGCGTCGTTGGAGCCAGCGCCGCCTGCCAGCCTATTCGTCACGACGTGTGCCCGGTCCGGGGACCTCGACGATGATGACCCGTGGCGGGGGAACCGTGGTGGGGGACTGGCGGGGGGACGGTTTTCGTTGCGGCGAATTATCGGGCTGGGGCCGGAAGTGCCTCAGGTTTCGGTGAGCCGCCGGGCCACGGTCGCCGCGTGGCCGGGATCCAGCAGGATCGTGTAATGGTTGGACCCGGGCACGGTCTCCATGGTGAGCGCCGGGGCCTGGGCCGCCCACGTCTCGCACAGCTCCGGCGGGAGCAGGCCCGGGGGCTGGCCGAACATGCCGGCGGGCGCGGTGAGCAGCCGGGCCGGGCCGGGCAGGCCGCGGAGCGCGGCGCCGAGCCGCATGCTGCTGCCCAGCAGTTCCCGGCCGTCCGCCCGCGCCGCCTCCTCAGACACCCGGGAGCGCAGCACCCCGTCCACGCCGGTCAGGTCGTAGCGGAGGTACTCCTCCAGGTAACCGTTCCAGGCATCTTTCAGGGCCGGGTGCGCCCGCCAGAAGTCGAAGTACGAGTCCACGCTCGGGTAGCTCTCGCGCAGCCGGGCCAGCGCCGGGCCCAGGGTGGCGTCCAGCAGCGCATCCAGGTTGGCGCCGCCGGGGACCGGCAGCGGCAGTCCCCCGTCCACCAGCAGCAGCCCGTCGAAGAGATCCGGCGCGCGGTCGTAGATGAGCAGCGCGAGGTAGGCGCCGAGTGAGTGCCCGGTCAGTACCGGCAGCTCCAGGCCCAGGAGACCGACGGCGTCCAGGACGTCGGTGATGTGCCGGTCGAACCCGTACGGGGCGGGCAGCTCCGCGCTGTGCCCGCGGCCGCGCAGGTCCACGGCGAACAGGGACCACTCGGTGGGCAGCGCGTCGGCGACCGGCAGCCAGGCCACGGCGTTGGCGGTGATGCCGTGCAGGGCGATCGCGTGGCGCGGGCCACGGCCCCAGCGCAGCACCCGGAGAGTGCCGTCCGGTCGCGGGATGTCGAGCTCTACGGGGTTTGGGTGCACCGGTCCTCCAGCACGGGTCCTCCTGGCCATTCCGGGGTCCACGGTACGTGCCGGTTGCGGGAAGTTCACGGCCTGGCCCGGTGCCGCTCGCTACGGTGAGGGCGCTGCCCGTGGTGCGGATACAGCGGTGCGGATCCCAGCCGGGCGGATACCAGGTGGGAGCAGAACGTGACTGCCTCGTTTGCGACGACCCTGCTCGGCTGGAAGCCGAGCGGGAAGAACAAGCTCGGCTGGGCTCTGGTGCCGAATTTCGCCGACGTCGACAGTGCCGAGTCGATGCGCATCGCGGCGGGCGTGCTGGATCAGCTGGCCGTGCCCCGGTACACCGTCTCCGACGTGCCCAAGGACCCGGGCGCCCCGCTGGAGCAGGCGGTCTGCGACCACCTGGGCTGGGTGCTGCAGCGCAAAGACCCGAACCGGGGCTGGCGGATCGAGCGGGGCGCGGTGATCACCCGGTTCGACCAGTACGCGCACCTGTCCGAGGTGGACGCGCTGGTGCGGGCCAACCCCCAGCTGCGGGTCACGGTCGGCACGGACTACCTGATCAGGCCGGACGTGACCGTGTCGCTGGCCCGGGTGCGGACCGCGTCCGGGCTGCCCGTGCTGCACGCGGCGGTGTCCTGCAAGTGGACGATCCGCTCGGACCGGGTGCAGAACATCCGGCACGAATGCCTGCAGATGATCCGCCATCGCCGGGGCCGGCAGCCGCACCTGGTCACGGTCACCGCGGAGCCGCTGCCCACCCGGCTGGCGTCCATCGCCCGGGGCACCGGGGAGGTGGACGCGGTGTATCACATCGCCTACGACGCGATGGCGGCCAGCGTGGCCGGCCTCGCGAACTCTGAGCAGGCGGATGCGTGGCACGAGGTGACCGGGCAGCGCCGGGTGCTGAGTTATGAGCTGCTGGTGGACACGCTGGCCTCGTGGTGAGGATGCCCGTGGTGAGGATGCCCGTGGTGAGGATGCGAGCGGTGAGAGCGAGCGGTGACGGCGTGGGACAACCGAACTGACGGTGCCTGCGGGCACAATCGGCGGAAAGATGAGGGCGGGAGGGCCGCGGTCGTATGGGCACACCTGAGGGGCGGATGGCAGGCGAGCTGACCTCCCTGGAGATCTGCGCCGGGGCCGGCGGTCAGGCCCTGGGCCTGGAGCAGGCCGGGTTCACGCACGAGGCCGTGGTCGAGCTGGACGACGCCGCCTGCGAGACGCTGCGCCGCAACCGGGGCGACGCGTGGAAGGTCATCGAGGACGACGTGGCCAACGTGGACGGCCGGGGGTTTGCGGGCGTCGACCTGTTCTCCGGCGGCGTGCCCTGCCCGCCGTTCTCCATCGCCGGCAAGCAGCTCGGCCGGGACGACGAGCGGGACCTGTTCCCGCAGGCGCTGCGCCTGGTCGAGGAGGCCGGCCCGCGGGCCGTGCTGCTCGAGAACGTGCGCGGGCTCGCGGCCGCCCGGTTCGATGGCTACCGGACCCAGGTCCTCCAGCGGCTGGCTGACCTGGGTTACCAGACGTGGTGGGACGTGGTCCAGGCCAGCCAGCACGGGGTACCCCAGCTGCGGCCCCGGTTCGTGCTGGTCGCCGTGCGGCAGCCGTGGGCCTCGTGGTTCCGGTGGCCGGAGACGGCGGTGGCGGCGCCGCCCACGGTGGGGGAGATGCTGGCCGACCTGATGGGCGCGGAGGGCTGGCCCGGGGCGATGGACTGGGCGGCGAGGGCCTGCGGGATCGCGCCCACGATCGTCGGCGGGAGCAAGAAGCACGGCGGGCCGGACTTGGGGCCCACCCGGGCCCGTGAGGCGTGGAAGGGGCTCGGGGTGGACGGGCTGGGCATCGGTGACGCCGCGCCCGGTCCGTTGTTCCCGGTGGACCAGCGGCCCAAGCTGACCGTCCGGATGGTCGCCCGGCTGCAGGGCTTCCCCGACTGGTGGGAGTTCTCGGGCCGGAAGACCGCCGCGTACCGGCAGGTGGGCAACGCCTTCCCGCCGCCGGTGGCGCGGGCTCTCGGCGAGGCCATCCGGGCCGCGCTGACCCACGCCGAGGCGGGCCCAGCCGACCCTGGCCACCACGCCAGCCCCAGCCCGGCCTGAGTCGGATCACCGTCACGGCAACCTGGGACCACAGTCACGGCCACCTGAACGTCCACCACTCTTCCTGAGGCGAGATTGTCTTGATAGCCCCTAGCGCGGTCCGCGATGTCGCGGCCGTCGCCGGCGCATTGCTCGTGCTGGCCGCGACGGTGAGCGTGGTCGGCACGGTCATCATCCCCCGCAAAACCGGCAGCCATCTCACCCGGCTCGTCGACCGGATCGTCGCCGCGGTGTTCCGGCTTATCACCAGGCCGGTGCGCAGGTATGAACTGCGCGACCGGCTGGCGGCCGGACAGGCGGCCGTGATCCTCCTGGTCCAGCTGGCCATGTGGCTCGGCACCTTCTTCGTCGGTTTCGCGCTGCTGGTGTGGCCGCTGACGGTGAATATCACCACGGCGTTCAGCACCGTGGGGCCGGCGTTGTGGACCTTCGGCTCGGCCGAGGCCCACGGGTTCTACGAGAAGGCGTTGCTGGACCTCGCGGCGATAACCGCCCTGGTCACCGTCACGCTTCAGATCGCTTACCTGCCGACCCTGTACGCCGCGTTCAACCGCCGCGAGACCGAGATCGAATTGCTGAACTCACGGGCTGGGTCACCCTCGTGGGGGCCGGAGTTGCTCGCCCGGACCCATTACGCGCTCGGCTCGGGCACCTCGAGCCTGGACACGCTGCCGGAGCTGTACGCCCAGTGGGAGCGCTGGGCAGCGGACGTCACGGAAAGCCACGTCACCTACTCGCCGCTGGTCTGGTTCCGCTCGGCGGACCCGATGGCCTCATGGGTGACCGCGCTGCTCGCCGTGCTGGACTCAGCCGCCCTGTACCTGTCGCTGTGCCCGCGGGCCGCCCCGCAGCTTCCGGCCCGGCTCTGCCTGCGCAGCGGGCTGATGTGCTTCGGCCAGATCGCCCGGTCCATGGGTATCGATGTGCCAGAGGAACCCGACGTCGCCGCGGGCATCAGCCTGACCTACGGGGAGTATCTCGAGGCCATCACCCGGCTGCACGAGATGAACTTCCCGATCGAGCGCGATCCCGCCGAGGCGTGGCCGCAGTTCGTGGGCTGGCGGGTCAACTACGAGCGGGCCGCGTACGGGATAGCCGCCACCGTGGACGTGGTGCCGGCCTTGTGGTCCGGGCCCCGGCGGCGCCCGACGGCACCCATTCCGCCCCTGCGCCCGATGCCCGGGGAGACCGACTCCGCGGCCAGCGGATAACGGCTCCGGGGCTGCCCGGCGGCGTTAGATGGCGGTGAAGCCGCCGTCTACGGAGATGACGGCGCCGTGGATGTTGGCGGCGTCGTCGCTGGCCAGGAACACGGCAGTCGCGCCGATCTGGGCCGGGGTGCTGTAGGCCCGGGACGGCAGCGTGGCGATCAGCGGGTCCAGGAAGGCCCGGTGGCCCTCGGTGATCTCGGTCAGCGTGGGTCCCGGGGCGATGGCGTTGACCCGGATGCCGGCCGGGCCGTACTCCGCGGCCAGGGCCCGGGTCAGGCCGTGGACCGCGGACTTCGTGGCGCTGTACAGCGCCGTCTTGGCCATCCCGGTGATCCCGTTGATGGAGCCCATGTTGATGACCACGCCTTCGCCGCGCTCGGCCATCGCCGGGACGAGCGCCGCGGTGAGCAGGATCGGGGCCTTGACGCTGACCGCGAGAGCCGCGTCGATCATGGCCTCGGTAGTGTCCGTCGCGGCGGTCTGGCCGACCAGGTAAGCGGCGTTGTTGACCAGGATGTCGATGGGGCCGTCGGCGACTTCGGCCGCGCGGGCCGCCAGCCGGGTGATGGCGCCGCCCCCGCCGGCCAGGTCGGCGGGCACGAACGCGGCCGCGCCGCCGGCGCTGATGATGGCGTCCACCACCTCCGCGCCGCGGGCCGGATCCCTGCCGTGCACGATCACCTGGGCGCCCGCGGCCGCCAGGGCCTGCGCGACGCCCCGGCCGATGCCGTTGGTGGAGCCGGTGACCAGTGCGGTCCGGCCTTTGAGTGCAGCAGTCATGCCGGGTCTCTCCAGGATTGGACTGTATAGTTCAAACAGCGGAACCTTACGTGCTAGAAAGTGGACCGTCAAGTCCACTCCTTGACTATGCCAGATTGGACTCCTGCGACGCGGCGCGGCGGTGGTGGATGAGGAGTCGTGCGACGCGGTGTGCTGACGTGGATGTGGAGGACGGCGGAATGGGTGCGACCCTGACCCGGAAGGGGCTGGCCACCCGGCAGCGGATTGTGGCCGGGGCGGCGGAGCTGTTCCGGGCGCGCGGGGTGGCGGGCACGTCGCTGGACGACGTGTGCGAGGCCACCAGCTCCAGCAAGAGCCAGCTGTTCCACTACTTCCCGGACGGGCGCACCCAGCTGCTGGCCGCGGTGGCCCAGCATGAGGCGGACCGGGTCCTGGAGGATCAGCAGCCCGCGCTGGATCAGCTGACGTCCTGGCCGGCCTGGCAGGCCTGGCGGGACCGGGTTGTCGGGCGTTACCGGGCCCAGGGCCAGTCCTGCCCGCTGGCCGTGCTCACGTCCCAGCTCGGGCCCGGCTCGCCGGAGCACCAGGAGGTGGTGGTCGGGCTGTTCCGCCGGTGGCAGCAGAAGATCGCCGACGGGATCCGCGCTATGCAGGCCAGCGGCCAGATCGGCCCTTCGGTGGACGCGGACCGGCGGGCAGGCGCGCTGCTGGCCGGTCTCCAGGGCGGAGTGCTGATCATGCTGGCCACCGGGGAGATCTCGCATCTCGAAGTGGCCCTGGACGAAGGGATTGGCGCGTTGCGCGCGGCGCCGGGGGCGGGCCGGGACGGGGCCGGGGCGAGCGGGGCGGCGGTCCGGGACGGGGCCGGAGCGGTCCGGGACGGGGGCGGGGCGTGAGCGGGCTGCGCTCCCGGGTCCGGCGCTTCCTGCAGAAACCCGGATCGGCGAGCCTGGCCGGGTACGAGGCCCTGCTGCCTGACATCGCGGCGCGGGAAACAGAGCTGCGCGACCTGGATGACGCCGCGCTGACCGCGGCGGCGGCCGGGGCCACGGACGACGCCGGGATCTGCGCGGTGGGCCGGGAAGCGGCCCGCCGGGCGCTGGGGGAGCGCCCGTTCGACGTCCAGCTGCTCGGCACCCTGGCCCTGCTCTCCGGCCAGGTCGCCGAGATGGCGACCGGAGAGGGCAAGACGCTGTCCGGGGCGCTGGCCGCCGTCGGCTATGTCCGCCGCGGGCACCGGGTCCAGGTCATGTCGGTCAACGATTACCTGGCCCGGCGGGACGCGGAGTGGATGGGCCCGGTGTACGACCTGCTCGGCGTCAGCGTCGGCTGGGTCACCCAGGCGTCCACCCCGCAGGAGCGCCGGCAGGCCTACGCCGCGGACGTCTGCTACGGGTCGGCCAGCGAGATCGGCTTCGACGTGCTCCGCGACCGGCTGGCCACCAGCGTGGCCGACCTGGTCACCACGGAGCCGGACGTGATTCTCATCGACGAGGCCGACTCGGTGCTGGTGGATGAGGCGCTGGTGCCGCTGGTGCTGGCCGGCTCGGCCGGGGCGGCCGATTCCGGGCGGGAGATGGCCGAGATCGCCGGGCGCCTGCTGCCGAGACTGCACTACGAAGTGGACGACGAGCGCCGCAACGTGTTCCTGACTGACGCCGGTACCCGCGTCGCGGAGCAGGCCCTGGGCGGGATCAACCTCTACGCCGAGAAGAATCTGGACACGCTCACCCAGCTCAACGTGGCCCTGCACGCCCGGGCCCTGCTCCAGCGGGACGTGGATTACATCGTCCGGGACGACCGGATCCAGCTGATCAGTGCCTCGCGCGGCCGGGTGGCCCGGCGGCAGCGCTGGCCGGACGGCCTGCACGCGGCGGTCGAGGCCAAGGAGGGACTACTGGCCAGTGAGAGCGGCCAGATCCTGGACAGCATCACGATCCAGGCCCTGGTCCGGCGCTTCCCGCTGGCCTGCGGGATGACCGGCACCGCGGTGGCGGTGGGTGAGCAACTGCGCGAGTTCTACGGGCTGGAGATCGCGGTCATCGCGCCGAACCTGCCCTGCATCCGCGAGGACGAGCCGGACCGGCTCTACCGGACCGTCACGGACAAGGAGGACGCCGTCGTCCGCCAGGTGGCTGAGACGCATGCCACCGGGCGGCCGGTCCTGATCGGCACGCTCGACGTGGCCGAATCCGAGCGCCTCGCGGAGCAGATGAGCCAGGCCGGGCTGTCCTGCGTGGTGCTGAACGCCAAGAACGACGCGCATGAGGCCGCGATCGTGGCCGAGGCGGGCGCCCCGGAAGCGATCACGGTCTCGACCCAGATGGCCGGCCGGGGCACCGACATCCGGCTCGGCGGGACCGCTGGAGACCGTGATGAGGTGGCCGGGCTGGGCGGGCTGCTGGTCATCGGCATGGGACGGCACGCGAGCAGCCGTCTCGACGATCAGCTGCGCGGCCGGTCCGGGCGCCAGGGCGACCCAGGTGGCTCGGTGTTCTTCCTGAGCATGGAGGACGAGCTGATCACCACGTGCGTGCCGGATGCGGCGCCCGTGACGGACGCGGAACCGGACGGCCGGGTGACGGACCCGAAGGCGTACTGGACGGTCGGCCATGCCCAGCGGGTGGCCGAGGGGGTGCACCTGCAGGTGCACCGGGATACCTGGCGGTACAACACCCTCCTGGAGGACCAGCGGCGCAGCGTGCTGGAGCACCGCGACGAGCTGCTGCACACGGATACCGCGCTGCGCACACTGGAGGAGTCCTTCCCGGAGCGCGCCGCCGAGCTGCGCGAATCCGTCCCGGAGGAGGTGCTCGCCGAGGCGGCCCGGCAGATCAGCCTGGCCCAGCTCGACCAGGCCTGGGCGGAGTACCTGGCCAAGGTGGCCGACCTGCGGGAAGGCATCCACCTGCGGGCGCTCGGGCACGGGCCCAACCCCTTCGGGGGGTCCCTCAATCCGGCTCAGGAGTACAACCGCGAGATGACTCAGCTGTTCAGCCAGTTCCTCAGCGACGTCACCGCGCTGACCGGGCACGCCTTCCAGACCGTCACGATCACCGCGGACGGGGCCGACCTGAAGGCGGGCGGCCTGGCCCGGCCCAGCGCCACCTGGACCTATGTGGTCCAGGACAACCCGTTCGGCACCGATTTCGGCCGCGCGGTCCAGGCGATCAGCCGTCTGCTCGGCCGGCACTGATTAGGATCAGCCGTCTGCTCGGCCGACACTGATTAGGTAGCACTGATTAGCTAGCACTGAGCAGTTCCGCAGCCCGGTCGCGGATGTCGCGGAGCAAGCCCGGGACGCGGGCGGCGGTCAGGCCCGGGTTCACGATGCAGGCGCGCAGCGCGAACGCTCCGTCTACGGTGGTGCCGGCCAGGAACGCGCGGCCGCCCAGCTGGACGGACTTCAGTACGGCCCGGTTGTGCCGGTCCAGACCAGCCCCGTCCAGACCAGCCCCGTCCAGACCAGCAGAGGCCAGCCGGGCCGGATCCATCCCGGCGGGCCGGTGCCGGAAGCACACCACACTGAGCCCGCTGGCCAGCAGCTCGAAGTCGGACGACGCCTCGATGGCCAGCCGCAGTTCCCTCGCCGTGGCCAGGTCGGCGGCGATCAGCCGCCGGTAGCCGTCCCGGCCCAGGTGGCGTAGTTGCATCCAGACCTTCAGCGCCCGGAACGGGCGCGTCTGCTCAAGCCCGTACTCGGAGAACCACACGGGGCCACCCGGCCCGTCCTCGTCCCCGTCGGTCCGCAGGTACGCGGGCACCAGGCTGAACGTGTCCCGGGCCACCGCACCGTCGCGCAGCAGTACCAGTCCGGCGTCCACCGGGGCGTACAGCCATTTGTGCGCGTCCACCGCGAGGCTGTCCGCCCGGGCCAGGCCGTCGCGGGCCGTCTGGTAACGGTCCAGCAGCAGGATCGGCGGCGCCCCGTAGGCACCGTCCACATGCAGCCACAGCCCGTACCGCGCGCACACGCTGGCGATCTGATTGAGCGGGTCAATCGCGCCGGTGTTCGTGGTGCCCGCGGTGGCCACCACCGCGACCGCGAGCTTCCCGGCCGCCTGGTCGGCCAGCACCAGGCGCTCGAGTTCGTCCGGCCGCATCCGGTGATCCGGGTCGGAGGGCACCACCTGGATCGAGGCCGAGCCGAGGCCCAGTACTTCCACCGCCTTGGTGACGCAGCTGTGGCTTTCGGTCCCCGTGTAGAGCACCAGGCGGCCCGCCAGGCCGGCCAGCCCGTCCCGGCGGTCGTCGGTGCCAACTCGGGCCGCGACCCGGTGCCGGGCCACGGCCAGCGCGGTGAGCGTCGCCGCCGAACCGCCGCTGACCAGCTGGCCGCAGTAGCCTTCGGGCCAGCCAAGCAATCCGGCGAACCACCGGATGACCTGATGCTCCAGGTGCACGGCGGCGTGGTTGCCGCCCGCCACGCTGGGATCCATCGCGGCCGCGAGCGCCTCGGCCAGGACCCCGAGCGGATGCGGGGGCGAGTTGACCCAGGCCGCGAAGCCCGGATGACCGTTGCCGAAGGGGTACGGGGCGACGTGCGCGGTGAACTCCGCCAAGACCGCGCCGGCCGGCTCACCCTGCTCAGCCCACTCCGCAGCGCGCATGGCCTCGACCAGGCCGCGGGGTGGCGGCTGGTAGGCCGGGGCGTCCGGCAGCAGGGTCAGGTAGTCGGCGACCAGGTCAGCCACCTGGTGGCTGACCCGGCGGATCTGCGCCGCGTCCCAGAACGTGGGTGGCCCCGTGGCCGGGACGCCCGGGGCCGGGACTCCCAGAGCTGGAGTCTCCTGGGCTGCAGCGTCCTGGGCTGCAGCGTCCTGGGCTGGGGTGCCCTGGTTCGGGGCGGCCCCGGCCGGAGAGGTCATGGCCGGGGAGCCAGCCTGTCCAGCACCTCGGGGACGGGGCCGGGATGGACCACGCCGAGCCGCTGGGTGGCCCTGGTCATCGCGACATACAGGTCGCTCAGCCCGCGCGGGGACTCGCCCAGGATCTGGGCCGGATCGGCGATCAGCACCGAGTCGAACTCCAGTCCCTTAGCCTGGCTGACCGTCAGCACCACGACCTGCTTGTCCAGGTCCGGGCCATCCACGTCGGCTGCGCCCCCCGGATCCGCGCCGTCCGGCCCGGCGCTGTCCGGGTTCACGCCGTCCAGGCCGGTGCGGTCTGGGCTTTCGCCGTCCAGGCCGGTGCGGTCCGGGCCCGTGCTGTCCAGGCGTGGACCGCCGGCCCGGTGGCCGTTCGCGCCGGCGCGCAGGGCGGCGGTCACGGCCTCGGTTACCTCGCCGACCAGGGCCGGCGGGACCAGCACCGCGACATTGCCGCCCCCGGCCTCCGCGGCTTCGAGGACCGCGGCTGCCGCCACCTGGTAGGCCAGCTCGTCCGCCTTGACCTCCTGCCGCCACGGCGTGGTCCCCGTCTCCCGTACCGACATGGGCACGTCGAAGTCCGGGTCGATCTTGGCTAGCACGTCCGCGGCCACGGCCATGATCTCCGCCGGGGTCCGGTAGTTGATGGTCAGCCGGTCCAGCCGCCAGCGGTTGCCCAGGTGCGGGGTCAGCACCTGGTCCCAGGACGTCGCGCTGGCCGGGTTGGAGGACTGGGCGATGTCACCGGCGATCGTCATGGAGCGGCTCGGGCAGCGGCGCATCAGCATCCGCCAGGCCATCTCGGATAGCTCCTGGGCCTCGTCCACCACGATGTGCCCGAACGCCCAGGTCCGGTCGAGCGCGGCCCGCTCCGCGGTGGTCAGGTAGCTCAGCTCCTCGTGCCGGCCGGCCAGCCGGTCCGCGTTCAGCAGGTCGTAGGCCATCAGGATTTCGGGGTCGTCCTCCAGGTCACGGGAGACGATGTCCAGCACCCCCTGGGCGTAGGCGACCTGCTGCTGGCGCTCGCGCCGGGCCCGCTGGCGGGCCACCCGGTCATCGTCGCCGAGCAGTTCGGCGGCCTCATCCAGCAGTGGCACGTCGGCCGGGGTCCAGCCGCCCCGGGGCTCCCGGCGGAGCAGGTCCCGCTCGGCCGCGGCCAGGCGGGGCGCGGCCGCCGCCAGCCGGCGGGGCGAGGCGAACAGGTCATCCAGCAATCGCTGCGGGGTCAGTACCGGCCACAGTTGCGCGATCGCGGCCCGCACCTTCCGGTCCTCGCGCAGCTCGGCCCGGATGTCCTCGGTGTCGGCCGACCCCAGCACGGTGCTGTCCGCGGCCGGGACCTCCTCGCCGAGGATCTCAGCGACCATTTTGTCGGTCTCCTGGAGGCCGGCCGTGAACTTGCTGGTGACCTGCTGGACCAGGGCGTTGATGATCTCCCGGACGAAGATCGGCCGGGCCTGGTTGTGTGGCCGGCGGGACCGCCGGGCCCGTTCCCGGGCCTGCTGCACGGTCTTGCGGTCCAGCGTCAGGACCTCACGCTCGAAGGTGATCTCCAGCGGCTCGGCGGGCAACTGCTGCCGGTTGCGCACCGCGGCGGCCAGCACGCCGACCATGGCGGGCCGGCCCTTGATCTCCGCGGTTTCCGGCGCTTCGCCGCGGCGGGCGGTGATCCCCGGGTACAGGTCCGCGATGGTCGACATGAGCACCCCGGTCTCGCCCAGCGAGGGGAGCACGTGCCCGATGTAGCGCAGGAAGGTGGGGTTCGGCCCCACGATCAGCACGCCCCGCCGGGACAACTGCTCGCGGTACGTGTACAGCAGATAGGCAGCCCGGTGCAGCGCCACGGCGGTCTTGCCGGTGCCCGGCGCGCCCTGGACGACGGTCACGCCGTTGTGCGGTGAGCGGATGATCAGGTCCTGCTCGGCCTGGATGGTTTCCACGATGTCAGCCATCCGGCCCGTCCGGGTGGCGGACAGCGCGGCGATCAGGGCCGCTTCACCGGTCAGCCCGGCGTGCCCGGCCGCCCGGTCCGGGCTGGCCTGCCCGTCGGGACCAACGTCGAGGACCTCGTCATCCACGCCGGTCACTTTGCGCTGCCGGGTCCGGATATGCCGACGTCGCAGCACGCCCTCGGGAGAGAAAGCCGTGGCGATATAGAACGGGCGGGCCGCGGGTGCCCGCCAGTCCACGAGCAGGGCCTCGTAATCGGAGGCGTCATCGAGAATGCCGATCCGCCCGATATAGCGGCGGTCACCCTCGGCCAGGTCCAGCCGGCCAAAGCACAGCCCGTTCTCGGCCGCGTCCAGCTGGGTGATCCGCTGCGAGTACATCTCCACGAAAGCGTCACGTTCTGACCTGGCCGCGGGGGTACCGCCGGTGTCCAGCAAAACCTTGGACAACCGGCCTGACGCCCGGTCCCGGAGGTCGTCGAGTCTGCCATAGAGCATGGAAATGTAATCCTGCTCTTGGTCAGAATCTCCGTTTGACAACCGGCCTCCTTTTACATTATAATGCCGCGCATTCAAAGCTCAATAAAACTGTCTAGATAAAACTCTAGGCGCTTTTCTTTTCTTCCCGGCCATGGGGCGGCTCCGGGAATCATCCGGCCTCCCCGGACAGTTCCGGCCGCAGCAGGTCCATCAGCAGGCCATCGTGAAACCGCCCGTCCGGGCCGCGCTCATACTGGCGCAGCACGCCCACCCGGCGGAAGCCCACCTTCTCGTAGCAACGGATAGCCCGGTGGTTGGCGGCCGCCGGGTCGATGGTGAGCCGGTGGTGCCCGCGCTGCTCGCACAGGAACCTGGCCAGCAGGGACACAGCCTCGGTGCCCAGGCCCTGCCCCTGGCCGCGGCCGCTCAGGTAGATGTCGATACCGGCGTGACGGTACATCGGGTCATTCTCCTCGTGGTACTGAATACCGCCAATGACCTGGCCCGCGGCCTCGACCACGAGCAGCACGCCCTCATCGTCCCCGCGCAACCCGGCCGCCACCGCGATGGCCGGCTCGGGATCGCCCCACCAGCAGGCCACCTCCGGCTCGGCCAGGATCGCGCACAGGACCGGCACGTCCCGCTCGTCCCCAGGGCGCAGCCGGACCCGCGCCCCGGCCAGCTCAGGGTGCACTAGGCCGTCATGGCTGTCTGGCGTGCTCATCGTGGCTCCCGCTCCTCCGCTGTGGCCCGGCCCGCGCAGGCAGTATCCAGGCTGCTGCCGACATCCTGCCGCAGCGGGCATGCCCCCGGGCCAGGTGGGGAACGCCGCAGGTGAGACGTTATGCCGGGGTGAGTCGTTGTCAGGGAGTGCTGCCAGTGCAGGACCAGGAAGCCCGGGACCGGGGGACGCCCTGGGTGCTGCACGTTGACCTGGACCAGTTCATCGCCGCGGTCGAGGTACTGCGGCATCCTGAGCTGCGCGGACGCCCGGTCGTAGTCGGCGGTGACGGGGACCCGGCCAAGCGGGGTGTGGTCAGCACCGCCTCCTACGAGGCGCGCGAGTACGGCGTGCATTCCGGGCTGCCGCTGCGGACCGCGGCGCGCCGGTGCCCCGACGCCGTGTTCCTGCCGGTGGACCGGGCGGAATACGACTCGGCGTCGGCCACGGTGATGGAGACACTGCGCGGGTTCGGCGCGGTCACCGAGGTGATGGGCTGGGACGAGGCGTTCGTGGCCGTGGAGACCGACGACCCGGAAGCGTTCGCCCGGAAGATCGCGGCCGGGATCCGCGCCGCGACCCAGCTCGACGCCACGGTCGGGATCGGGCAGAACAAGCTGCAGGCCAAGCTGGCGACCGGATTCGGCAAGCCGGCCGGGGTGTTCCGGCTGACCCACGAGACCTGGTTCGACGTACTGGGCGACCGTCGCACGGATGCCCTGTGGGGGATTGGGGCCAAGACGGCGCAGAAGCTGGCCGCGCTGGGCATCGAGACCGTCCGCGACCTCGCCCGGGCCGACCCCGAGGCGCTGGCCGCGGAGTTCGGCCCGGCGACCGGGCCGTGGCTGGTCCGGCTGGCCCGCGGCCAGGATCACTCACCGGTGTCCAGCGCCCCTTACCTGCCCCGGTCCCGCGGCCGGGAGGTCACCTACCAGGTCAACCTGGACGATTGGGACCAGGTGCGCGCCGAGGTGGTCCGGCTGGCGGAACTGGTCACCGCCGACGTCGCGGCGGAGGAGCGACCCGCGGTCCGGGTCGTGGTCAAGGTCCGGTATGCCCCGTTCTTCACCTCGAGTCATTCCCGGTCGCTGCCAGGGCCGACGGCTGACGGGGACGCCATCCGGGAGGCGGCGCTCGCCGCGCTGGAGCGGTTCACCGACCGGCGGCCGGTCCGGTTGCTGGGGGTACGGGCCGAGTTCGCCGACGGAGGCTGACTCCGGGCCGCGGATCTGGACCCGCGCCGCGGGTCCCGCGTCCCCGGTCCCGGGGTCCCGCCGCCCCCGGGTCTCAGCTCCTCCCGCCCCGGGTCTCAGCTCCTCCCGCGGCTCCGCGCCGCCAGGATGATCTGCGTGACGTCATACCGGCTCAGCCCTAGCTTGCGGGCGATCTCGTCCGGCCGCTGGCCCTGCTGGTTGTACAGGACCGCCAGCCGGCGCTGCGACGCCGTGCCCGGCAGCCGAGGTCCGCGAGGGGCGGCCGGGGTGGTGCTCGCCGGGCTGGCCTTCGCCGGGGTGGAGCTGGTCTGGGCAGCACCGGCCTGGGCAGCACCGGGCTGGGCAGCACCGGCCTGGGCGGGACTGGCCAGGGCTGTGCCGGTCTGGGCGGGCGCGGCCGGGCGCGCGGCCCGCGGCTGCCCGGGGGCCGGCTCGGGCTGGCCGAAGGTGCCGCGCCGCTGGTCGTGGTACTTGCCCTGAGCCAGTTCGGCCTTGGTGTCCTCGTCCAGCAGCAGGTACTGCTCGGCCGACTTGTTGACCCCGACCGCGACCATGGTCAGGCCCTTGAGGTTCTTCGCCTGGCACTCAGGCTTCATGCAGTAGTCGTATTTCTCAGCCCGCTCGGGATGCAGTTCATCCCCGCAGCTGACACATCCGAATTTCGTTTCTGACCTGGACATACATAGGGATAACAGCGCTGTGGGCCGGTTGCTTCCCGGACCACGCCGGCGGCCGTCGTCTCGGCCCGCGCGGGCCCGTCCGCCTTGCCCTCAGGCGTTTGATGAAGCCAGCAGGCCGGTGTTGACGGTGTCGTGTAGGCGGTGGTCGGGGCCAGGCCGTGCGGGCACCGGGATAGACCTTGCAGGGTGGCCGCCCCCGGTGAAGGGGTCGGCGGTAAAGCGGCGCGAGGCCACCTGACCGGGAACGGTGGCGGGTCACCGTGACGGCGGTGCCGGTGGCGGGCCGAGGATCTGGTGGCCGTAGCGCTGCCCGGCCGCGGCCAGGCGCGGGATGTCGGGTTCGGTGGGTTCGGGCAGGCCCGGCCGCTGGGCGGGGCGGCCGGCCTCGGCGATGAAGTCTTCGAACCCGGCCGGCGCGTTGATCTGCAGGCCGCGTACGGGGCCGCGGGTGACGAGGAAGGTGTGCGGAATGCCGCGTGGCAGGAACGTGAAGTCTCCGGGCCCGGCGGTGAAGTGCTGGTCGCCACACTCGATGCTGATCTCGCCGTCGAGGATGTAGAACCCCTCGTCATCGAGGCCATGGACGTGCAGAGGCGGGCCGAAGCCGGCCGGTGCGGACCACTCGATGAGGGTGAGCGCACCGCCGGTTTGCGCGCCGCCAGCCTTAATGTTCATCCGGGTACCCAGAAGCCACAGTTGCGGCCCGTCATCCGGGGTCAGCAGGTATCCCCTGGAATCGAAGCTCATTGTTGTTCTCCTTCCGGTTCCGCCTCGGCCGGCAAATAGAGGCGCACCTCGATGCCGTCCGGGTCGCGCAGGCCGACGAGGACCCGGCCGGCATGCCCGGTGACGATTCCGCCGCACGGCTCGCCGAGGTCCTCCAGGCGTTGCTGCCACGCGTCCAGGGCAGCCGGTGTGGGGACGCGCAGGGCGAGCGGGTCGAACCCGGCCAGGGCGGCCGCGCGTGGCGGGTCGTGGCGCAGGGCCAGGTCGATACTGCCGTCGGCATCGCGCATCGCTACCCCCATTGGCACGCCACCCTCGGCGAACTCGATGTGGGTCTGCAGGCCCAGCACGCGCGCGTACCAGTCGCGGCTTCGTGCCAGGTCGGCGACAGGCAGCTTGACGTGATGGAAGCCGTTGATCGCCGTGTCCACGACGCCTCCCGGGATCGCCGTTTCGCTAGAGTGTCCTCTAGTGAGTTACTAGAGTAGGATCTAGCGAATGAGCGAGGGTGTCAAGCACACTGCGGAAAGTGGCACCCGCCGCGCCCAGCAGGCACGCGCCACCCGCCGCCGGATCATCGACCGGGCCGCGAAGCTGTTCATCGAACAGGGCTACGCGGCCACAACCCTCGACCAGATCAGTACGACCGCAGGCGTGGCGGTGCAGACGGTCTACTTCCACTTCCGCAACAAGGCCACGGTGCTCAAGGAAGTCGTCGACGTTGCGGCGGTTGGCGATGACGAGCCGGTACCGGTGATGGACCGGCCCTGGGTACGCCGCGTCCGCAAGGAACCGGACGGCCGGCGGGCGCTGGCGATCTACCTGCGCAACGCCCGCGCGATCTTCGAGCGGATAGCCCCCATCATGAAGACGGTCCGGGACGCGGCCGGCAGCGACCCGGAGATGGCCGCGCAGTGGCAGACCAACCGCAAGCAGACCTACACCGCGCAGCGCACGGTCGTCCAGTGGCTGGCCGACAAGCAGGCGCTACGGCCAGAACTAACCGTGGACCGCGCCACGGACATCGTTTCCTGCCTGGTGAGCATCGAGGTCTATCAGCTATTCACCGCCGAACGGGGCTGGACACCCGCCCAGTGGGAACGGTGGATCAAAGACACCCTCACCGCCACGATCCTCCGCTGAACGCGGCCACCCACGACAACCCCGCAGTACCCAGCACAAGTCAGGATGAAATCAGCTCACCGGGAAAACTTTTTCAAATGGCGGTTTCCGCGAAACTTCCTGCTACGGTACGCCGACGGCGCTCACATTCGTGGTCTCGTTGATCCCGTGGACAAGAATGCTGGACCGGCCGCTCGGATTAGTTCAGGTGGAGGCCGGTAGTAGCTCAGTTCATCCCGGGCTCGCAGTTGGCAGACTGCCGGGGGCGAAGCAGTCTACCGAGAGCACTCACGTTCGCATTGCGGCTGATGAATGGCAAAGGCGCAGGAGATAATCCTGCCTACGGCCGCCGCGGGAGGCCGTCACCACAAGATACAGGCGCCCCGCAGTCAGCAGGCCTGCCAGCTAGCTTAGGTGAAGCCGCCGTCGGAGACTGCCCGGATCGCGGGCTTGCTATCCAGTGACTCAGGTGCGAGGGTAGGCCACAGAAGTTAGCGGTGAATCCTGCCCTGGACCCCGGTAGGCAAGTTCTATGAGCCCGGGGGTGCGGTTGAGCCATTGCAGCTGGCGGTTGCCTTGCTCAGCATGATGAGGTAAGTTTTCATCGACTGTTAATCTGGCGAGTCAGCCTCTCCATTGGGGTGTTGGCCTGGCCGGTATTTGCGGCACGAGCTCGGCTTGTTCCTCTCCTCAAGCCCAGAAATTTTTCGTCGGCACTATTGCTGTTTCGGCATGCGCGTGTGGCCTATAGCGAGTCTCACGCCTCGTGATAGACCACCTGCCTGTATGCACCCCGGTTACTTGAGTACTACGGGAGACCTTATGAAGAAGACCGAGTCCATTCGCGGCCGCCTGTTCCGGCGCGGCGGGATGGTCGCTGGCCTGGCCGCGCTGGCTGGGCTGGCCGTGGTGGGCAGCGCCGCCGCTGCCGTCCACTCGCCCGCGACATCGCATCACACGTATGGGCCGCGGCCCACGATCGTGCTGGTGCATGGCGCCTGGGCTAACGGCTCGAGCTGGAACGGCGTGGTGCGGCGGCTGCAGGCGGACGGCTACACGGTGGACGTGCCGGCGAACCCACTGATGGGGCTCGCCTTCGACCCGGCCTACCTGGCCGACTTCCTGCAGAGCATCTCTGGGCCCATCGTCCTGGTCGGGCACTCCTACGGAGGCGCGGTCATCACCAACGCCGCCACCCGTAACAAGCAGGTCAAGGCCCTCGTCTATGTGGACGCCTTCGCGCCCGACCAGGGCCAGACCATCGGCCAGCTCGTCTCCTCGGTGCCCGGGTCCTGCGTCGTGGCGGCGGACCCGACCACCATCTTCAACCTCGCGACGTACCCGGGCGCGCCGTCCGGCGTGTTCGACGCGTATTACAAGCAGAACCTGTTCCCCGCCTGCTTCGCCAACGGCCTGCCGCTGCGGGAAGCCCGGGTGCTCGCCGCCACGGCGGAGCCACTGTCGACCATCTCGCTGGGCCAGAAGAGCGGCGTGCCAGCCTGGAAGACCATCCCGTCCTGGGCTGTGGTCGGCACCGCCGACCGGGTCATCCTGCCCGCGGTGCAGCTGGCCATGGCCCGGCACGCGCACGCCCACATCACCGAGGTACGCGCGCCGCACCTGTCCATGATCTCCGACCCTGGTGTCGTCACCCGGGTCATCCTCAAGGCCGTGCACGCGACCGGCTGACCACCGCCGTCCGGTACCCCGGTGGTCGGCTGCGTCAAGTGGCTCGAGCGCAACCCGCATGCGAGCTGCTGACCGCCGGGGCTGGACCGCAAGTTGCTGAGGCCGTCATGCGCTGCGACCTCACAAGGGCGCGCGCCACCTGAAGTCCTCCCGGCCAGCATTCGCCGTCGGGCTGCTCCACCTGCTGGTGTACTTGGTCCTGGTCGTTTCAGGCCGATAAATTCGTTATTTAAAACGACGGCCGGGAGCCTGATGGCCCGCCGTCGCGGGTAGCGTGTCCAGCGGAATCCGAGGCAGGCGGGACGGGGAGGACACGTGACCGACGGTGGCGCGGTGCGGCCGGGAACGGACCGCGAACTGCTTGAGCTCATGCCGTACGCGGTCACCCTGGGCATCGGGCTCGACGCAGCCTCCGCCCGGGAAGTGCGGGGGCACCTGGCCTGGTCACCAGAGCTCTGCACGGCCGGCGGCATCATGCACGGCGGCGTGCTGATGGCCCTGGCCGACAGCCTGGGCGGGATCTGCGCTTACCTGAACCTGCCGCGGGGCGCGCGGACCGCCACCACCAGCTCCAGCAGCGTGTTCCTCCGCGGGTTCACCGCCGGGATGGTCATGGCCGTGGCCCGGCCGCTGCACGCCGGGCGGGCGGTGATCGTGGTCCAGACCGACCTGACCGATGACGACGGCCGCCTCGGCGCCCAGGTCACGCAGACGCAGGCGGTGGCGCCCGGGTAGGACGCGGCGCGGCTAGCCGTCGTCGGACCGGCGGCCCACGGCGGCCTCGCGCGGATCCGGCTCGGCATCCGGCGGCGGATCCGGCTTGTCATGCAGGCCGGACAGCAGGTCCTCGATGCGCACCTTGAACCGGATCACCGGCTGCCGGAACCGCCGCTCGCGCCGGGCCGCCCGGGCCCGCTTGCGCGGGCGGTGCTGGTAGCGCCAGCGGGCCCAGGGTGAACCGGGCCGGGCCAGCCGGATCGCGCCGACGATCAGGAACGGGAACAGGAACAATCCCAGCAAACCCGTCCATATCTTCCCCTTGAGCAGGGTGATCGAGGCCAGGGTCAGGGTGACCCCGACGCTCACAATGAGGGTCGCGACCGCCTCCCAGGTGCTCGTGTGCTGGTTAGTGGGGCTGGGGATGACCGACGGGACGATCCCCAGCAACAGCAGCACGGTCACGCCGACGGCCACGAACACCGCGTCCACGGACAGCCGCCCGTCGCTCGTCCAGTACACGTCACGCAGGTGCAGGATGAGCGCGAACTCGTCGAGAACCAGGGCGGCCCCCAGCCCGAAGAGCGCGGCCGCGCCAGCCCGCCAGTTCAGCGAGCCGCCCGGGGCCACGATGCCGGTGACCCCGCCGACGAGCATGAACACGACCCCGAACACCATGTGGTGCACGTGCAGGTCGCCAGGAGTGACGTTGCCAGGCCACCAGCGGACCTGGGCGCGGATCAGCCGCACCGAAAGCCGGATGAAGCCGAATCCGGCCACGAACGCGCAGAAGAAGCAGAACAGCGGTAGCCGCCCGTTCTGCACGATATTAGTGCTGAACCAGCTGGACATATTGCCCCCACCAGCCGGGCCGTCGTCGGAAGCGCGCACTGCATACTAGTCGGGCACGGCGCTCGTACACGCTGCTTTCAGCCTGCTCACCAGGGACGCTGGGTAAACGCGTTCCCCGTGGCCCGCCCGGCGGGCCGCGGGAACGTCGGCCCAGCTAGAGGGCCAGTTACGTCGCCTGCGCCTGGGCGCGGGCCTGGGCCTGCGGCCGGACGAACTCCTCGAACGCCTCCTCGGGCTTCGCGGATCCGTGCACGACGGCCCCGACGGCGCGGATCATCGCTTCGGGGTAGTCGCTCTGGAAGATGTTGCGGCCCATGTCGACTCCGGCTGCGCCCGCCTCCACGGCCTGGTAGGCCATGGTCAGGGCGTCCAGCTCGGGCAGCTTCTTGCCGCCCGCCATGACCAGCGGCACCGGGCAGGCCGCCGTGACCGTGTCGAAGTCCTCGCTGCAGTAGTAGGTCTTGACGAAGTGCGCGCCGAGCTCGGCGCAGATCCGGGTGGCGAGCCGCAGGTACCGGGCGTCCCGGGTCAGCTCCTTGCCGACGGCGGTGACGGCGAGCACCGGAATGCCGTACCGCTGTCCCTGGTCCACCAGCTGGGTCATGTTGTGCACCGACTGGGTCTCGAACTCGCCGCCGATGAAGACCTGGACGGCGACGGCGCAGGCGTTGATCCGGGCGGCGTCCTCCATGCTGACCGCGATCTGCTCGTCGGACAGCTCGCGGAGGATGCTGGGGCCGCCGCTGGCCCGCAGCACGATGGGGGCGCCCGAGGCGGGCGGGACCGTGGACCGGACCATGCCCCGGGTGGTCATCAGCGCGTCGGCGTAGCGGAGCAGCGGCACGATCGACAGGTCCACCCGCTCCAGGCCGGTGGTGGGTCCCTGGAAGTACCCGTGGTCGATGGCGAGCATCACGGTCCGGCTGGTGGCAGGCCGGAAGATCCGCGCCAGCCGGCTCTGCATGCCCCAGTCCAGGCTGCCGCAGCCCTTGAGCGGGAACACAGTGGCGGGGGCGGGCACCGAGGGCTGGAAACGGGCCCCGCTGGTGGCATCGTCGGTGTCGGCCATGGTCGGTCTCTCCCGGGTGCTGGTCTGGCGGCCGGGTGTCGGCTGCAGGTTGGCAGGGATCTGGGTCGGGGTCAGGTACTGGTCCGGCCGGCCGGGTGGTCAGGACCCGCCGCTAGGCACCCGCCGCCCGCCACAGCGGGCTGAGCAGGCCGTCTTCGGAGATGCCGAGCATCCGGGCGTAGATCTCGCGCCAGGCCGGGTACCGCTCGTCGTAGCGGGCCACGGCGCCCGGGCCCGGCTCGTAGGTGGCGCCCCGGCGGCGCAGCTCCGGCCGCAAGTCGTCGAGGCTGGCGTAGCTGCCCGCGCCGAGGCCGGCGCACAGCGCGGCGCCGAGCGCGCTGCTCTCGGTGACCACGGGCACGTGCACGGGCACGCCGAGCACGTCGGCCATGATCTGCGGCCACAACCGCCCCTTGGCCGCGCCTCCGGTGAACGTGACCTCCCCGAAGCGCAGCCCGGTCAGCTCGGTGATGATGTCCCGGTGTCCCCGGGCGACGTAGGCCCCGGCCTCCTCGATGGCCCGGATGCAGGCGCCCCGGCCGCTGGCCGCCGGGTGCCCGAGGTCGAATCCGGCGAACGCCGGGCTGGCGTGCACCCAGCGCCGGGCGTTCATCAGGTTCGACATGATCGCGACCACCCCGCCGGACCCCGCCGGGACCTGGGCGGCCGCCTCTTCCATGACCACGTACGGGTCCACGCCGCGGTGCCGGGCGGCTGCGACCTCGGTGTCGCAGAACGCGTCGCGGAACCAGCGCATGCTCATGCCGATGTAGAAGCCGATCCCCTCCAGCATCCACTGGCCCGGCGTGACGTGGCAGAGCGTGCGCAGCCGGGCCTGGGGGTCGATGAGCGGCTCGGGCAGCAGCACGGTGTTCTGCCAGAAGGTCCCCGCGACCACGGTGTACTCACCGGCGGCGGTGCCCGCCCCGAGCAGCCCCAGCTGGGTGTCGGCGCCGCCGGCCACCACCGGGGTACCGGCCCGCAGCCCGGTCTGCCCGGCGGCCGCCGGGGTGACCCGGCCGACCACGGTCCCGGGGTCCACCACCGGCGGCAGCACGTCGGCCGGCAGTCCGCACAGCGCCGGGATCGACGTCGACCAGGCCCGCTGGGCGAGCGTGAACATCCCCGAGCTGGAGCCGCACGACGGCTCGGTGACCTGGGCCCCGGACAGCCGGTAGAGGATCCAGTCGCTGAGCATGCCCAGGCTGCCCGTAGCGTCCAGGATGTCCGGGCGGTGCCGGGCCAGCCAGCGCAACCGGGCCGGCGTGGTGATGGACACCCAGTCGCCCGCCTCGGCGTAGATCTTCTCGGCCACGCCCTCGCGGATCAGGTCCGCCGCTTCCTCCGCCGACCGGCTGTCCACGTTCGGGCAGGCCCAGATCTCGCGCCCGGCCCGGTCGTACAGGACCACGCCCTCGCGCATGCTGGTGGCGGCGACCGCCACGACGTCCGCGCCGGAGGCGCCCGCGGCCCGCAGCGCGTCCTGGACACAGGCGGCGATCGAGCGCCAGCCGGACTCCACGTCGAAGTCCTGGCCGCCCGGCACCCCGGGAGGCTCGTGGTGCGCCCACTCGCGCACCGAGACCGCAGCCTGCTGCCCGGCCTCGGTAAACAGCACGGCGCGGCAGCTGCCCGTGCCCGCGTCGATGGCCAGCAGGTAGCGGCTCGTCATGTCATCGCACTCCCGGCGTGCAGCACCTGCGGGTTGACCACGTCGGCGGGCACCTGCCCGGCCACCAGGCTGGCCACCGCGGCCACCGCGCGGCGGGCGCCGCGGGCCAGTGTCTCGGCCGTGGCCCCGCCGATGTGCGGGGTGACCAGCACGTTCGGCGCGTCCAGCAGGGGATGCCGGGCGCTGGGCTTCGGCCTCTCCAGCACATCCAGCGCCGCGCCCGCCAGAATTCCTTCCTCCAACGCCTCCCTGAGTGCGGCCTCGTCTACCAGCGACTCGCGCGCGGTGTTGATGAAATACGCCCCGGGGCGCATCCGGGTGAACGTGCTCCGCGAGAACATGTGCCGGTTCTCTGCCGTGGCCCGGGCGTGCACCGACACGATGTCGCAGCGGTCCAGCAGGGTGTCCAGCGGTACCAGGGCGACACCGTCCGCGGCCTCGGTGACCAGCGGGTCATACGCCAGGACCGTGAAGCCGAGGGCCCGCGCCCGCGCCGCCACTTCCCGGCCGACCTGGCCCAGGCCGACCAGGCCGAGGGTGATACTGGCGGCCTCCTGGCCGAAGTACTCGCTCCCCTCGAACACCGATTCCGCGAACGCGCCCCGGCGGAGCAGGTCGGAACTGGCCCGCGGGACCATGCGGATGAGCAGCAGCGCGAACGCGATCGTCAGCTCGGCGACCGCTTCCGCGTTCTTGCCCGGGGTGTTGACCACCGGGATGCCGCGGTCGGTCGCCGCGGCCACGTCCACGTTCACCGGGCCGCCGCGGGCGCAGCAGACCAGCCGCAGCCGCGCGGCGTCGAGCACTTCGGAGCTGACCGGCGCGCCGTGCACGATGAGCACGTCGTGCCCGGCCACCGCCCGGGCGACGTCGGCCGGGTCGCCGACGTATTCGCGGAGCCGGTGCTCCGACGTGGTGCGCGGCGGTGCGAACGCCACTCCCTCGATCTGCATCGAGGTCACATCCACCTCGGCGCCGAGCCGCGCCAGCGGCTCGGCATAGGCGGAGGAGGGCAGGTACGGATCGCCGATCACCAGGACACGCACCGGGTCCGGCCCGCTCACGGGACTGTGCCTCTGGGGACGATGGCTCACGGGAAGACGTACGTGGGCTCGAGGTCGATCGCGTGCCCACTGCCGGATTCCAGGACGAACTTGAGCAGCGGGGAGGTGTCCAGGTAGTAGAACTCGATGGACTCCCCGATCCGCCCGCCCATCAGGATCTCCGCGCCGCGCTCGCGCCAGTGCTCCTTGAGCGCCTCGCTGTCCTCGGTGGAGTGCTTCATGCACGCGATGTGCTGCACGCCCTCGCCGTGAGTGTCCAGGAACTCCTGGTAGATGCTGGGGCCGCTGACCGGCTGGATGAGCTCGAAGCCGAGCCCGTTGACCGTCGTCTCCGCGCCGATCATGCGGAATTCCGTCTTCTCGCCGCGCACCACGGTGTCGTGCAGCAGCGGCGGCTTGTAATCGAACACGCTCCAGGGTCCCCAGCCGAGGTTCTCGGTGTAGGACCGCAGCGCCGATTCCATGTCGGCCACGACCACCGCGATCTGGGTGATGGTCATCGGGACCGGGGGGGCCACGATGTGCGCGCCGTTACTGCCTGCCATCTGCTACCTCCTGGATCGAGCCCGCGGGCTCTGCTAGCTCCCGGATCGAGCCCGCAGGCTCTGCGTGGAGCAACGCCTGGGTGATGACTTCAAGGTTGTCGGCCGGGCTCTGGCCCTGATCAGGGGAGCGGCACGAGTTGAAGATCGCGCTGCCGCTGACCAGCACGTCGATATCCCAGCCGGCCATCTCGGCCGCGTTGGCCAAGCTGACCCCGCCGTCCACGCCGACCAGCACGTCGGCGCCAGCCTGGGCGGCGAGCTCGCGGACGGCCGCGACCCGGCGGCGGGTATTGGCCGCGGGGCGCTGGCCAGACCAGCCGGGGTTGACCGCCAGGACCAGGATCAGGTCGGCCAGCTCGAGCACCGGCTCCACCGCCTGCACCGGGGTGCCCGGGTTGATCGCCACGCCGCGCAGGAAGGAGCGCGGTTCCCCGGCCAGCTGCGTCATCTCCTGCAGCGTGCGGTGCAGGTGCCGGGTGGCCTCGGCGTGCACGGTGATGACCGACGCGCCCGCCGCCGCGATGTATGGCACCAGCCGGCGTGGCTCCTCGACCATCAGGTGGGCGTCCACCGGCAGGCCAGTCGAGGCGACCGCGGCCACGAACGCCGGGCCCACGGTGAGCTGAGGGCAGAACGCGCCGTCCATCACGTCCACGTGCGCCCAGGCGGCCGTGCCGCGGAGGATTTCCAGCTCCGCGCCCAGCCGGGTCAGGTCGGCGGTGATCACCCCGGCGCTCAGGCGGGGAACGGTCACCACGGGCCCCGCCTCCCCTCCGCCGATGGAGCATTCGCTCAACTGTTGCGCATATGCTCGCGTGGAAGAAGTATCGGCCCGCAGGCCAGCCTTGGCAAGGCCCCTGACCGGGAATTTCCCGGCATGAAGGGCGGGAGACGGCGCGGCCAGGGCGGATCAGCCCCGCTGCAGCTCGAGCAGGCGCAGCGCGACGAGCTCGTTCGTCACCAGGACGTCCAGGAACCCGCCGCGCAGCGCGCCGAGGATGGCCTCCGCCTTGTGCAGCCCGCCGGCCACGCCGACGACCTTGGGGATGGAGGCCAGCTGGGACAGCTCGATGCCGATCCGCCGGTCGTGGATGGGCAGGCTGACCACCTGGCCGTCGCTGTCGAAGAACTGGCCGAGGATGTCGCCCACGACACCACGGTCATGCAGCTGGCGCACGTCGTCCGCGGCCAGGTAACCCATCTGCACGATGGTCGCGTCAGCGGCAGGCGTGCCCACCCCCACGATGGCCTGGTCCACGCCGCACGCCTGGGTGAGCACCTGCTGGATGGCCGGCTCGGCCTTGAGCGCCGCGGCCAGCTTCGGCGTGGACGCGACGATGGGGGTCGGGATGATGGTGGCGGTGGTGGCCTCCGGCTCGGTGCTGCCTTCGCCCTTGGACGACAGGATGGTCTGCAGGTAGCCGTCGACGCCGCCGGTCAGCGTGACCATGTGCACGGGGCCGACAGCGCCGAAGTTGGTCGATGCGATGACCCGGGAGACCGTCTCCCCCCAGCCGACGCCGAGGGAGCCGCCGGGGCGCAGGTGGGTGCTCATGAACTGGGCCCCGCCCAGCCCCAGCCGGGCGTTCAGCAGGTGGTGGTCGGCGGGCTCCTTGTCGTGGTCCGGGACGACCAGCGCTTCGCTCAGGTCGAAGGTGCGCCGCAGCTCGCTGCTGACCTCGAACGCGTCGAGGTGGTCCGCGTTCAGGTTGATCGAGACCAGGCCCACCTTGCGGGCCCGGTCCAGCATGCGCCCGACCGACGCCCGGGACACCGACAGCCGCCGGGCGATCTCGTCCTGGGTCAGCTCGTCCTTGTAGTAGAACCAGGCCACCCGGAGCAGCAGCTCCTCCGCCCCCGACCTGCTGTCAACTGTGCTCACCGGTAACCCCTGTTCCCCGCAGTCCCCTACTCACGGTCGATCACCTGGCCGCCATCCAGCGGGATCACCGCCCCCGTCAGGAAGGACGCCGCCGGGCTCAGCAGCAGCAGTATCCAGAGCGCCACTTCCTCCGGCCGGCCGATCCGGCCGAGCGGCACCTGGCCGCCGAGCCAGCGGTAAGCCTCGTCCAGGTCCTCCGCCCAGGTCGCATGGATCGGCGTGTCGATGGGGCCGGGTGCGATGGCGTTCACCCGCACGCCGAGCGGAGCCAGCTCGCCAGCCAGGGTGCGGGTCAGGTAGTCGAGCGCCGACTTGGTCATCGCGTACACCGACTGGCCGACCCGGTGCAGCGTGCCCGACGAGGAGCTGATGTTCACCACGGCCCGCACGCCAGACTCGCGGAGGGCGGGCAGCGCGGCCTGGATCAGGAAGAACGGCGCCCGGACGTTGGTGGCGACGTGCTCGTCGAAGCCGGCCACGTCCCATTCGCCGACTGGTTTGTGCCGGACCACGGCGGCGTTGTTGACCAGCCCGTCGATATGGCCGTAGTGATCCAGGCAGGCCGCCGCGACGCGCCCGGGGCTCTCGGGATCGGCCAGGTCGGCGGGCAGGCACCACGCATCACCGCCCGCGGACCGGATTTTCCCGGCCACCTCGTCAAGGGGGTCCGGGCGCCGGCCGACCAGGACGACCCGGGCGCCAGCGGCGCCAAGCTGGCGGGCCGCCGCCGCGCCGATGCCGCTGCCCGCTCCGGTCACGATGATGACGGCCCCCGTCAGTCCCGGGTCGGCCAGGATCTGTTCGGCAGGACCCGGCAACGCTGCCATAGGGACTCCCAGGGAGACGGGGCGCCAAGCTCACGCCACTTTGAGCGTATGTTAATCAACTGAGCGTTCGCTCATGCCGGTCCGGACTGGGTGCGGCAAACGGCGCGTCGTCGAGGAACCGGAGCAGGACGTTCCCGGTCATCCGGCCCACGGGCGTCTCTGCCCCGGCCTGGCGCAGGGCGCCGCACCACGCGATCGAGCCCACCGAGAACACCGCGCCGCCCGCACTGGTCTCGAAGAACACGACATCGGACC
>DASQRM010000121.1:0-5986 GCA_035642895.1 Streptosporangiaceae bacterium | reverse complement strand
TCGTGATCATGATCTTCTACCTGCTCGGCGCGCGATTGCTCGGCGCGTTCGAGTCGTTGTGATGGAGGGGCGCCTGGCCCGCATTGGCCTGCGGATCTGGGTCGGCGGCGTGCTGCTGTTCCTGTTCGTGCCGATCGCGATCATCTGCCTCTACGCGTTCAACTCCTCGAACATCCAGAGCTGGCCGATCCAGGGGCTCAGCCTGAAGTGGTTCCCGGTGGCCTGGCATGACCCTGAGGTCCGCGCGGCCTTCGTGCTTTCGCTGAAAGCCGCGGTGTTCGCGACCGTGATCGCCCTGCTGCTCGGCTCGGCCGCCGCGTTCGGCGTGCACCGGTTCCGCTTCTTCGGGCGCGAGGCCGTCTCGCTGCTGCTGGTCCTGCCGCTGGCGCTGCCCGGCATCATCACCGGGATCGCGCTCAACTCGGCGTTCAACTTCGCCGGGATCGGGCTGTCCCTGCTGACCATCGTCATCGGGCACGCCACGTTCTGCATCGTGGTGGTCTACAACAACGTCATCGCCCGGCTCCGCCGGGTCTCCGGCTCCGTCTACGAGGCGTCCGCCGACCTGGGCGCGCACGGGTTCTTCACGTTCCGGACCGTGACCTTGCCCATGCTGTCCACCGCGTTGATCTCTGGCGCGCTGCTCGCGTTCGCGCTGTCCTTCGACGAGGTCATCGTGACCACGTTCACCGCGGGCGCGCAGAACACCCTGCCATTGTGGATCTTCGGTGCTATCCGGCTGGGCCAGCAGCTTCCCGAAGTCAACGTGGTCGTGGTCGCGGTACTGCTGCTCACGGTGATACCAGTGATCATCGCGGTCCGGCTGACCGGGGGCGGCGGGATCACCCGCGGCTCAGCCGCGGGCGGTGGATCCCCTGGTGCCTGACCCCCGTGCCTGACCTCTGGGCCTGCCCCCGGACCTGGCCTTTCTGCTTATTCTCGGGTGGCTGATCCTCGGAAGATGGACGGCCGGAGCGTGGCCACCAGGTAGGCCACCCCGAACGGGTCGCCCGCGTACTGCACCTCGACCGCGAGGCCGGCCATCCCCTCCAGGGCCCCGGCCAGGACCTGCCAGGCGGGCCGGCCGGTCGCCATCAGCTCACGGGCCAGGGCGGGATCCAGGTCCAGCAGCGTGGTGAGGTCGCTGGCCCGCAGGGCCCGCTCCACCTCCGCGTCGAAGGCGCCGGCCCGCTCGTCGAAGTGCCCCGGCGCCCGGGGCCCGCGCCGGGCGCTGCCGTCCCCGATGGTCAGCAGCGCGGTGCGGGTGCTCCCGCCCGCCAACTCCGCGCCCAGCTTCCGGCAGCCGGCCACCGGCTCGTCCGCACTGACCGACCAGATCAGCCGTTCCCCGTGGTAGCCCGCCTGGTCCAGCAGGTAGGCCCCGATTCCAGGGGCGGGTGGCAGCCCCGGCCGCTCCGCAGTCCGGGGGGCGGGTGGCAGCACCGGCCGCTCCGCAGTCCGGGCGGCAGTCGTGCCCGCTCCGAACGCGGCGATGTTCAGCCGCCCGTCACCTGGCCACGAAACGGTCGCGGTCCCCGGTCCGACCACGGCCACTACCTCAGGGTCGTCGCGCAGCAGCGTGGTGACCGCCTCGGCGCAGGCGGCGCGCAGTTCAGGCAGGACCGGGTCAGCCCCGGTCAGCTCGCGGACGAGCAGCGGGGGCCAGGGGCAGAGGGCGGCGCTGGTAATCATTGGGCCGGCCTAGTCAACACGGCCCACTCAGGCCAGCCCGCGGACGGTCCGGGCGGGCGGCTGCTCACCCTGGATCGCCGACACCATGGCCAGCACCTCCCGGGTCTCGCGGACCTGATGCACCCGGAACACGCGGGCGCCCAGCCAGGCGCAGATGGCCGTCGTGGCCAGCGTCCCGGTCAGCCGCCGGTCCGGGGGAGCGTTCAGCGTCTCCCCGATGAAGTCCTTGTTGGACAGGGACACCAGCACCGGCCAGCCGGTGGCGACCATCTCGCCCAGCCGCCGGGTGACCTCCAGTGACTGCCAGGTGTTCTTGCCGAAGTCGTGCGCCGGGTCGATCAGGATGCGGTCCGGCTCTACCCCGGCCGCTGTGGCCCGCGCCGCCTGGGCCAGCGTGCGGTCCAGGACATCGGCCATCACGTCGTCGTAGGCGACCCGGAACGGCCGGGTGCGGGGGGCCTGGTCACCGGCGTGCGCGCAGATCAGGCCCGCGCCGAATTCAGCCGCGACCTCCGCGAGCCGCTGGTCCTGGCCGCCCCAGGTGTCGTTGAGCAGGTCCGCGCCGGCCCGGCAGGCCTCCCGGCCGACCTCGTGCCGCCAGGTGTCCACGCTGATCACCAGGTCCGGGTAGGCCGCGCGGACCGCGGCCACGAACGGGACGGACCGGCGGATCTCCTCAGCCACATCGACCGGGGTGCCGGGGGCAGCGGCCACGCCGCCGATATCCAGGATGTCGGCGCCCTCGGCCACCACGGCGTGCACCCGGGCCATGGCCGCGCCGGTGTCCCAGGTCGCGCCGCGGTCGTAAAAGGAATCGGGGGTGCGGTTGACGATGCCCATGACCAGCCGCCGGTCCGGGATGAAGGCGTGCCGGCCCAGCCGGAGGACCTGCTGGGCGGTCCCAGTGGTCACCTCACGCCGCCTTCACTGTGCTGCGACTGGGGCTTTGACAGGGCTGACCTGACGGTGCTGCCTTCACTGGGCTGCCCTCACTGGACTGCCTTGACCGTGCTGGCGGGCGGGCGCTCATGGCTCGGGATGGCCCGGGACCGCGGCCGCGCCTCGCCGTTCTCCCGGACGAACTGGTGCAGCAGCTGGCCCGGCGGCTCCGGGTGCTCCCGCCGTGCTTCCGCGACGACCAGCAACTCCGCGGCCATCAGGGCCAGGTCGTGGTCGGCCTGGTGGCGGTGCGCCCGGGACCCGAGGTCGACCTGGGCCAGCGCGCCGAGGCCGTACCGGGTGAAGGTGTCCAGCAGGGTGGACAGCTCCACGCCGTAGCCGACCGGGATACTGAGCGACTCCATCAGGGCACGCCGGATCGCCCACTCTCCGGCCAGTGGCTGGACCACCCCGGCCAGCTGCGGCCACCACAGGCTCAGCAGCGGGCGGGCCACCAGCTCGGTCACCCGGCCGCCCTCGGTCGAGGTAGAGCCGTCACGCTCGGTCCTTACCCGCTCGTAGAACCCCTTGACCAGCTGCACCTGCTGGCCGTCACCCTGCTGGCCAACTCCTTGCTGGCCGTCACCCTGCAGGCCGGCCCCGGGCTGGCCAGCACCGGGACGATTGGCCAGGAGCGGCCCGAGCAGGCCAGTGACGAAGTGCGGTCCCCACCGGGTCAGATCGGCGTCCACGAAGACCAGCAGATCGCCCCGGGTGACCAGGAGGGACTTCCACAGTGCCTCGCCCTTGCCCGGGTAGGAACCGAGCGCGGGAGCGATGTCACGGGCCCGGTGCACGACCGCGCCGGCCCGCTCTGCCGCCCGGGCGGTCTCGTCGGTGGAATCCGAGTCCACCACGATGATCTCGTCCACGAGCGGCGTAGCCGTCACCAAGGCCTGCCGGAGGGTCGCCACCACACGGCCCACGGTGCGTTCCTCGTTCCGGGCCGGGATCACCACGCTGATCCGCGTGCCCGCGGCGCGCTTGGCGGCCAGCAGCCGTTCCGGCGGCCAGTCCTGCCAGTGCGAGGTGCGCTGCCGCAGCCACGTCCTGACGTGGTCCTGCATGTCCGGGGCGGTCCCCGGCGCGCTACCTGGCGGCACGACCGGCATGCTACCCCGTGGTCATCAGCGGCCCAGCCGGTGGTGTGCGGCGCGTCCGGTCGCCAGTCTCCCACGCCGACCGGTACGCTCCTGCGATCGCGTTTCCCTTTCACGTTCAGGGAGGCATTCCGGCGTGAGTGGGAATGAATACCGGTGTGGTCCGCGGGGCAACCGTGACCGCCGTTGAGACGTCTAGAAAAGTGGTCGGGAAATCTGTTAAGGGTCGCGCTGTCGGCGTCAGCATTCCGCGTGTGCGCGGCATGACTCGCGGTCAGCCATCGAGCAAGGACAAGCGAGGAATCGCCATGAGGCGAAGAGTGTGGGGATGGCTGACCACGGCGGGGGTGGTGACCGCGGTGGGCGCGTCGGTCCTCGGCCAGAGTGGCATCGCGGACGCGGCGGCGACGTCGTCGGCCGCCCGCAGCACCCCGGCCGCCGGCGCCACCTATACGCCGCCGAAGGGCCCACTGAACTACGGCATGCGCGGCCCGGCGGTGCGGCGCCTGCAGGAGCGGCTGGCCTATCTGCACTACTACCCGGGCAAGGTCGATGGGCAGTTCGGCCAGAACACGCTGGAGGCCGTGTGGGCCTTCAAGGAGGTCCAGGGCGTCCAGACCGCTGTGTCGCCCAATAACGTCACCCGGAACATGAAGCGCGCGCTGGTCCACCCCAGGCAGCCGAAGGTGCTCAAGCCTAAGGGCGGCAGCTGGCGGATCGAGGTCCACCTGACCCTGGGGTACCTGGTCCTGTACCGGCACAACGTGCCCGAGCTGATCAGTCACATCTCGCCCGGCGGCGGCTACTACTACCCCTGTGGCGGCGACCCGAAGGCGACCTGCGGGCCCGCGATCACCCCGGACGGGAACTACCGGGCGCACTGGTTCGCCAGCGGCTGGGTGAAGGTCCCGCTGGGCACCATGTACAACCCGGTGTTCTTCATCGGCGGCTCGTACGCCATTCACGGCGACGTCCCGGTCCCACTGGCCGCGGTGTCGCACGGCTGCATACGCATCCCGATGGACATCGCCGCCTTCTTCCACAAGATGGTGTACGTCAACGAGACCAACGGCACGCCCATCTACATCCGGGGGCGCGTCCCCGGAACCTGATCCGGGTCGGCTCACGCTTGACCACGAGTGCTTGACGACGGGCGGCCCCCACCCTGGCGAAACAGGGTGGGGGCCGCTTGACTCTGACATGACGAAACCGGGCGGTGGCCGACACAAAACAGGGCGGGGGCCGGCAGATGGTGTGGTACTGGTAAAGGCCAGGTAGGGCGCTGTGGAGCATGTGGCATCCTTGCGCCGTGGCATCACCTCAGGTCCGCCAGAACGGGGTCCGCGTCCCCGCTCCGTCCGGGGTCAGCAAGGTCCCGTACCGGATCACCGCGTACTTCTGGATCATCAAGATCCTCACCACCGCGATGGGCGAGGCCCTCGCCGACTTCATGGCCTTCCGGTACAACCCGGTGCTGGCCGGGGTGGTGGGGACATTGGTCTTCGCCGTCGCGCTGGTCCTCCAGTTCCGGGCCCGCCGGTACCGGGTGTGGATCTACTGGTTCGCGGTGGCCATGGTCGCGGTCTGGGGCACCCTGGCCGCCGATGGCCTGCACATCAAGCTGGGCGTGCCCTACTCAGTGTCCAGCGCGTTCTTCGCCGTCTGCCTGGTCGTGGTCTTCGTCACCTGGTATGCCACCGAGCGCACGCTATCCATCCACAGCATCACCACGCCGCGCCGGGAACTGTTCTACTGGGCCACGGTGCTCGTCACGTTCGCCCTCGGCACCGCGGTCGGCGATCTGACCGCTACCACGTTGCACCTTGGCTTCCTGACCTCGGGGCTCATGTTCACCGGGCTCATCTGCCTCCCGGCGCTCGCCTACTGGAAGCTCGGGCTAAACCCCGTCCTGGCCTTCTGGATCGCCTACGTGCTGACCCGGCCGCTCGGCGCGTCCTACGCGGACTGGCTGGGAGTGCCGCACCGCTACGGTGGGGTCGGGCTGGGCCGCGGGCTGGTGGCGCTGATCCTTTCCGCCGTGATCGTCGGGTTTGTTGCCTACCTGGCCGTGACCCGCAAGGATGTGCAGCCGGAGGAGACGGTGCAGGCCTCTAGGGCGCAGGCCTCGAGGGCGCCCGCCGCCCGGCACCGCCGGTAACGTCCTGCGCCGCCGGTAGCACCCGGCGGCTGTGATCGCGCCAGCCGCGTCAGTAGGCTACTGATAGTTACGAAATTGCTCCGTGCTATCGAGTGTC
>DASQRM010000120.1:0-3321 GCA_035642895.1 Streptosporangiaceae bacterium | reverse complement strand
GTGCGCCCCGATCACGGCCGCGCGCCCAGGGGACGGCATGACGGCAGCCACGCACGCGTGGAGGATCCAACGGAATCCACGCAGCTGAACTGGGACAACGAGGCCACCGGCAACTTGCTGACGCCCGAGCTCCCGGCTCGGGGCCGACGCGGGAGCCACGGGGGCGGCCCGGTCGCCCCGGCTGCCACGGGCCTGGGCGGCCCCGGCCTGGGTACCCCTGCCGGTCCTGGCGGGCCGCGAAGGCCGCGGGGCCCCCGGGGTCTGGCCGGACCGGGACGGCGCGGGTTCGACCGCCCCCCGGTCAAGGTCAAGGGCAGCTGGTGGCGGCACTGGACGCTGCGCAAGGCCCTGGGCGTGCTGCTCAGTATCGTCGGTGGCATGGTCGTGCTCGGCGCGGTCGCCGTGGCCATCGCCTACGAGGAGACACCGGTTCCCACCGCGGCCTTGGCGGCCACCGGCTTCTCGCAGTCCGTGGTCTACTCCAAGAGCGGCAGCCTGGTCGGCCGGTTCGGTACCACCAACCGGAAGATGCTGACGCGTAACCAGATCCCGCAGACGATGATCAACGCGGTGCTGGCCGCCGAGGACAGGAACTTCTACAACGAGGGCGGCATCTCGCCCACCGGTATCCTCCGGGCCGCCTACTCGGACATCCGGGGCGGCGACGGCTCGCTGCAGGGCGGCTCGACCATCACCCAGGAGTTCGTCCGGCAGTACTATTCCGGCATCGGGACCCAGCAGACACTCACCCGCAAGATCAAGGAGATCTTCGTGGCCATGAAGGTGGCCAAGGAGAAGTCCAAGGACTGGATTCTGACCAACTACCTGAACACGATCTACCTGGGTCAGGGCGCCTACGGGATCGAGGCCGCGGCCCAGACCTACTACGGCAGGCACGCGTCCCAGCTGAGTACGGCCCAGGCCGCCGTCATCGCCGCGATCATCCAGCAGCCGAGCAACTACCCGCTGCCGAAGTACCGTGCCCAGCTGGAGAACCGCTGGCACTACGTGCTCAACGGCATGGTGCAGATGGGGACGCTGACCGCGCAGCAGGCGGCCGCGATGAAGTTCCCGGCGCCCCGTAGCTCCGTGCCGCAGACCGTCGGCGGCGATGTCTGGGACCCCTACGTGCTGACCATGGTCTGGAACGAGCTGACCGACATCTACCACTTCACCAAGTCGCAGATCTACAACGGCGGCTACGTCATCCGGACCTCCATCGACGACAAGAAGATGGCCGCGCTCTACGCGGCCGTCCGGGGCAACCTGGCCACGATCAACGCGAGCGGCGACCCGTTCCACCCCCGCTACATGCACGTGGGCGCGGTGCTCGAGGACCCCGCCACCGGGGCCATCCAGGCGCTGTACCCCGGGCCGGGCTACCCCGGTGCGAAGTACAACGGGACCGGCAAGGTCATCACCGCGAGCTACTGCTTGAAGATCCTCTGCGAAAATAACATGGCGGTGTACAACCACGAGCAGGTCGGCTCCTCCTTCAAGCCGTACATCCTGTCGGCCGCGGTCAAGCAGGGCATGAACGTCCAGACCAGCACGCTGAACGGGTACAACAACCTCTGCATCCCGCCGGACGGCCAGCCCACGACGTACTCGGTCGCGGCGATACAGACAGCGAAGGGCCTCGGCTGCCAGACCCCCAGCTACTACGCCGTGCCGAATGACTCGGCGGCGGAGAACGGGCCGTACACGCCGCAGCTGGCGATGGCGCTGTCGATCAACACCGCCTACACGGACCTGTGGCACAGGGTGGCCGGTAACGGCGGCACGAGCGTGGTCAAATTGGCGCAGGAGTTCGGCGTGAACACCGACAGGGCCGGCATCACCGCGGGTCCCGTCATGAAGGACCAGGCGGGCATCGCGCTCGGCCAGGCGTCGCTGACCGTGGGGGAACAGGCCACCATGCTGGCCACGCTGGCCAACGGCGGCGTCTACCACAACGCGCACGTGATCACGTCGATCGCCCGGAACAACGCCCCGCCGACCAACATCAAGATAACCAGCTACCCGGTGTTCAGCTCCGACCCGACGCAGAACGCCAACATGGCCTCGCAGGTGCAGTACGCGATGTCCAAGGACGACGCGTCCTACGGCACCGCGCCGGTGACCGCGATGAGCAACGGCCAGGAGATCATCGGCAAGACCGGGACCACGAACTCGGCCCAGTCGGCGTTTTACATCGGCGCCATCCCGAACCAGGCCCTGGCTGTCGCGATCTTCACGAACCAGCAGGGCAAGGGCTGGCAGACCCTGCACAACCTCGGCGGCAACAGCCAGGGCGGATTCGGCGGCACCTGGCCGGCCACGATCTGGCACACTTACGCCGAGGACATGTTCGTCCCGCTCGGGATCGAGCCGTTCCCCACCCCGGTCTTCACCGGCCAGACCTGGAACCAGGTACCGCCGAACCTGCGCAACGTCGTCACGAAGCCCAAGAAGCACGACCACGGCAGGCACGGCGGCCAGGGCGGCGACCAGGGCGGGAACCCCACCCCCTGGCCCACCTTCTCCTGTGACCCGCGGATCGTAACCTGCACGACGGGTGGCGGTGGCGGTGGCGGTTTGGGCGGCGGCAACGGCGGCGGCAACGGCGGCGGAGGTGTGAACGGTGGCGGCCCGGTGACCGGGGGCGTGGGCCTCGTCGTGACCGGCCTGCCTCTGTGGGCCCGCCGTCGGCTGCGGCTCCGTCGGCTGCAGCGGACCAGGAAGGCGCGCTGAAGGCCCTGGAGGCGAGCTGACAGGGAAACACGGTTAGATATGGGGGTGGACGTCCCGGAGTCGGCGGATACGCGATTCGGCGGCGGGGCCGGGCGCCCCGCCAGCCCCGTCGGCCTGGCCGCCGTCCTCGGCAGCACCGGTGTGCTGGTGGCCGCGTCCGTGCTCGGCATGGTGCTCGCGTTCGCGGAGAAGACCCCGTGCCGCGCCGGTGCCTGGAACTCCTACGCCAGCCAGTTCCAGCGCGCCTGCTACACCGACATCTACCCGCTGTACTACGGCGAGGGGTTGTCCGCGGGAAAAGTGCCCTACACCGGCCACCCGGTCGAGTACCCGGTGCTGATCGGCGGGGCCATGCAGGCCGCGGCCTGGCTGGTGCGGAACGTCAGCGACGCCGTCAGGGGCCGTGAGTTCTTCGACGTCACCGTGGCGCTGCTCGCGGTCTGCGCAGTGGCGGGCGTGCTGGCGACGGCGCGGGCGGCCGGACCCAGGGGTTCAGATCGGCGGGCGCAGGCGCTGATGGTAGCGCTGTCCCCGGCGCTGATCCTGTCTGCCTTCGTCAACTGGGACCTGATCGCGCTCGCGTTTACC
>DASQRM010000119.1:0-19720 GCA_035642895.1 Streptosporangiaceae bacterium | reverse complement strand
CCGTCGAACGTGTTCGTGGCCGGGTTCATCGGGTCACCGGCCATGAACCGGTTCGACGCGACCGCGGATAGCGACGGCATCCACCTGGGCCTCGCCACGCTCCGGCCGTCCGATGCTCAGCTGCGCGCGGCCCAGGGCCACGACAAGCTGATCATCGGGGTCAGGCCCGAGCACCTGAGCGTCGGCGACGGCGACGGCGAGCTGACGGTCAAGGTCGCGCTGGTCGAGGACCTGGGCAGCGACTCCTTCATCTACGGTCGCCTGGCCGACGACGAGTCGAGCAGCGTCATCGTCAGGTCCGGCCGGGATCATCCCCGGCACGGGGACACCGTCAAGGTCGGGGTGGACACCACTCATCTGCACATATTCGATGCGGACACCGGGTTGCGGCTCGGCGAATGAGTGCGGCCGGCCGCCGCGAGGCGCGGACGGGGACATGACCGTGACCGGCCAGCTTGAGGGGACATGATGCGTGCCGTTATCTGGCAGGCGCCGGGCCAGCTCACGATCACCGAGGCCGCCGACCCGGCGCCGCAGCATGGCGAGCTGATCATCCAGGTGGGGATCTGCGGCATCTGCGGCACCGACCTGCACATCGCCGACGGCGAGTTCCCGCCCACGCCGTACCCGATCGTTCCGGGCCACGAGTTCGCCGGCCGGATCGTGGCCCGCGGTGGCGGGGTTCCCGGCGACTGGCCCGAGGGTGCGCGGGTCGCCGTGGATCCCTCGCTGTTCTGCGGCCACTGCCCGGCGTGCCGCATCGGGCGGGGAAATCTGTGCGCGAACTGGAACGCGATCGGGGACACCGTGAACGGTGCGTTCGCCGAATACGTCGCCGTGCCCGCGGTGAACGCCTACCGCATCCCGGACAGCGTGGATGATGCCCAGGGCGCGCTCATCGAGCCGCTGTCCTGCGCCGTGCATGGGCTGCGCCGCCTGGGCCCGGTCCTCGGCCAGGACGTGCTGCTGATCGGCGCGGGCACCATGGGCCTGCTGCTGCTCCAGCTGCTCAACGACGCGGGCGCCCGTTCCGTCAGCGTGGTGGACCGGAAGGCGGCCCGGCTGACGGTGGCCAAGGCGGTCGGTGCGGCCGACGTCGCCGAGGACGTTCCCGCGCTCGATCACGGCACCTTTGGCGTGGCGGTGGACGCGACGGGCGTGCCCTCCGCGATCGAGGCGGCGTTCGCCGCGCTCGAGCGGGGTGGCCGGCTGCTGGTCTTCGGCGTGGCCAGCGGGGACGCCAGCGTGTCCCTGTCGCCGTTCCGGATCTACAACGACGAGATCACGGTGCTCGGGTCGATGGCCGTGCTGAACAGCTTCGGCGCCGCCGCCGACCTGATGGCGGCGGGTACCGTCGAGACCAGCCCGCTGCTGGGCCCGCCCTTCGCCCTCGACCAGTTCCCGGAGGCGCTGGCCATCGTCCGTCGCGGCGAGGGCATCAAGCTCCAGGTGGCGCCGGCGGCCTGAGCTCGCGGTCACTAAGGTGGCAGGGACACCGGGAGGATGAATGTCCGTGACACCAGAGCCGGCTCACCTGAGTAACCGCCACCGCACCACGCTGCGCAGGATCTTCGAGCATCCGGTCAGCCACAACATCGAGTGGCGGGAGGTCGTGTCGCTGCTCGGCGCGGTCGGCACCACGGTGGAGCAGCACGGCGGCAAGCTCGACGTGACGATCGGGACCCAGAAGGAGTTCATCGAGCAGCCCCGCGGCAAGGACATCGACGAGCAGACCGTGCTCGACCTGCGCCGGATGCTGAGCAGCGCCGGCTTCGAGCCGGGCCAGGCCTGATGCGGAGCCAACCTCCCTGCGCCTGCTAGGCGCTCTAGGCGGAAGGGTCAGCCGCGGATATGCTCGCGCACCGTGGCGGTGATCTGGTCCGCCCGGCTCATGATGCTGTCCGCCTTCCCGGTCTCGGCGATCATTTCCAGGCTGATCCGCTCGTCGGAGATCGCGGCCAGGTTGATCTCCACGTTGACCCGGGCGGTGGACGCCGCGGCGCGGGCGCACTCGGCCGCCGCGGCCACGTCGCTGATGACGTTGGGGTTGCCGATCACGACCAGCGCCTCGGCGAGGTCGACCACCATCCCCGCCAGGCTGATGACCTGGGCCGGAGGCCAGGCGGCGTTGGCCAGCGCCTGGGTGATGGCGCCGGCACGATCGGCCTGTTCCTGGTCGGTGGACTTGGGCAGCCGGTAGGCGTCGGTGACCGCCAGGAACGCATCCGCATCCGCGTCGGCCAGCCGCAGCGCGATGTTCCGCAGTTCGTCCACCTCACTGATGATCCGGCCCACGGTCACCTGGTGCTCGGCGTACTTCTCGCCGGTGGTGTACCGGCCCACCATGCCGAGCAACGCCGCGCCCTGGGCGGCGAGCAGCGCCGCCGCGGCGCCGCCGCCGGGGGCGGGAACCCGCTCGGCGAGCTGATCCAGGAAATCGCCGATCTTCTGGTCGCGGATGGGCACGTGTCCTCCGGGTCGGGATGGGGCGGGGCGCCGCCCGCCAAGATCCTCCCACGCTGGCGCGGCCTGGTGACCCGGGCCCCGGTTAGCTAGCAAGCACACCGGGAAATTCCGGTGGCTGAACGCTGCCATTCGATACGGGGTGAATCAACCACGCTCTGGCCCCCGGCTGACCCGAAGCGGTCCGCTCAGCCGGCCCGTGGTCTCTCGGGGATCTGTGGTCCCTCGGGGATCTGCGGTCCCCCGGAGGCCGGAACCTCAGCAGGCTCCTCGTCCGGCGCCAGATGCCGCAGCTGGAACCGGAGCCGGCAGACCACCACGTTGTCGGTGCCGGCCACGATGGCCCGGTTCAGCACGAAGCCACGCTGGTTGTGCAGGAACCAGCGCCACCAGTGCTGGGGCTGAACTTCGGGGATCACCACCAAGACCCGGCGGGCCGGATCTTCCTGCTCCCGGGCCCGCAGGTATTCGACCACGGGGGCACCCAGCGAACGATGCTCGGTATGCAAGGTGACCAGCGGTACGTCGGGATCCCACTGTTCCCACTGCTCGCGGAAGCTGGCGGTGGCCTGCTCGTCCTCGGGTTCGTCGTAGCAGATCGTCACCGCGACGACCTCATCGGCCAGGGACAAGGCCGCGGAAACGGCTTCCCGCGTGAGCCGGGACAGGCCACGGACCGGAACTACGGCCAATCCCGGAGTCCGCTCGGGCGGGGGCGGGATCTGGCCCAGCTCGAGCTGCGCGCCGATCTGGTCGTAGGCCCGGCGGATCCGCGTGAAGAGCAGGACGAACAGCGGGATGATCAGGACGACCAGCCAGGCACCCTCGGTGAACTTGCTGACCAGCTCGATGGCCAGCGCGGCCGTGGTGAGCACCGCGCCCAGCCCGTTGATGAACGCCCGCCGGGCCCAGCCCTCCCCGTGCTGCTCGTGCCAGTGCTTGACCATGCCGGCCTGGGACAGGGTGAATCCGACGAACACCCCGATGGCGAACACCGGGATCAGGGCCTGGGTACTGCCTCTCGACACGACGAGCAGCACGGCGGCCGCGGCCGCGAGCACCCCGACTCCGTACCGGAAGACCTGCCGCTCGGCTTTCAGCGCGAACACGTGGGGCAGGAAGTTGTCCCTGGCCAGCAGGCTGGCCAGGACCGGCAGGCCGCCGAAGGAGGTGTTGGCGGCCAGGGCCAGCAGGACGGTCGTGATGAGCTGCACGGCATAGAAGGCGATGTTGTGTCCCACGGCGGCCGCGGTCAGCTGGGCCAGGGTCGTTTCCGTCGCGGACGGGGCGGCGTGGAATTTGCGGATCAGGACGGCGATCCCGATCAGCATCAGGCCGAGGATGATCCCCAGCATCATCTCGGTGTGCTGGGCCCGCCGCGCCCGGGGCTGCTTGAACTCCGGTACCGCGTTCGCGATCGCCTCCACACCGGTCAGCGCGGAGCAGCCGGAGGCGAACGCCTTGAGCAGCAGCAGGATGCCGACCGTCTCGGTGGCCTGCGGCAGCTGGCCGGACGGGGGGACGGCGGGGTGCGAGCGGATCAGGCCGCCGACGATGACCACGGCGATGGCGAAGATGAAGATCAGCGTGGGCACGATGAACAGCCGGGCGGACTCGGCCACGCCCCACATGTTGGCCGCCGTGATCACGGCGAGTACCCCGAGGCAGAGCCAGACCCGGTCGGGGTACAGGGAGGGGAAGGCGGACGTGAGGGCCTCGACCCCGGCGGACACGCCGACCGCCGCGTTGAGGATGTAGTCGACGGTGAGCGAGGCCCCGGCGACCAGGCTGGCCTTCTGACCCAGGTGCCGCTTGGCCACCGCGTAAGCGCCGCCGCCGTTGGGGAAGGCCTCGATCACCTGCCGGTAGGAGATGACCAGCACGGCGAGCAGGACAACGATGCCCAGCGTGACCGGGAGGGTGTATTCCAGGCCGACAGTGCCGGCCGCGGCCAGCACGATGACGATCGCCTGGGGGCCGTAAGCCACCGAGGACAGGGCGTCGAGCGAGAGTGCCGCCAGCCCTTCCAGCGCGGTCAGCCGGTGCGCGTCCCCCTGGTCCTGCACCGCGGGCGGCTGCGGCATGGCGTCACGGACCGTCATGCCTGCCAATCCTGCCCGGTGCGGCCGAAGGCCAGACCCCCGCCCCAGAAACTGCCTGGTGATGCGGCGATAACCCGCAGTGAATTACCGGGTCCGCACCGGAATGACACCGAACCTCATGGTCGCAGCTGAGTAGCTAGCCGATGACCAGGAGGGCAATGATGAAAAGAACCAAGGCCACGCCGACTACCGCCGCCGCAAGAACCATCACGCGGTTACGCGGAGCACGCATCATCCACGGTGCGGAGTCGGCGCCGGAACGCTCGCTCGCGAACGCGCGGAACTGGGCAGTACTGGCCGACGGATCATGCTCAGGGGTGGGCATGGGCTGACTGTATCGACCCTGACCTGGCCATGAGCGGTTTTATCAGGTATTGGGAGAATTTTGCGCAGCGACTTCTCGCTCAGTCGGCATTACTGGGCGGCAGGATGTCTGCCCGGCTGACCAGCCGCGAGAGCACGATGACGCTGCGCGTCCGGTCCACGAACGGTTCCGCGACGATCCGCTCGACCACCTGCTCGAAGTGCTGCACATCCGCCGCGCGGATGTGCAGCAGGGCGTCCGCCTCTCCCGTGATCGTGCACGCCCCGGTGACCTCGGGATACTTGCTCAGCGCGGCGCCGATGGCGCTGGGTGAGGTCCGGCCGCGGCAGAACAGTTCCACGTAGGCCTCGGTGGTCCAGCCCAGGGCGGACGGATCGACGGTGACGGTGAAGCCGGTGATCGCACCAGAGGCGCGCATTCGGTCGACCCGCCGCTTGACCGCGGACGCGGACAGTCCCACGGTGGCCCCGATGTCGGCATAGCTGGCCCGGGCGTCGCCGACCAGCACGGCCACGATCCGCTCGTCAAGTTCGTCGAAGGCAGCAGGTCTTCCCGGCACGCCTCGATCCTGCCAGCCCGCGACGCGGGCGGCCATCACGACCCGGCTGGGTTCGCGTTCATGTCCCGTCGGGGGCCGTTCCGGGGAGGCCGGGTGCGGTACCCCGCTATACCTCCGGGTGGCCGGGGCAATGGCGCGCGCGGTTTTCGTTTTCTGCTATTCCGCTTCGTTAAGAGCGCGGAATGACCAGCCATGTCGGATTAGTACTAGCGAACCCGGCTAAATGGTGGTGTGCCGAAGGCAGCGATAATCCTGAAAAAAGTCCCACGCCCTGATTACGATCCCAGACTGGGAGCAAGGGGAGCGTGATGAGAATCTGCCCGACGTGCGCTGACCAGGTGGCCGTGACGTTGCGCTATTGCCCTCGGTGCACCACGCCGCTGCCGGAGCCGGGGTATCGGCCGGCGCCGCGGTACTACGCAGAGCCCGGGCATTACCCGGACCCCCGGCATTATGCGGAGACCGGGCATTATGCGGAGCCCGGTTATCCGCCTGCGCCCGGTTATCCCGCCGAGCCCGGTTATTCCGGTCCCTACCTGCCCGCTCCCTACGTGGACGCCCCGGACCAGCCCGCCCAGTACGAGGTCAGTCCCTACCAGCCCGGCCAGTACGAGGCCGCGCCGTACCAGACCAGCCAGTATGAAGCCGCGCCGTACCAGCCCGGCCGGTACGAAGCCGCCGCGTACCAGACCGGTGGGCCAGTCGGCGGCGAGCTGGACCGCTATGGGGAGGCGCCGTACGAGGATGATCCCGGCGGCCCCGATGCGTTCGCGGACCGGTTCGCGGGCGGTGGCCCGGAGACCGGGGTGCCCCCGGCCCGGCCAGCCCCGGCTCCTGCGGCCGACGGGGACTGGGAGGACACGGCTTCCCGGCTGCTCTATTCACCGCCCGGCCCGCCGCACCGGGCCGGGCGCACAGCAGCGGGTCACCGGGCCCAGATCATCAGCGCCGCACTGGCCGCGGTGGCCCTGCTGGGCGGCCTGGCCACCGCGTGGTACGCATTCGGCGGCCAGCACGGCGCCGCGCCAGGGGCCCGGCTGGACGGCCGCCAGACCGCGGCCACCCGCCAGGCCAGTCCCCCACCGCGCAGCCCCGCCGCCCCATCCCCCTCCTCCACAGCCGCTCCCTCCCCGTCGGTCCCGGCGCCGGGCGGCGCCCCGGCCGTGGTGGCGATGGCGCCCGGGCTGAGCCAGGCCCCGGACGCCGCCCAGGTCGACGGCTTCCTGGTCAGCTACTTCACGGCCATCAACGCGCACGACTACCAGCAGTACGCGCGGTTGCTGGTCCCGGCCCGGCGGGCACAGTTGTCCGCGGCGGCCTTCGCCCGGGGCTACGGGACGACCACCGACACCGGCGCCAGCATCGTGGGGATCTCGCGCACCGGGCGTGGCGTGGCGGCCACGGTGACGTTCACCAGCGAGCAGCGGGTGGCCCCGGGCGCGGACGTTACCGGCTGCACCTACTGGGACATCACTCTCTACCTGCAAAGGCAAGGGGGCGCCCTGCTGATCGGTAACCCGCCGGCCGGCTACCACGCCTACCACCACTCCTGCCCCTGACCTCACCCGCCGAGTCCCCGCAGCCCGTCCCCGGCGCAGGCGGGCCGCGGCGCGCGCACGCCTGCGCACAGCGCGCCCGTGCCGGGCAGCGCCCGTGTGGCACCGGTGTCGCGGGGGCGCACCCACGCGGCGGAACGGCGGGTCAGGTGGCGGCGGCCGCGGGCCATCCGGTTCCCTACTGCCCGCCGGGGCCGCGGGTAACGGTTGAGTCACAGTCGTCTGCGTACCGATCCGCTCAGTCGACTGCGCCGAATCACACCGCGGAGGGGGAGGCTGGGGGGGCCAGCCAAGGAGCACCGCGGCCTGGCTGCCTCAGAGTGGTTATCCGCTAAGACCCTTCCGTCCTGCTGTTCAGCGCAGGGGCTCACGGCTTCGCGCCAGCCCCGGGAAGGGTACTTATGCCTGGTCAGGACGACATTAACTCGCCAGCAGGCCGCGCCCGTGAGGACGGTAAAGAGCGGCCGCACCTGTCGCGGCGTTCGATCCTGCGGGGCGCCGCCGGGGCCGGGGCCGCGGGAATCGCCGCAGCCGCGCTCGCTGGTACCGCGCTGCCCGCCTTCGCCGCTGCCTCCGGGCCGGCGCATGACACGAAGGACCGGGTCATGGACACGGACACCCCGGATCAGATCGTCGTGCACGTACGGGACGCGAGGTCGGGAGAGATCGACGTGTTCCGCGGCACCAGCCAGACCCGCCTGCGTGACCCGCAACTGGCCGCCCGCCTGGTGCGCGCGAGCCGGTGACCGCCGTCCCAGCCTCTGTCATTCGCTGCACCGACCTGAAGGGGTAATTGATGTCTTCGCATCGCGAGGCGCCTGAGATCTCGAAAGATCCCGTCGCCGACAGTACGGATATTTACGCGTTTGTCAGCCCGGACCGGCCGGGCACGGTCACCCTGATCGCCAACTACATCCCGCTCCAGGAGCCTGCGGGCGGCCCGAACTTCTATGAGTTCGGCGACGACGTGCTGTATGAGATCCACATCGACAACAGCGGTCACGGTCTCGCGGATATCTCCTACCAGTTCCGCTTCGAGACGAAACTGACCACCCCGGGGAGCTTCCTCTATAACACCGGCCCGATCGGGTCGCTCAGCGACCCGAACTGGAACAGCAAGCAGTTCTACCAGGTCACCCGGGTGGACCGGTCCGGCGCTCACGTCCTGGCCGCCAAGCTCGCCTGCCCGCCGTGCAACGTCGGCGTGCTGTCCACCCCGGACTATGAGGCCAGGCTCGGCAACCCGGCCATTCACCACCTGGCTGGTGGCGTGTCGGTCTTCGCGGGCCAGCGCGCCGAGGAGTTCTACGTCGACCTGGGATCGATCTTCGACCTGGGCAACCTGCGCCCTCTGGAATCGGCCAACGTCTACGGCAAGGCGGCCGGGCTGAAGACCGCACCCGGCGTGAACGCCACCAACCGCCTGAACGTGCACTCCATCGCGATCCAGGTGCCGATCTCTGACCTGACCGTGAAGGGCCGGCCGACGATCGGCGTGTGGACCAGCGCGAGCCGCCAGCGCGTGCGGGTGTCGGACGAGGGAAGCGGCTTCTTGCACACCGGCCCCTTCGCGCAGGTGTCGCGGCTGGGCAACCCGCTGTTCAACGAGGTCATCGTGCCGCTGGGCAAGAAGGACTACTGGAACAGGCAGCCGCCGGTGCACGACAAGCAGTTCGCGACGTACGTCGCGCACCCCGAGCTGGCTTCGCTGCTGCCCGTCCTGTACCCAGGCGCATTCCCCAATCTCGCGGCCCTGGACAAAGCCGGGACCGCGCGCGCCGACCTGGAAGCGATCCTGCTCACCGGTATCCCCTCCGGCCTGATCAAGGGCTTCACGAACTACACCGGCGCGGTGCAGGCCGACATGCTGCGGCTCAACACGTCGATCCCGCCGACCCCGGCCAGCTCCTCGACGTTCAGCACACTCGGGCTCGTCGGCGGCGACCCGGCCGGCTTCCCGAACGGGCGCCGGGTGACCGACGACGTGGTCACCATCGAGCTGCGGGCCATCGCCGGAGCGGTGTACCCGCTGATCGACCCGACGTACCACGTCGACGCGGTCGTCCCGTCGGTCACCGACGGCCTGACCGGCGCCAGCGTCACCGATCAGCCTCTGGCGGCGTTCCCGTACCTGGGAGTGCCCTACGACGGCTACCACAACCCGTCCTGACGGCGATACCGGCCGGTGGCCAGCGTGCCTGCTGGCCGCCGGCCGGCTCCCGCCATTTCCTTCTAAGCTCCCCCGGCTTCCCGGCCCCGACAAAGCAGGAGCACAACGCGATGAGCGAGCATGTCCCAGGCCCCTCCCACTCCGGCAGTGTGGTCCTCAACGTCGGGCCCGGGATCGGGGCCCTGGTGCTGCACGCACCGGCGGACCTGGACCGGCGCGAGATCGAGATCAGCTCACACGCCAGCCCGGCCGCCCCGCGCAGCCACTCGCAAGTCCGGGAACGCCGGACCGCCGGCCGCGTGCAGTACGCGGCCGTCTACCCCGACCTCGCCGCCGGCGATTACACCATCTGGCGGGACGCCACCACCGTGCTCGGCGTCGTCACCATCGAAGGCGGTCACGTCACCAGCTACCAGTGGGGCTGACGCCCTGCTCCGCGTCCCGGAGGATCACGGCGACCGGGGATCCCGGCGGCAGAAAGCCGGGGCGGCCGAGCCCGGGTGCTGACCACGCCCGGAATGAGCGTCATACTGCTCGGCGTGATGGTGCCGCTCGCTGTGCGCCGGTACAGCCGGGTCAGCCGCTGAGCAGCACTCCGCCCGCACGGAAGCGAGGGCAGTGATGCCACGGCTCGGCAACATGTACGGACCGGATGCGACGTTCCTCGGCGTGCCCCCGGCAGATCTGGCTGACCTGGCGTCGTGGGCAGGCACCGACATCCTCATCATCGGCGCCCCGTTCGACGGCGGGACCTCACACCGGCCCGGGGCGAGATTCGGCCCGCAGGCCATCCGCTTCACCGATTACCTGCCCCACGACGGGTCCCGGCCTCACCTCGCGCTGGGCGTGGATCCGCTGGCCGAACTGCGGATCGCCGATGCCGGCGACGTGGAGATGCCGTCGGGGGATACCGAGCTGTCGCTGCGGCGCCTGGAGGAGGCGGTGCAGCGGGCCAGCGAGGCGGGGGCGATCCCGGTCATCCTCGGCGGTGACCACACGATCGCCTACCCGGACGCGACCGGCGTGGCCCGCCACGTCGGGTGGGGCCGCCTGTCCGTGATCCACTTCGATGCGCACGCCGACACGGGGGACACGCAGTTCGGCTCGCTGTACGGCCACGGCACGCCGATGCGCCGCCTGATCGAGTCCGGTGCGGTGCGCGGCGACCGTTTCCTGCAGATCGGGCTGCGCGGTTACTGGCCCGAGCCGGAGACCCTGGCCTGGATGGCGGAGCAGAACATGCGCAGCTACGAGATGACCGAGGTAGTCACCCGCGGCCTGGACGAATGCCTGACCGAGGCGTTCGGCATCGCCACCGACGAGTGCGACGGGGTCTTCCTGTCCGTGGACGTGGACGTGGTCGATCCGGGCATGGCCCCGGGGACCGGGACACCCGAGCCCGGCGGGCTGACCGGGCGGCAACTGCTGGACGCGGTCCGGCGGATCGCGATGGAACTGCCGCTGGCCGGGATGGACGTGGTCGAGGTCGCGCCACCCTACGACCACGCGGAGATCACCGCGTTCCTGGCCGGCCGGGTGGTACTCGAAGCCCTGTCCGGGATCGCGTGGCGGCGCCGCCGGGCGGCGGGCGACCCGGACCGGCCGGCCCGGGACCCGAGCTCGCCGTTGCTGGAAGGCCGGGGCTGAGTCGCGAGCCCGCCGGGACGTGGCGCGACGGGCCCAGGTCACGTAGCTTGACGGCGTGGGACCGCTGAACGGCGTCGCGACCAGGCCGCGCCAGCTGCTGCAGGCCCTCGGCATCCGGTGGATCGATGTCGGCGCCGCCGCGCTGGTGACCGTCCTGGTTGAGCTGAACGTGGTCGTGGGCGGGGGACCGGGCGCCGCACCCCTGAACGCGGTCGCCTACGTGTTCGGCGCGGCCCTGGCGCTGCCGATCATTGTCCGCCGCAGGTGGCCCCTGGGGTCGCTGATCGGCTGCTCAGTGCTGCTGTTCCTGTACTACACCCTGGACCGCCGGAACATCTCCCCGGCGCCGCTGCTCAGCCTGCCGCTGTACGACGCCGCGGTCGCCGGGTACCTGGCCGCCGCGATCGCCATCCCGGCTTTCTACATGTCAGTCGGCCTGTTCGTGGTGGGCGCGTCCACTCACTCGGGGGTGGTCGCGCTGCTCGCGGAGTTCCTGCCGAGCATCGCGGTGCTCTTCCTGGCCGTCATGCTCGGTGAGGTAGTCCGCAGCCGCCGCGCGCTGGCCGCGGAGACCGCGGACCGGCTGCGCCTGGCCAGCGAGGAACGCGAAGCGGAGACGGGCCGCCGGGTCGCCGAGGAGCGGCTGCGGATCGCCCGGGAACTGCACGACACCGTGGCGCACAGCATGGCCACCATCACCGTGCAAGCCGGATCCGCGCTGCACATACTCGGGCCGGACGCTCAGCCCGGCGGCCCGGACGCCAACCTGCGCGGCGCGCTCCTCGCCATCCGGGAGACCAGCAAAGGAGCGCTCACCGAGATGCGGGCCACGCTGGGCCAGCTCCGCAACGAGACCCCGGACGAGTCGGCCGAGCTGCGCGAGGCCGGGCTGGAACGGCTGCCCGCGCTCTGCGAGGCGGTGACCGCCGCGGGCGCCCCGGTCACCCTCACCACCGAGGGCCAGCCGCGGCCGGTGTCCCCGGCCGTGGGCCACACGGCGTACCGGATCCTGCAGGAGTCACTGACCAACGTGCTGCGGCATGCGGGCGCTCAGGCCAGCGCGGCGGTGAGCCTGACCTACGAGCCCGGCGCCCTGGGCATCCGGGTGGCCGACGATGGCAATGGACCCGGGACGGCGGCCGGGGACCAGCTCAGCGGACACGGCCTGACCGGGATGGCCGAACGGGCCGCCGCGGTGGGCGGCAGTTTCTCGGCGGCGGCCGGCTCAGACGGAGGTTTCGTGATCGTCGCGCGGCTCCCCGCGGCCGCGCCGGGCCAGCCCGCAGCCTGCCAGATCACGGCAGGCCAGGCCACGGGCGCCGGGGATGCGGCCGCCGAGAGCGCGACGGGCCAGGATGCGGCGCCTGGGACGGCGCCGGCGACCGCCGCAGACGCCGCCCGATGATCCGGGTGCTGCTCGCCGACGATCAGGCCCTGGTCCGTGCGGGATTCCGGATGCTGCTCGAATCGGCCGACGACATCACGATCGTCGGCGAGGCGCCCAACGGGGGAACCGCGGTGAAACTGGCCCGCGAGCTGCACCCGGACGTGGTGCTGATGGACCTCAGCATGCCTGAGGTGGATGGCCTCACCGCGACCCGGCGAATCACCACCGACCCGCAACTGGCCGCGGTCCGGGTCGTGGTGCTGACCACCTTTGACGACGACGAGCACGTGTTCGGGGCGTTGCGGGCGGGAGCGAGCGGGTTCCTGGTCAAGGACGTCGAGCCCGAGGAACTGCTGCAGGGCGTGCGGGTGGTGGCCCGGGGGGACGCGCTCCTGGCGCCCAGCGTGACCCGGTCCCTCATCGCGGCCTTCACGAGCGGGGGCGGCGGCCCACCCCCCGGCGGCCTGCGCGCAGGTGGCTCCAGCGCCGGAGGGTTGAGCGCGGAGGGCGCCGCGACGCGAACCGGCTCCGCCCCGGCCCGTGCCGGTTCCGGCCCCGCCGGAGCCGCGGGCCGCGGGCGGGGAAACCTCCCCCCCGCCGTCCTGGCCGCCGGGGTGGCCTCGCTCACGGAGCGGGAGCGCGAGATCGTGGCGCTGGTCGCGGCCGGATTGTCCAACGACGAGATCGCGGCGGACCTGGTGGTCAGCCCGCTGACCGCGAAGACCCACGTGAGCCGGGCGATGATCAAGCTGGGCGCCCGGGACCGCGCCCAGCTCGTCGTCCTCGCCTACGAGAACGGGCTCGCCCAGCCCGGCCACCCCTGATGGCGCGCTCCGGCCAAATGATTACGGAGGACTAACAGCGCCTCGCCCAGCGTTCCGAAGCACCCGGAATGCCGCTCACAATGAACCAGGAGGTCAGCCGCAGAACGTCTGATGGAGCCAGGGGGCGCCCATGCGGTTCTGCCCGAACTGCGGAAATCCGCTTGGCGGGTCGCCACGGTACTGCGCGGGATGCGCGACTCAGGCAGCGCCGGAGGACGAGCCACCCTCCGGATGGCTACCGCAGGCGGCCCCGGCGACCTCGCACCCGGTGAGCCCGCCCGTCTCCCCCTGGTCTTTTGACGACCCGCCCGCTGAACCCTCCTGGTCCGCCCGCCACCCGTCCCGGGAACCAGACGGATCACCCTGGACCGACAGCCCGCCACCCTGGCCCGCCAGCACGCCCCCCTGGGCCGTCAGTGTGCCCCCCGGGGCGGCCGGCGCCGATCCGGCCGCCGAGGACCCGGCGGGGGTCATGATCACCCGCGACCCCGGCGCCAGCCCGCCAGACACCAGGGGAGCCGCGCGCCCGGAGCGACGGTCCCGGCTGTCCCCGGGCCACGGGATGACGATCACCGCCACGGTGACCACCGTGGCCCTGCTCAGCACCGGGGGCATCGCCGCCTGGCAGGTCGGCCAGATGCGCTCCGGGCCGCCCGCCGCGAGCACGAGCCTGGCCGTGCCCCGCTCCGGGAAGCCCCGGCCCGGGCAGACGCCCGGTCCGGCTGCCACCCCGGCCCGGGCCGCCCCGTCCCCGGCAGGGCCACCGGCTGGCCCCAGCGCCGTGACTGTCACACCAGCGGCGGCCGTCCAGCCGCACGTGCATCCGGTCGTCATGCTGCTGGACAGCTACTTCTCGGACATCAACCAGCACGATTTCCCGGCGTACAGCCGCCTGTTCATCCCGGCCATTCGCGCCACCATGCACAATTTCGACGCCGGATACCAATCCACCCGGGACTCCCGGGCCAGGCTGACCGGGCTGGCCGCCACCGGTCCTGAAGGGCTCGCCGCCATGGTGACCTTCGTCAGCCACCAGAACCCGGCCGACAGCCCGGACCACACCGCGTGCAACCGGTGGCACATCACCCTGTTCCTGAAGAGCGACGGCCACGATTACCACATCCGGCGCCATCAGCCCGGTTTCCCCGCCGATACGTTCCGCGCCTGCCGCTGACCGGTCAGCACCGGGGCCGCGTCCTACTCCCCCGGGAGTACTCCCGGGGGAGACCCCGGCCCGCAACTGCCTCCCTGCGGAGGACGCCCTGGCCGCCGCCGGTCACGAGTATCGAGGAGCACCCACTCCTCCAGCTCGCAGGAGACTGACATGCCTGGCCCATCCACCCTCCACCTCCGCACCACTCATCAGCCGGCCCGGTCCGGGATCGTCGGCCCGCTCGGACGCGCCTGCTTCCGGCACCGCCGACTCACCGTCATCGCCTGGATCATCGGGGTCGCGTGCCTGATCACCCTGTGGACCAGGTTCGGGGCCCCCGCCCAGAACAACTTCGCCGGCAGCGACCCCGGGCAGACCCTGCTCAACGAGCATTTTCACCAGCAGTCAGGCGACACGCTCACGCTGGCGATTCACTCGACGGCCCCGGTTGACTCCCCTGCCGTCCGGGCGCGGGTCACCAGCGCGCTTACTCCTTTCATCCGGGCGGCGCACGTCACGTCCGTGACCAGCCCGTACCAGGCCGCCGGCCAGATTTCGGCGAATGGCCACGTGGCGTTCGCCGTCGTCCAGTTCGGCGTGCCGTCAAGCAAGATCAGCAACGCAGAAGCGCTGGCGCTGATGAACGACGCCAGGTCAATGTCCGGCCGGGGCCTGAACTTCTACCTGGGTGGTGACGTCGTCGACCTGGCGGAGACACCGTACGGCGGGCCCACGGAAGGGGTAGGCGTGCTGGCGGCCGCGATCGTGCTGCTGATCGCGTTCGGCTCCCTGCTGGCCATGGGGCTGCCCGTGCTGACCGCCGTGCTGGGCATCGGCGCCGGGCTGTCGCTGATCGCCCTGCTCGGCCATGTGTTCCCGGCTCCCTCGTTCTCGCCGATCGTCGCCTCCATGATCGGGCTGGGAGTCGGCGTGGACTATGCGCTGTTCATCGTGACCCGATTCCGTGAGGCACTGCATCACGGTGAGGACCCCGAAAGCGCGGCGGTGACCGCGATGAGCACCGCAGGCCGGACCGTGGTCATCGCGGGCACGACCGTGATCATCGGGATGCTGGGGTTGCTGGTCCTGCGCCAGTCGCTGCTCAACGGGGTCGCCATCGCGGCGGCGGCCACCGTGGCCATGATCCTGCTCGGCTCGCTCACCCTGCTCCCGGCCCTGCTGGGCTTCACGGGCACCCGGCTGGCCAAGGCCTCACGACTCAGGCTGCCCCGGTGGCTGGGCGGCCAGCCAGCCCGTGGCGCAGCCAGCCAGCCAGGAATGCAGGCCACGCGACGGCCTGCCGCCGAACGGTGGGCAGCTATGATCCAGCGCCGGCCCGTTCTGGCCGCCGTGGCCTCCGGGGGGCTGCTCCTGCTCCTCGCCGCCCCGGCGCTCACCATGAAGCTGAGCATGCCCGACGAATCCAGCCAGCTCCGCGGGACCATGGGGTACTCGAGCTACGCGACGATGGCCCGCGGCTTCGGCCCCGGATTCGACGCGCCGCTGATCGTGGCGGCATCGCTGCCCTCCCCCACCGCCAGCACCACCCGGCTGGCCGACGCGATCGCGGCCACCCGCGGCATCGCCCGGGTCAGCCCGGCCCGGGTCAGCCCCGATGGCCGCGCGGCGCTCATGATCGCCTACCCGACCACCGGTGAGCAGGACGCGGCCACGAACACCCTGGTCAACCAGATCCGGACCACCGTCATCCCGCGCGCCACCGCGGGTACCGGCGTCCGCGCCTACCTCACCGGGCCGAACGCGGGCAACGTTTCCTTCGCCAACATCGTGGGGCAGCGCCTGCCCTGGCTGATCGGCGTGGTCGTTGCGCTGTCCATGCTGCTCTTGCTGGTGATGTTCCGGTCGGTCACGGTCGCGGTGAAGGCGGCACTGATGAACCTGCTGTCCATCTGCGCCGCGTACGGTGTCCTGACCGCCATCACGCAATGGGGGTGGCTCGGCCACCTGTTCGGCTTCCCCGAGAAGATGCCGGTCACCACCTGGGTGCCGATCTTCCTGTTCGTGATCCTGTTCGGCCTCTCTATGGACTACGAGGTGTTCCTGCTGTCCCGGATCCGGGAGGCCTACGACGCGACGGGCGACAACGCGGCCTCGGTCGCCACGGGACTGGCCCGGACGGCCCGGGTGATCACGGCGGCGGCAGCCATCATGGTGGTGGTCTTCCTGTCCTTCGTCCTGGGCGCGGATGTCTCGGTGAAGCAGGTCGGCCTCGGGCTGGCCGTGGCGGTGCTGATCGACGCGACCGTAGTCCGGATGGTCCTGGTGCCCGCGGTAATGGAGCTGCTCGGCCCGGCGAACTGGTGGCTCCCCCGGCCGCTGGCCCGCATCCTGCCGAAGACATCCCCTCGCGAGGGCGAGCCCCCGGTCGACACCCGGGCTCTGGTCCCAGCCGCGGACATCCCGGCGGACGGCTGAGGCCTCGCGGGCGGAGAACGCCCGGCGCTACCGGATGCCGGTGGCGCCGGGCGTGGCCCCTTTTGTGGCCAGTTCTTCCCTATCCGCCAATCTCATGATCCCATTCGCGGCCCCGGCAAATTCTTTACTCTGACCATGATCGGTTTTCCATTCGCAGAGTTGGTAAGTTACCTGTGGCGCGGCTGAGCTGGTGCGCCAGATGTCCGAAGATCCCGGACCAAGCGAAGGATTGGCCGATGTGGGAGAAATGCGTCGGGTGCGGTGAAGGCCTTTTCGCCGGAGACGCGTTTTGTGGCAATTGCGGGCGCCCTGTCACTCCGGCCGTTCCCGCCGCGCGGGAGCCTGACGGGTTAGAGTCAGCCCCCCTCGCCGTGCCCACCGCCATGCCTGCCGCCGACCTGGTCCAGGTCCGCATCATCCCGGCTGGCCACGACCTGGCCGATCCAGAACAGGCCGATCCAGAACAGGCCCAGCCGCCCGAGCAGGCCCTGGCCCCCGTGGACCCGACGGCCCCGGAGAACGCCGCGGCGCCAGAGAACGCCGTAGCTGCGGACAGCCCGGCCCAGCTGCACGAGTCGAGGAGGCAGTCCCAGACCCGGGCCGCGGCGGCGAAATCCGGGCCTGGCCCAGCGGCATCCGTCCGGCCGGTGGCGACCAGGCTTTCCGGGTCCGCGAACCTGGATCCCGTCCGCAACGCCCGCTACCTCGCGTGCGTGCTCCGCCAGGCCGGCCTGTTCACCGGGGTCTACCTGCTCATCGAGACGGTCCTGTGGCTGTACCTGCTGGTCAGCAGGACGGACGGGACGACCCTCGGGCCCGCCATCCGGCTGGAGATAGACAGCCTGTGGCGGGTCGGGCTGGTGCTGGCCATCTTGTTCTTCCTGATTCCGGTTCCAGCCTTGCTGACCGAATGGAGCCTGCTGATGGAGCAAAGCTCCGATGCGGCCCAGATGGCATTCGAGCAGATCAATTCGGCGTTCGGGACCCATGGCGTTCCGCTTGATTCCCAGCGGGTACGGACCGTCTCCCGGCACGGAGAAGACGATCGTGAATACCTGGAGTTGCGCCGCGGCCATTTCCGCGGCTACATCTCATGTTTCGTACATGGGACTGACTTGTACATCGGCTGGACCTTCTGGCTTTATATGTCCCCACTGCGCCTGCTGATGATGGTCATCGGCCGGAATATCAGGGACGCGACCAGCCAGAGAAAGGCCATCCAGCGCTCGCTCCGCTTTGAGTCCGCCCGGGCCCTGATGGCCGCGATACACGGGGCCACGCTGGCCGGGATCGACGCGGCCAGCGACCAGCTCGACCCGGCTAGCCCGCAACTCGTCAGGGAGACCGCGATCGACATGAATTTCAGGCTGGGCTGACGCCGATGAGATTCTGCACCAAATGCGGATCCCCGGTCAGCGGGATGTTGCGGTTCTGCACGCGTTGCGGCGCAGCGACCAGTTCCACCGCTGGCGCAGGGGTGGCCGGCGTCGCCGCGACCGGCACGGTCGAGGCCGGCACGGTCGAGGCCGGCACGGTCGATCCGGGCCTAGTCCAGGCTGGCCCGGTCGAGGCAGCTGGGGCGGGTCAGGACCGCGCGGGCCCCGCCGATACCACGACGGCCACCGGAATTCCCGGGCCCGGAACCTTGTCCGCTGAGGCTCCGGTCGGCCCGATCATCGCGGCGCATCCGGGTTCTCTCCCGGTCATCCCCGCCCAGGCCGCCGTGGCCGATGCCGAGTCCGGCGGCGTCCCGCCCGATGACCCGGTCCCCGCCGAGGCCGCTGCTCCCGAACCCGATCAGCCCGCACCGGATCAGCCCGCAGCGGATCAGCCCGAGGCTGCTCAGCCCGAGGCTGACGAGGCCACACCAGCGGCGCTGGCCACGGACCAGCCCGAGCTGGCCCTCGAGTACAGCCCGGACCCGCCGGCGACGGCGCTGCCCACGGGCATGTCCGAGGATGCCGGGCCGCTCGGCCTCGTCCAGATCGGCGCCGAGCCCGACCATGCGGCGTGGCCTGAAGACCCCTGGCTACCCGGCAGCCGGCGGCCCGATCGCCGGGCGTTGATTATCGGCGTGGTGCTCATCGCCGGGCTGCTCTCGGTCGCGTCGACCGCGTGGCTGGTCAAGGTCGACTCGACCCAGGCCAGCAGCCCTCATGGGACGCACCGGACCCAGCCAAGCCGGTTGGGGTCGGGCCACGCCCAGCCCAGCCAGGCTTTGTCCGGCCAGCCCACGCCCATCTTGGCCCAGCCCAGCCAGCCCCAGCCCAGCCAACCCCTGCCCACCCAGCCTGCGCCCACCCAGATCGGTACGGGTCCGGCGCGGACCGTCCACACCGGACACAGTCAGCCTGGACACAACCAGCCCGGACACAACCAGAGCAGCGGCGGCCACCCGGGAACCAGCCGGAGCGGGACGGGGCACAGCCACCCTGGTCAGCCGGGTGCTAGCCAGACGGGGACGCATCGCAGCGGATCCGGCCAACCCGGCCCGGGCCAGACCGGCCAGAGCCAGACCGGCCCGGGCCAGACGGAGCCCGGCCAGGGCTCCAGCCAGAACGGCTCCGGCCAGAACAAGTCGGGCCAAAATGGCACCGGCCAGGGCAAGCCAGGCCAGAGCGGGCCGGGCCAGGCCGGCTCCGGCTCATCAGGGACCGGCCATTCTGGGACCGGCCGCGGCGCCACCCCGACGGCCCCGCACCCGCGCCGGTCGGCTCCTGGATCCCGGGGCGGTGGGGCGCCGCGGCACCCGCGCCCGGGCCTTGTGTCGATTACGCCCGGCCTGGCCGGCCGGCCTGACGCCCGGCGGGTCGGCGCGCTCCTGGTCCGCTACTTCGCAGCGGTCAACCACCGCCAGTACCAGGCGTACGCCAGCCTCTTCGCCCAGCAGCACCGGCTCACCCCACGGCATTTCGCCTGGGGCTACCAGACCAGCCATGACTCGAACGCCGTACTGGTCGGGATCGCTGCCCTGAAAGGCGGGCTGAAGGCCACGGTGACCTTTACCAGCTACCAGGACCCCGCCCAGAGCCCCGATCATTCCAGCTGCATCGACTGGAGGATCACCCTGTTCTTGCACCGGACTGGCGCGACCTACC
>DASQRM010000118.1:0-4307 GCA_035642895.1 Streptosporangiaceae bacterium | reverse complement strand
GAAGATCAACGGCGTGAGCTTGATCCCCGCCGCCAGCCCGATTCCGATGCCCTTGCCCTTGATGCGGTCCGGCAGCGCGAGATCGCCCACCACCAGGGCCAGCAGCACGAGGTTGATCTGCCCGAAGAACAGTGTCATCGCAACCGGTTCGAGCCAGAGGCCCACCGCGGCGATCGCAAACGCCGCCGCCGCCCTGGCCAGGCCGGCGGGCCGCCCGGCGAGTCCCAGGGAGAGGTACGCCACCACCGGCAGCAGCCCGATCGTGAGCACCGCCAGCCCGACCTGCCAGGTCGCCAACGACGCACCGCTCCCCGCAGCGAACAGGAGCGCGGCGAAGGGCGTGTAGGTGAACGGCAGCTTCGCCGCCCCGAGCTCCAGCGCGTAGAGCATCGCCGGCTGGTTCCGCACCGCGATGCCGCCATCCCGGTAGGCGGCCGTGTCGATCTGCGTCCAGTAGTACTGCGGGGACGCGTGGACGAGCAGGGCATAACCGGCCACGGCCAGCAGGAACAGTGCGACCGCGGCCATGAGCCAGGCGGCTGGCCGTATTCGAGTCACCGCTCCGTCTCCTGAGCCTTGAACCGGCCTGGTCCAGTCTGAGCCGGGAGGAGGACCGGTCTCCAGGTCGTTCGTCCAGCCGGGCGCTCCACCTGGACCCCGGCCCTCCTCCCGGCATGCCCAAAACCCGGCCCGGAAACGCCCCAAAAACTGGCACAACCGCCCCCTGACCCCGGCCCGCTGCTTCAGGGATGTAAAGCCGCGCGGCCGAGGTGACGGCGGTGTGCCGCCCAGCCCATCCAGGCTGGGCGGCACACCGCTGGCGCTGCCTCAGGTCACAAGCAGAGCGGCGTCGCGCAGTCCTCCTCCACCTCGCGGGCCGTGCCGGTGATGAGGTCGGCCTCCATGTCCAGCGCCGGCTCCGTCGCCAGGGCCGCATCCGTCGCCAGGGCCGGATCTGTCACCAGGGCAGGTGCCGGAACCACCTCGGCCAGCGGCGTGAGCGCCGGGACGGGCACCGGGGCCATCGCCGGCCGCACCTGACGGCGGGCGGAGCGCAGCCCGCTGAGCGCGGCCACCGCCCCCAGCGCCGACACCAGGGTGATCACGGCCAGCGCGGGCCGGTAGGCACCCAGCGTCGCCTGGGCCGAGGTGATCCGGCTGGCGCCCCCGGCGTCCACCACCGCCGTCACGACGGCGAGCACGATCGCACCGCCGACCTGGAACGAGGTCTGGAACAGGCTGGCCGCGAGGCCCTGCTCCGCGTCGGCGACACCGTCGGTCGCGGCCAGGCTGAGCGCGGAGAAGCCCAGGCCGAATGCGACGCCGATCAGGATTACCGCCGGCAGGATGACCGAGGGATAGTCGGGCTGAATGCCGACCCGGAGGAACACCGCGTAGCCGGCCACCAGGCTGGCGAACGCGAGCACGGCGACCCGGGCGGTCCCGAACCGCCCGATGATCGCGCTCATCCGGGTGGATAGCACCGCCACCATCACGCCGGCCGGCAGGAACGCCAGCGCGGTCGCGATCGCGGACCAGTGGGCCAGGGTCTGCAGGTACTGGGTGACCAGGAACTGGAACGAGACGTACGAGCCGAACAGCGTCATCGCACCGATGTTCGCCCGGGTCAGCGGCCCGGAGCGGAAGATGCCCAGCGGCACCAGCGGGTCCTTGCTGCGGCGCTCGATCATCACGAAGGTGATGAGTAGGGCGGCGACGATCCCGAACGAGCCCACGGTCCGGGCCGACCCCCAGCCGGCCTGCTGAGCCGAGACGACGGTGTAGACCAGCAGCAGCATCGCGCCGGTCACGGTGGCCGCCCCGGGGATGTCGAACCGGCGGCTGCGGCGGGATTCCCGCGAGGCGGGGTCACGCGGGATGAACCGGATCGCGGCGATCAGCGTGATCAGCGCCACCGGCGCCGGCACCAGCAGTGTCAGCCGCCAGCTCACCTCGGTGAGCAGGCCGGACAGCACCAGCCCGAGCGAGAATCCGCTCGCCCCGAAGGCTGAGTACACGCTGATGGCCCGGGTGCGCATCGGGCCTTCGTGGAACGTGGTGGTGAGCAGGGACAGCCCGGCCGGGGCGGTGAAGGCCGCGGCGATGCCCTTGATGAACCGGGCGGCGATCAGCAGGCCGACGCTGCTGACCAGCCCGCCGAACAGCGAGGCCACCGCGAACACGGCGAGGGCGGCCAGGAAGACGCGCCGCCGTCCCAGCAGATCCGCGGCGCGGCCGCCGAGGAGCAGCAAGCCGCCGTAGCCGAGCACGTAACCGCTGATCACCCACTGCAGCGACGACGTGGACAGCCCGAGGTCGGCGCGGATGGCGGGCAGGGCCACGCCGACCATCGACACGTCGAGCGCATCGAGGAACAGGGCCCCGCAGAGCACGATCAGGATGGCCCACAGCCGCGGGCTCCACCGCTGGGCGCCGGCCCGCTCGGGCGGCGCTGGCGGCCGGGGGGCGGACGCCCGGGAGCCCTGGGCCGCCCGGGGACGAAGGGACTGGGAGGGAGATGCCGCCTGAGCGCGGCTGATTGACTCCATGACCACAGACAATATGCATGTACGTGCACTAGATGCAAGTGCAATTAATGCAGTTGCATCTAATCTCGTTCCGCGCTACCATGCGCTCGTGAGTGTGATGCAGTCTCAGGATCGTCCGGGGGCACCGGCAGGCGGCGTGCCGCCCGACAAGGGGACGTCCGTGCTGGCCGATGACCAGGTGGTGGCCACCTGGCGGGCTATCACCGCCAGCCACGCGGCCGCCAACGCCGCGCTCGACCATGAACTCGCCCACCTGGGTCTGGGCGTGAGCGAGTTCGAGGTGCTGGACCGGCTGTCGGAGAGCCCGGAGCACAAGTTCCGGGCCCAGGAACTGGCCGACGCTGTGCATCTCAGCCAGAGCGCCCTGTCCCGCCTGATCGACCGGCTGGTCAAGCACGGCCTGGTCGAGCGCTGCTCGTGCGGTGAGGACCGGCGCGGCATCTACGTCCTCCTTACCCCGGCCGGCCTGCGGATGCATGCCGAGGCCGCGTCCGTGCACCGGGAGGTGCTGGCCCGGATCCTGCCGCCCGCGCTGGTCCAGTGCCAGTGCACCGACACCGTTCCCGCCTGATCGCCGGCTCCGGCCCGCCCCGCCCCGCGACCTCGTAATCCGCGCAAATCGGCCGCCCGGGGGAGCGGATCGCGTGATCTCCCCGTAACCTGGGGCGATGGGCATGATGATGGCCGTCAGTTTCGAACGGTACGGACGGCTCTACTACCTGGACCCCGGGGCGCTGACGCCCGCGGTCGGGGACAAGGTCCTCGTGCCCACCGACGGCGGTCCCGAGGTGGCTGACGTGATCTGGGCCCCGCAGTGGGTGGATGACGACGTGGACGGGCTGCCGGTGTGCGCCGGGCTGGCCACCGACGACCACCTGTCCCGGGACGAGGCCAACCGGGGCCGGCGCGCCGAGGCCCGGGTGGCCGCCCGCCGCCTGGCCCGCGAGCACGGCCTGCCCATGAAGATCATCGGCGTGGACTACGTCGACGACCCCAACGTGTACACGATCTACTTCAGCGCGCCGGGCCGGGTCGACTTCCGCGCACTGGTCCGCGATCTGGCCGCCAAGCTGCGCGGCCGGGTGGAACTGCGCCAGATCGGCCCGCGGGACGAGGCGCGGCTCCAGGGCGGTATCGGGCCGTGCGGCCGTGACCTGTGCTGCTCTACGTTCCTGAAGGACTTCGAGCCCGTGTCCGTCCGGATGGCCAAGGACCAGGAACTCCCGGTCAACCCGCTGCGGATCGCCGGGGCCTGCGGCCGCCTGATGTGCTGCCTCAAGTATGAGCACCCGCTCTACCAGGACTTCCGCAAGGACGCCCCGAGCATCGGCTCCTCGGTCGAGACCCCCGAGGGCCACGGCGTGGTCACCGGGCACAACGTGCCGGGCGACAAGATCGTGGTGAAACTGGCCCGTGACGGCAGCAAGTGCGCCTGCCCCAAGGCGAGCGTCTGCGGATCCCGCCAGGCCTACGAGGCCAAGTACGGTGACCAGGCGGCCCAAACGCCTACGCAGTAGCACCGCCCCCGCGCGATCGCGGACAAAATGGTCGCCCGAGCCCGTAGCGTCAGCGGTCGGTGGGATTGGTGTTTTGTGAGTGATGTTGCTGGTGGGGTTGGCTTCGGGTGGCTGAGGGCGCTGGCCGCCGGGATGTCCGCCGTGGTGCTCGCGGCCTGCAGCCCGGGCCCCGCCGCCCGGGCGCCGGCCAGCGCCCCCGGCTCCAGCGGACCCGGCTCCAGCGCGGCGCCCAGCCCGCAGG
>DASQRM010000117.1:0-15772 GCA_035642895.1 Streptosporangiaceae bacterium | reverse complement strand
CCGCTGGCCGGCGTGCTCCCGCAGGATGGCGACGATCTCCCCGGCAGGCCGGCGGCCCAGCTGCCGCGACCCCTTAACCGAGTAGCGGCTGGGGCCGCCCGACATCAGGCTGCCCAGCACGAAGCGAGGAAGGCTGACACAGAGCGGCCCGATGAGATGCCCGGCCACATCACGCACGGTCCACTCCGCGCACAGGCTCCGCACTGCCCATTGCTCGTCGCTGAGCCCGGCGAACATGTCCGCCGCCCGGCGGCGCTCCGCCGCGGTGAGCGCGAATACATCCTCATCCGGCACGCTATCCAGGTTAGGCCGGGCGCGCGGACCCCGCCGGGGCGGGGATGGTCAGTGGCGCACCCAGAGCGTGACGACGATGCCCTTGAAATGCCGCTCCGCGCCCAGGGTGAAGTTCCTCGTGAGCACGGCGTCCTCGGCGCGGACCGGCCCGGCGATGAGGTGCTCCAACGGGGACCGGCCCACCACCCAGATCCGCTGGTAGCCGGTCATGAGGGACTGGACCGCAGCGACCGGCTTGTCCCGGCCCTGGAAGTTTCCGACCGAGGCGGGCGACTGCGCCATGGCGAAGTCGGTGACGTTCCGGTAGTCGGCCGGGTAGCCGAGCCGGGCCTTGCGGTAGAAGTTGCTGAAGAACAGCACGCCGTCGCCCGGCCGTGCGTGCGCAGCCAGATAGCGGGACGGGCCGCCGAAGTCGAACAGGCGGCTCTGCGGTGTCCGGACCCGCTGCTGCGGCGCGAGCTGCAGGACCAGGGCCGCCGCGCAGACGACCACCCCCGGGACCCAGAGCAGCATCCGCCGGTCGGTCACCCCGGCCAGCCACCGTCCGATCCGCAGCGCCCCCGCCCCGGCCAGCAGGGCGGCCCCGGCCTCGCCGTAGAGGACATAGCGGTCCACGTACAGCGGCCGGGCCACCAGGGACTCGAGGATCAGCAGCGCGCCGGGCACCACCAGCAGCGGCGCCGCGACGGACGGCAGCGAGACGCCGCCCTGGCTCCACCACACGGGCCCAGGCGCGCGGCGCCCCCGGTGCAGTGGCGGCAGTACCGCGGCCACCGCGCAGCAGAGCAGGAGCATGGCGACCGCGGTCGTCGCCCCGAAGTAGTCGTGAAAGAGGGTCCGCAGGTCCGACAGGCCGGGCTGGGGAATCCAGGCGACGGCGCCGTCCTCCCGGGCGCTCAGCGCCGCGAGCGGCAGGACCACGATCACCGAGATGGCCGCCACGGCCGCCCAGGTCGTGATGACCCGCCGCCCGTACCGGGCCAGCAGCACCGTGACCGCGTGCGCGGCCACGACCAGCAGGGACAGCTCGTTCAGGTAACCGCCCACAATCAAAAGCACGGCATAGACCAGATAACGGGATACCGCCGGGCGCGCCCGGCCCGCCCCATCTTCCGCGGCGCCGGCCTCCCGGGTCCCGGCCTCCCGGGCCCGCGCCTCGGCCGCCAGGGCGTGCAGCAGGGCCAGGGTCGAGCCGGCGACGCAGGCGAAGACCAGCGCGTAGGAGCGAGCGGTCTGGGCGTAGTAGCTGATCGTGGGGGTCAGCGCGACGATCAGCCCGGCGAACAGGCCCGCCCAGGCCGACCCGGTGAGCCGCCGGCCGATGATCACGACCAGGGCGACCGCCACGACCATGGCGATCACCGAGGGGATCCGCATGACCGCCGGGCTCGTGCCCACCGCCATCCAGCCGTGCATGAGCAGGTAGTACAGCCCGTGCACCGCGTCGACGTGACGGAGCAGGTGGGCCAGTTGATGCAGGCTCAGCAGCGCGGCCCAGCGGGTCGCCACCTCGTCGTTGCCCATGGACGAGTCACGCGCCAGGCCCCACACTCCGAGCACCGCCATGACCGCGGCCGCCAGGGCGGCGGGCAAATACCAGCCCGCGGCCGCCCGCCAGCGGGACGGCGGTGCGGCCGGGCCGGTTCCGGCCAGCCCGCCTGCACCGGCCGGCCCCGTACCGTCCCGCCCCGTGCGGTCCAACTCAGCGCCGTCCAAGTCAGTGCCGTGCAGCTCAGTCCCGTCCGTCCCGCCCGCCGGGGAGGACTGGCCTTGCTGTCCAGTAGGAACGGAGCTCACTGGTCGCTGGGTGAGTCGCTGACCGACGCCGCGAAGGTCTCGCGCCACCTCTCGGGTGAGTTGAAGTCGGGCGCGGCGTCGCGGTACTCCTTAGCTAGCCGGGACCAGTTCCGGCGCAGCCGCCGGTGCGCGATCAGGCTGCGCCAGCCCAGCGACCGGAACAGCTTCGGATCGCGCTGATACCACGCGGCGGACGTGCCTTCGGCTGCGGACACCAGGACGCTGTCCAGGTTGGCCAGCACCCACCAGCCCGCGTCCTGGTAGGGCAGCGCCATCTGCGGGCGTTTCCTGGCCCGCTCGGGCGTCCGCCTGAACTGCCGTATGGTGCCGCCCGCGGCCTTGGTCATCAGGTTCAACTTGTTGGTGGGGGTGGTGGACTGCTTCAGCTCGTCCGGGGCCTTGCGCCGCGGCGGCGGGAAGCTTTCCAGGTCGGCAGCGGCCTTCGCGTCGGTGTACGGCGCCCGCACCTCCCGTAGCTGCGCCAGCTTGGTCCCGATCTCGCGGTGCATGTGCGCGGGTCCGGTAAGCACGTCCTCGACCGCCAGCAACCGCAGCGCGACGGTCGAATACTGCATGGACAGCAGGCTCTGCAGCTGCCGCTCCAGGCTCTCGGAAATGACGGCGCCGCCCTTGGGCGCGGGCGAGTGCAGCAGCGCAGCCACCAGCCGGTTCCGCAGGTGGTAATAGGCCTGCCAGTTCCGGGCGTCGTCCTTGTCATCCCACGGCACCTGCCAGGCCGCCACGCCGGGCAGCGACACCGTCGGGAAGCCGCGGTCGCGGGCCCGGACCCCATACTCGGCGTCGTCCCACTTGATGAATACCGGCATGGACAGGCCGATCTCGCGGATCACTGTGGTCGGGATCAGGCACATCCACCAGCCGTTGTAATCCGACTCGGCCCGGCGGTGCAGCCATGGCGTGTTCCGCAGGTTCCGCCGCCCGAAGTCGTGCCGGGCCTTGGTGTTCGGGGATGGGCCCCACCACCATTTGTGCGGTTCGACGGCCTCGGCGAACGCATGCAGCAGGGTCCGGTCGTACATGCTGAACATGTGGCCGCCCACAATGGTGGGACGGCGGGCCAGATCGGCAAACGTGGCCGCCCGCAGGATGCCTTCGGGGTCCAGCCGGACGTCGTCGTCCATGAGCAGGACGTAGTCGGCGCGCCCCGCCCGCACCGTCTCGTCCATGGCCCGGGCGAACCCGCCGGATCCGCCGATGTTCCCCTGCTCGACCACCTGGAGCAGGTCGCCCAGCTTCTTCGCGGCCTCATCGAAGCCCCGGCGCTGCGTGACCTTGTCGCTGCCCTGGTCGATGACGTACACCCGGTCCAGCACATCCAGGGTCTCGCTCGCCTCGCCGAGCCGGTGCAGCTGCTCGATCATGAAGTCGGGCTGGTTGAACGTGGTGATCCCGATGCTGACCCGGCCCGGCGGGTCACTCGGTGCGGGCCCGAGCCAGTCGGCCTCGATCAGCGTGGTCCCGCCATGGCCGGCGATGACATCGAACCAGTACCAGCCGCCGTCGATGAACGGCGACAGAGGAAGCGTGCGCTGGATGACTTCCGGCTGATCCGACTCGACGTCGATGGTCTCGACCGGATGGCTGAAGCCGCGCGCCGTGGAACGGTACAGCACGATCTTCGACTGCCCGGCCAGCCGGATGCGCAGCGTCACCGAGTCCACCGTCGTGTACCGGCGCCAGTAGCTGGCCGGGAACGCGTTGAAGTAGGTGGCGAACGAGACCCGCCGGCCTTCGGCGATCAGCGCGCTGCGCCGTGGGCCCGCGTCATCGACCAGGTAACCAGGCACGTCGCTGCCGAACCGGATGCTCGACTGGGTCTCCGCGACCGGGGCGGTGGCCACCGGGACGTTCACTGACCCGGCCTTGGCGCCGGTCAGCGCCTCGTTGGCCAGCTCGGCAGCGAGCTCGGCCGCGCCCCGGTCGGGGTTGGTCTCGACATAAAGCGGCACTACATCGAGATCGTCACCCGGGAACACGACCCGCTGCAGGACCCGCAGGCTGCGCTCCGGGGTCGCGCCGGCCGTCATTCGGCCGCCCCCGGCCCGGTGAGCGGCGCACCCTGGGCGAAGTGCGGGCGGACCCGGTTGTCGTACATGCTCAGCGCGGACCCGATGGCCATGTGCATGTCGAGGTACTTGTAGGTGCCCAGGCGGCCGCCGAACAGGACGCCCGGCTCTCGCCCGGCCATTTCCCGGTAGGCCAGCAGGCGGGCCCGGTCCTCTGCCGTGTTGATCGGGTAGTACGGCTCGTCGCCGCGGTCGGCGAAGCGCGAGTACTCACGCATGATCACTGTTTTGTCCTTCGGGTACCAGTCGCGCTCAGGGTGGAAATGGCGGAACTCGTGGATGCGGGTGAATGGGACGTCCTCGTCCGCATAGTTCATGACGGGCGTTCCCTGGAAGTCCCCGGTGGGGAGAACCTCCATGTCGAAGTCGAGAGTACGCCAACCCAGATCGCCGGCGGCGTATTGGAAGTACGCGTCGAGCGGCCCGGTGTAAACAATGGGCACATTCCCGGCTAGCTCACCACGTAGCTGCGCGAAGTCGGTGTTCAGCCGCACCTCGATATTGGGGTGATCGGCCAGCCGCTCCAGCCAGGCGGTGTAGCCGTCCACCGGCAGTCCTTCGTAGGTATCGCTGAAGTAGCGGTTGTTGAAGGTGTAGCGCACCGGCAGCCGCGCGATGATCTCCGGCGGGAGGTTGACCGGGTCCGTCTGCCACTGCTTGGCCGTGTAGCCGCGGATGAACGCCTCGTACAGCGGCCGGCCGATCAGTGACACCGCCTTTTCCTCGAGGTTGGCCGCGTCCCCGGCGTCCACCTCGGCCGACTGCCCGGCGATCAGCGCGCGTGCCTCGTCCGGGGACATCGCCGCGCCGAAGTACTCGCAGATGGTGCCCAGGTTGATCGGCAGCGGGTAGACCCGGCCCTTGTAGACCGAGAACACGCGGTGCTGGTAGCCGGTGAAGTCCGTGTACTGATTGGCGTACTCCCACACCCTGGCGTTCGAGGTGTGGAACAGGTGCGCGCCGTAGCGGTGGATCTCTATCCCGGTCTGGGGCTCCCGCTCGCTGTAGGCGTTCCCGCCGAGATGCTCGCGCCGTTCCAGGATGAGCACGCGCAGGCCCAGGTCACGGGTGCACCGTTCGGCGATGGTCAGGCCGAAGAAGCCGGAGCCGACGATGACGAGGTCGATGTTCACCGGCGCACCGTCAACGGCGGGGCAGGCGATCCCGGGGCGTCGGGCCCGGAGGACTCGTGCTGATCGACCCCGAAGGGTTCCGGGCCGCTCCCGGCGGCCTCACCGCCGTCCTGGCTGTCGCCGTGCTCGGTGTAGCGCGCCACGATCGGGCGGTACACCGCCCGGCGGAACCGCCAGGGGATCATCCGGTAGCCGCCACGGACCAGGACGTTGCGGACGTACTCGGGTGATGAGGTGAAGCCCTGCCGCCGGAACTCGCGCTGCAGCCGCAGCTCTGAGCGCAGCAGGTCGGTGCCGCCGCGCCGCTTGAACGACGTGGCGCCGACCCGGTAGTACACGAGCGGCTCGGCCACGTTGACCGGCCGCGCGCCGTTCTGGAGCATGCGGGCGAACAGCGCGTAGTCCTCCATGAGCGGCAGGTCACCGTACCCGCCGGCGGCCAGGACCGCGGTCCGCCGGTAGACCACCGTCGGGTGGTTGAACGGGTCGTGCATCCGCGCGTAGGAACGGATCTGCTCCGGGTCGGTCGGCGGGACCCGCTGGCCCACGACGTGGTCGATGTCGCCCACGAACTCCAGCAGCCCCGCCCCGACGATGTCCGCGTCGGCGATGAGCGGGATCTCCACCTCGAAGCGGTGCGGCATGGCCACGTCGTCGGCATCCATCCGGGCGATCACGTCGTGCCGACTCGCAGCCAGCCCGCTGTCCAGGGCGGGCCCGAGGCCGACATTGCGCTCCAGCGGGACCATGGTCACCGGGACCGGGCTGCCGGCCTGGAGCCGGTCAAGGCACGCGGCGAGTTCCGCACGGACGGGCCCGTCACGGACGATGACGACCTGATCCGGCCGCACGGTCTGGTCGTCGACCGCACTGGCGAACGCCCGCTGCAGGAAGTCCGGGCGGTCACCGTCGTAGACCGAGAGCAGGAGCGTGAAGGGCTCGTGCATATGCCGGGTTCGCCTTTCATGCCGGTGCAAGGGGACACTACGGCGGGCTCGAGGACCAGGGAGCGAGCAGCCCCGGCCGGCGCGCGTTCGTGTAGACATTTGGGTTGTACAGCAGCAAATGCGGTGGGCGGACGCCACTTTACGGCAGCCATGAGACGGATTGCTGGGTTACCGTCATCCGCGCGATCACCCAGCGCACCTGGTCTACCCTGGCAGCCAGATGCCATCCACCCAAGCCTGACCTTACCTGTCCCCGCCCTGACCTGTTGAGGTGTACCGATGGCCACGCGCGCCGCCGACCAGTCTCCCGCCACGCCTGATGACGGCCGGCCGCGTCCGCGGGTCCTCGTGCACATCGGCGAGCCGAAGACCGGCACGACGTTCCTGCAGCAGGTGATGTGGAGCAACCGGGCCGAACTCGCGGCCCAGGGCGTGGTGCTGCCGGGCCATCATCCGCAGGACCACTTCCGCGCCAGCCAGGACCTGCGGGGCATCGAGAAGCGGCCCGACGACCCGGCCGGATCCTGGACCGGCGAGTGGGAGATCCTGGCCCACCAGGCCCGCCAGGCCCCGCGGGCCGCGGTCATCTCCCACGAACTCTTCTCCGCCGTGGACGAACAGCAGGCGCAGCGGGCGGTCCTTTCGCTCCAGCCGGCCGAGGTCCACGTCGTGCTGACCGTGCGGGACATGGCGTCGCTGCTGCCCGCTGAGTGGCAGGAGACGGTCAAGCACCGCAACGACCGCGGCTGGGAGGACTGGCTGTCGGATGTGATCGACCGGGAGTCGGTCGATCCGGACCGGCGCCAGTGGTGGTTCTGGCGGGTCCACGACACGCTGGCCATCCTCCATCTGTGGGCCGGCCAGGTGCCACCGGACCGGATCCACGTGATCATGACCCCACCGCAAGGGTCAGGTAACTCGCTGCTCTGGGAGCGGTTCGCGGCGCTGCTGGACGTCGATCCCGGCGGGGTGGACCTGTCCCGGGCCCGGGCGAACACCTCGCTCGGCCTGCCGGAGATCGAGTTCCTGCGGCGCCTCAACCAGGCCCTGCCCGCCGAGGTCCCGGACTGGTTCTACATGTGGACCGTGAAGGAGGGGGTCGCGCACCGTGCCCTCGCCGACCGGCCGCGGCAGGGGCGCCTGGTGCTGCCAGCCGACCGGGAAGCCTGGGCCAAGGAGCAGGCGGAGATCCTGATCGGCGGGCTGGCCGCCTCGGGCTACGACGTGATCGGCGACCCCGATGAGCTGCGGCCCCGGCCGGCCCGGGAGCCGGGGGCGCCCGGTACCGCCAGCCCGCCGCCGGACCCGGTCCTGGACGCTGCGGTGGCCGCGGCCGCAGCCCTGGTGGTCAACCAGTACCGCAAGGAGTACCCGGAAGCCAGCCCGCAGCCGAAACGGGCGGCCCGGGGAGGGCTGGCCAGCAGGATGGAGGCGGCCGTCGCGTCCTCACCCCGGCTCAAGCGGACGGTGCGCGACCTGAGCAGCCGCTACCCGGCGGTGCGCAAGCTGCGCATTCTCACCTGGCAGGCCATGGAGCGCACCCGGGCCCGGAGGCACTCCTGACATGGCGCCCCCAGCTGACGTGGCGCGCGATCACGTGGCGCACAGTAACTTGTCGCACGGGGGCGGGCCGCCCCGGGTGGTCGCGGTCGTGGTCACCTACAACCGGCGGGACCTGCTGATCGAGGCGCTGACCGCGGTGCTGGGACAGACCCGGGCCCCGGACGCGGTCATCGTGGTCGACAACGCCTCGACCGACGACACGGCGGAGATGGTCCGCGGCCGCTTCCACGCCGTGCGGCTGGCCACGGTGCAGCGCAACACCGGCGGCGCCGGCGGGTTCGCCTACGGCCTGGCGCTGGCCCTGGCCGACGCGGCCGACCTGGTCTGGCTGATGGACGACGACACGGTGCCGGAACCGGGCGCGCTCCAGGCCATGCTCGACGCCCGGGCGCTGCGCCCGGGCGGGCCGCCTGCGCTGATCGCCAGCAGGGTGGTGTGGACCGACGGCCGCCCGCACCCGATGAACACCCCCCGGACCAAGCCGTTCGCCAGCAAGGCGGAGCGCCTCGCCGCGGCCGCGGCCGGGTGCCTGCCGATCCGGTCGGCGTCGTTCGTGTCGATCCTGGTCGACGCCGGCGTCTGCCGCGCCCGGGGCCTGCCCGAGGCTGACTACTTCCTGTGGAACGACGACTTCGAGTTCACCGCCCGGCTGCTCCGGGGCCAGGCCGGCCTGCTCTGCCCGGCCAGCGTGGTGGTGCACAAGACCGCCGCGTTCGGCTCGACCGACGCCGATCCCGGCCAGCGCTTCTTCTACGAGGTGCGGAACAAGGTCTGGACGCTGCGGGCCAGGTCTTCGCTGTCCCCCGCGGAGCGGCTGCTGTACGGCGGTTCTACCCTGCGCCGCTGGGCCCGCACCTTCGCCAAGTCCTCCGACCGCGGCAGACTCCGATCTTGCCTGATAACGGGCCTGGCGGCGGGGTTGCGGACCAGCCCACGGCCCACGGAGGAGGTGCTGGCGTCGGCCGGCCTGGCCATGCCAGGCACTCATGACCCGGCTGAAGGGCCGGCTCAAGGGCCGGCTGAGACCCCGGCCCAGGGGCCGGCCTCGTCTCAGGCTCAGGCTCCGGCTGGGCCCGGCTCCGCCCCGGGCTGAGCCGGCTTCTCGGTACCGGCTGGCTTCGCGGTGCTGGCCGGCTTCGCGGTACTGGCCGGCTTCGCGGTGTCCGCCGATTCGTCCACCATCTCGGCCGGCGATCGCTCCGCCCGGTCCCGGCGCAGGGCCAGCAGCGCAGAAAGGCCGAGGATCCCCGCGGGCGGAAGGGTGATCACGGCGGGCAGCTGATAGCGCCAGGAGAACTCGACCAGGTCCTGGGCCAGCAGCAGCACCACGGCCGTGGCCGTGAACAGCAGGCAGGCCAGGGCCAGCTGCCGGGCGCGGGCAAGGCGGGGCGCCCCGGCCGGGCCGCGGGCCTGCCGCACCTGCAGGACGACGGCCAGCAGGGTCCCGAGCACCCCGAGCACGGTGCACAGGAGCAGGAACGGGCCCGGGGTGAAGCCCCCGCTGAGCTGGTACGAGCGCAGGAACGACGCGACCGGCCGGTTCACCTGTGCATGGCCGCCGTACGCGGGCTTGAGCTTGCTGTAGTGGAACTGCCCGAACGCCACGTGCTGGACGCCGACGACGATGACGTTCCCCGGGCCGAGGGTGACCCACTGGGGATAGGTCGGGTACGTGGTCTGGAACTGCCAGCGCGACAGGGGCGTGACCCAGGGGTTCGGCGTGCGGGTCACCGCGAACAGGCGCACCGAGTCGCGGGTGATGCCGCCCAGTATCCGCAGCGGCTGGTGGCTCTTGATCGCCGAGGTCAGCTCGGAGATCAGTTTGCCCCGGCTCACTCCGGCCGGGAGGGGGGTGGCGAAGAGCGGCGAGTACTTGGAATGCTCGAGCCAGTCCGGGCCCTTCGCCTGCTCAGCAGGGGTGGGGCAGAGCGGCCGCACCGCCGGGGGCAGGGTGAGCGTGGCGCAGTCGGCCGCCCCCACCACGCGGCCGACCGTGGCCTGACTGCGGGCCAGCCGGAAGTGGCCGGTATGCACGTAGGAGGCGCTGCAGTACAGGATGATCGGCAGCGCGAAGGCCACGATCAGCGCGACCGACGTGGTGACCGCGCGGCGCATGCTGCCCGCCGCGACCAGCAGGTAGAACACGGCGGGCACGATCAGCACCTCGCCGACCTGGTGCACGGTGGCCGAGATAGCGAGGATCACGCCGGCGGCCGCGGCCAGCCGGACGGTCACCACGGGCCGCCAGAGCAGCAGGCCCAGGCCGACCACGATCAGCGCCTCGAACCAGACGTCCGGCATGATGTTCTGCTCGATCTGCACCTGATAGGCGTCCAGCAGCACCGGCGCGACGGCCACGGCCGCCAGCCAGCGGTTGGCGCCGCGGCGCAGCAGCACGGCGTACAAGGCCACCGCCACGGCCAGGCCGAGCACGTGCTGGGCCAGCGCGACGAGGCTCAGGCTGCCGAAGACCAGGATGGCCCGCAGGACCAGCGTGTACCCGAGCGGATCAGCCCCGGGCGACGCGCCGTACAGGTACTTCAGCGTGTCCACGTAGATCAGGGCCGGCTGGTAGGCGATCTGCGCCGCGATGCGCAGCGCCAGCCCCGCGGCCAGCAATATCACCAGCAGCCAGTGCCGTCCCAGCAGCCGGGCGGCCCGGGTGCCCCACGAGGACCTGGCCGTGCCCGGCGGACTGCCCGGCTCCCCGGATGGAGCGCTCCTGCGGCGGCTCATCGCTGCGCCGGCCTGCGTCGCGAGGTGTGGTCCGGTCATGCCAGTGACGCGCGTCGTGACGCCACCGGACGCGCAGTCACCGGCGCCCGGCCGGGACGGACGCCCGGCCCGAGCAGGCTGGTCCGCCGGGGTGCGCAGGGCAGCATGGCTGGCTCCTTGTTCAGGTGGCCTTCAGCCGGGGAGATGGCTGCAATCTTTCCCTAGCCGCCCGGCATGGAAGGACCGAATTCTACTATTCGACCGGTCACCGAAGTTCCGCGCCCGCCTGATTCCCGGGCCGCCGGGCGGCCAGTGACAACCCCTTTAATGTGCCACGGTTCCCGGCGTCCTGGTCCCGCACACCTGGTGGCGCGCCGGGAACGGCCGCTCCGCCGCCGGAATGAGCCCCGGAATCGTGGGTAACCCGGATCATCTGCCCGCGGCCCCCGGCTGCGGCCAGTAGATCGCGGTGGCGTCATCGCGAGCCTTGAATCGAGGCCAGCGGGCCCCGTCCGGGTCGCTGTCCTCGGCGGCCCGGACCCGGCGGATGAGCCCGGCCGGCCCCTCGTCACGGATGACGGCCACCAGGTCAGGCCAGCCGATCAGGCGGTACACCTCGGTGATGCGGGTGGCGCCGTCGCTGAGCAGGGCGATCCCGCGCAGGCCGTCCGGTGGCACGACTGTGGTACGGGCCTGCCGGGCCGCGTCCGGGTCGGTGCTGGCGGCGCGGTGCGGATCGGTGAGCACCACCGGATCACGATTCTCGCCATAGTCGGCCACGATGCTGGAGTCCGACAGAGCGAGCATCTCAAAGCCGGCCTGGCCCGCCCGGACGGCGGTCACCGTCGCCGCGGGGGTGGATGGGTTGGCCAGGTCGCAGGTGCTTTCGTGGTAGGACCGGACCTCGCCGATCGCCCCGGCCAGCGCGTCGGCCAGTGGCACCGGAGGATCGGCGGTGATCGCCCCCAGGAGCGCGGTGCCCAGGGTACGCGCGTACCAGGCGACCCCGTGGACGCATCCGGTGCCGGCCCCGCGCGGGGTGGTGGTGCAGCCGTCCAGCAGGACAGCGGCGCCGGGCGCGACCGCCGCGAAATCCTCGTTGGGCCAGCCCGGCGTACCGGGGTCGGTCGCCAGGGCGACGCGCATCGTCGGATTCTCCTCGTCAGATGAGCCGGGGCTGGATCGGTTCTTCGGTGTAGCCGCCCCGGGGGGCGGGATCGACCCGCCAGGCGCGTCTGCCGGGCCGGATGCTGACCGCCTCGTGCATGGCGGTGCCCAGGTAGTGCAGCCCGGTGCCATCCTCCGTCGCGTACCCGCCGGGCAGGACTCCCTGGGCGACCAGGGCCCGGTACACCGTGCGGCGCGGCTGGCCCGGGAAATCGTCGTGCACGCCGTTACTGTAAGGGACCAGGCCGAGGCCGCCGGTGAACGGGTCGAGACCGTCGCGGTAAGAGTCGGTGGGACCACCCAGGTGCCAGCACAGGCTGCCGGCGCTGGCCCCGGCCAGGACCACCCCCGCCCGCCAGCAGCGGCGCAGGATCCGGGGGAGGCCATGGGCCCGCCACACGGCCATCAGGTTCACCACGCTGCCGCCCTCGACCAGGATGAGATCCTGGCCGAGCAGGTGCGCGGCCACATCAGGGACGCTCGGCTGGGTGAACAGTTTCAGCACGCTCAACTGCGCGTCGGCCAGCGCGGCGAACTTGTCCTCATAGAAGTCGATGGCCGCCTGCGCGTCGCCGACCGCGGTGGGGACGTAACACACCTGCGTCCGCCCGGCGCGGGCCCCGCGGGCCCGGGCGGCCAGGGCCACGGCGTACTCGACCAGCGCGAACGAGGGCTTCTCTGCAGCCCCGGAATCCAGGACACCGGAAAACGCGAAGATCTGCCGGAGCGGGGAGGCCACCGGCTCAGCCTATGACCGCGGCCCCCGATTAGGCTGGACCCATGCTGCCCACCGGCCACCTGCTGGCGTTCGCACTCCTGTCCTTCGTGCTGATCATCGTGCCCGGACCGAACGTGCTGTTCGTGATCAGCCGTTCGCTGATGCTCGGCCGGGCGGCCGGCGTAGGCACCGCCGCGGGCGGCCAGATCGGCGTCTACCTGCAGGTCGTGGCGGTGGCGTTCGGGGTGGGGGCGCTGGTGGAGCGCTCGGTGGCGGTCTTCACGGTGATCAAGCTGGCCGGCGCCGCCTACCTGGTCTACCTCGGTGTGCAGGCCATCCGGCACCGCCGCTCGCTGCGCGCGGCGCTGGACGTCGCCGCCGAGCCCAGGAGCATCGGCCGGATCCTGCGGGACGGGATCGTCGTCGGGGTGAGCAACCCCAAGGTGATCGTGTTCTTCGCCGCTGTGCTGCCGCAGTTCGTGAACCCTTCGGCCGGGCATGTCCCGGAGCAGATGCTGCTGCTCGGGTCGGTCTTCCTGGCCATCGCGGTGATCTGCGACAGCACCTGGGCCCTGGCCGCCGGCACGGCCCGGGCGTGGCTGGCCCGCTCCCCCCGGCGGCTCGAGATGATCGGCGGGGCGGGCGGCCTGGCCATGATCGGCATCGGGGCCAGCCTGGCCCTCACCGGCCGCAAGGACTGACCGGCGCGGGTCGGCCGGTGCCGCCCGCCCGGGACGTCAGGCCGGGCTGGGCGTGACCCGGTAGCTGAGGTACACGAAGTAGTCGTCCCGGTCCACCCCCGTCAGGGCCAGCTGGGACGAGAGCAGCCGGCGCGGCAGCAACGGTGCACCCGCGCCCAGCGTCACCGGGGCTACCCCCAGCAGGATCTCGTCGAGCAGGCTCTCGTCCGCGAACTGGCCGACCAGATCACCCCCGCCAACCAGCCAGATGTTCCGGCCGGCCGCCGCCGCGGTCATCTGCCGGTGCACGTCCCCGACACTCCCCTGAGTGAACTCCAGCGTGGCGCCGGGCACCGCAGGCAGGTCCCGGTGGGTGAACACCCAGCAGGGAGTCGCCCCGTAGTACTTCTGCCAGGCCGAGGGATCCTCAAGCGAGCCTTCGTGGTTGAGCACCCACTCGTACGTCGTGGCGCCCATCGCCATCGCGCCGACCCCGGCCATGAACGGGCCGAAGCGGTCGTTCGCCGCCTCGCTGCCGGACCCGACCTGGAACAGCCAGTCCAGTGAGTTCCCGGCGTCGGCGATGAAACCGTCGATGCTGGTCGCGGTGTAGTACTGCGTCTTAGCCACCCGGCCAGGCAACCACGGCCTGCCGACAATCCGCGGGGCCTAGACCAGCCGGTAGCGGATGTGGGTCGCGTTCTCCGACTCCCGGACCCGGGTCTGCTCCAGCCGGGGCAGCTGCGGGCCGAGGTGCTCGAAGAGCCGCGTCCCCGCCCCGACCAGCACCGGCGCGAGGTGCACCTGCATCTCGTCGACCAATCCCTCAGCCAGGAACTGCTGGATGACGCGGGCGCCGCCGCCGACCGACACGGCACGGTCGCCGGCTGCGTCCCGGGCCAGCGCGAGCGCGGCGTGGACGCCGCCGGTCACGAACGTGTAGCTGGTCATGCCGACCGTCCGCACCGGGTGCGGGCGGCTGGTGACCACGAACACGGGCAGGTCAAACGGGGACTCGTCGCCCCAGCCGTCGACCACGTCGTACATCCGCCGGCCCACGATGACCGCCCCGGCGGCTGCGAAGCTCTCGCTGAGAACCTCCTCGTCGACGCCGGACGCCTGGAACGGGGGCCCGCCGGCGTAGGTCCAGGGGCCGCCCATGACCCAGTTATGGATCGGCTCGCCACCCTCGCCGAGCCCCCGGCCCAGGCCGTCATGGGGCCCGGCCACGAATCCGTCCAGGGACATCGAGATGTCCACCACGACCTTCGCCATATCGCTGCGCCTCCTCTGCTCAGGCTGGTCTCGCCACCACGGCCTCAGCAGTCAGACTCCTGACCACCCGCCGGCTCATCGCGGCGCCCACCGGGTCACGCTCACGGCCCGGAACGCTCAATGGTGGCCAGCCAGGCCTGCGCTTGCGAGGTATCCCCGAAATTGACCGCGAACGTCTCGGCGCTGATGCTGCCGATGGCCCAGCCGTCACGGAACGCGGCGGTCAGCTCGTCCTGGGTGATCCGGCGCGGGCCCATCGTCCCCGGCTGCCGGTCGCTGAAGCACAGCAGGTAGCAGGTCGCCCCAGGCCGCATCACCGAGGCCAGGCTGGCCACGTACCGGGCCCGGTCCCCGTCGTCGAACACGTGGAACACGCCGCTGTCCACCACCGTGTCAAAGGTCAGGCCCAGCTGGCCCAGGTCCAGCACGTCCGCGACCTCGAACCGGGCCGCGCTGCCGCGCTCGGCGGCCTTCTGGCGGGCCTGCGCGATCGCGTGCGGCGCGACATCCACCCCCAGAGCGTCAGCGCCATGCGCCGCGGCCATCATGGTGTTCTCCCCGGTCCCGCAGCCTGAATCGAGAAGCCGGCCGCGGAGCAGGCCTTGTTCGGCGAGGCGCTCGAACACCGGCTGCGGGCGGCCGATATCCCACGGAGGCGGCTGGTCGGCCACGTACACGGCGTCCCACCCCGGCTGAATCGTCATCCTGGCACCCCGTCCGCTCGCAGCCTGCCCCGGGCTGGTCAGCCCCAGACCTTGCTGGCCGTCCCGACGACGAGTTCCAGTTTGCGGCGCTCGTCGTCCACGGTCAGCTGGTTTCCGCCGGCGGTGGACGCGAAACCACACTGCGGAGCAGGCTGCCGACATGCTCGGCGTGGACGTTCGTGGCCATCGGGTTGCCTCCGGGACGGTCGCAGCGGCCCCCGCCCCCACTGTGCCCCGCTCCAGCTATGGCCTCGACCCCGGCAGACCGTAACCCCCGGCAGGCCGTTCAGGCCGCTGGCGGTTACCGGACCCGGCGCAGGACGCTGACCACCTTGCCGAGGATGGTGGCGCCATCTCCTGCGATGGGCGTGAACGCCGGGTTGTGCGGGATCAGCCAGATGTGGCCATCGGACATCCGGTAGCTCTTGACCGTGGCCTCCCCGTCGATCATGGCGGCGATGATCTCGCCGTTCTCGGCCACTTGCTGCTCACGGACGACCACCCAGTCGCCATCGGCGATAGCCGCATCGATCATGGAATCGCCGACCACCTTGAGCAGGAACAGGTCACCCTCGCCCACCAGCTGCTTGGGCAGCGGGAAGACGTCCTCCACGGACTGATTCGCGTCCCTGGGGTAGCCCGCGGCGATCTCGCCGAGCAGCCGCACATACGCCGCGTTAGGCGTACCCACC
>DASQRM010000116.1:0-15257 GCA_035642895.1 Streptosporangiaceae bacterium | reverse complement strand
GGGCTCGTAGGAGATGGCCAGCGGCACCTGGCCCAGGCTGACCAGCTTCAGCGCGTCCGTGCTGTTGGACGGCGACTGGAAGGCCACGTTCAGGTGCTGCTTGGTGAAGTCGCCGTCCTTCTGGGCCAGGTACAGCGCGATGTGATCCGGGTTCGGGAACCAGTCCAGCAGCACCGTGGTGCTGGTCATGGCCGGGGCGCTGCTGGAACCGGAACTCGAGCCAGACGAAGACGAAGATCCGCACGCGACGGCGGCCGACATCACGGCCGCGGCCCCGAGGATCAGCGCACCGCGACTGCGGCCTTTCCGCACTGCGGTCATGGAACTCACCGTTTCCCCTCTCGTGCCCATGGGCAGATGATCCGCTCGGCTACCGAGACGGCGATGAACAGCAGGATTGCCTCAGCAGTGAGGATGAAGATCGCCGCGAAAACCAGGGCGGTCTCGAGCTGCGGGATGGCCTGGATCATCACGTAGCCCAGGCCGTTCTGCGAGCCTGCGTACTCGCCGAACACCGCACCGATCGGAGCATACGTGGCGGCGATCCGCAGCCCGGAGAAGATCGAGGGCAGCGCGGCCGGCGCCTCCACCCGGCGCAGCGTCGCCCACCGGTTGCCGTCCAGGGTGCGCATCACCCGCAGCAGCTCGGGGTCCACCGAGGCCAGGCCGTCGATGGTGTTCACCACGATGGGGAAGAAGCAGATCAGCGTGACCACGATCAGCTTCGGGGTGATGGTGTAGCCGAAGATGATGGCCAGCACCGGCGCGATCACCACGACCGGCACCGCCTGCGAGCCGATCAGCAGCGGGTAGACGGCGTTGCGGACCACGCGCGAGCTGTGCAGGGCGAACGCGACCACCAGCGCGACCACGATCGAGAGCAGGAAGCCCAGCAGGACTTCCTCAGTCGTCACCCAGGTCGCACTGGCCAGCGTGCCGGACCAGGAGGAGACCCCGATAGACCAGATGCTGTCCAGGGAGGGCAGCACGTAATTGGGGACGCCGAACCAGTGGCTGACGGCCTCCCAGATCAGGCCGATCGCGATCAGGATGGCGGCCGCGGGCAGCGCCCGGCGGATACCGGCGGACGTGCGCCCCGACTTCTCCGGGGCGGTCACTTCCGATTCGTCCGGACGGGTGACTGTAGTACTCATGTCACGGCCTCGAGCAGGGAGAGGATCTCGTCCCGGAGTTCGGCGAACTCCGGGTGCCGGATCAGCTCGCGGCGGCTGCCCGCATGCGGCAGGTGCACCTCGAACTGGGCGCGGATCCGGCCCGGCCGGGCGGACATGACCACGACCCGCTCGCCGATCAGCAGGGCCTCCTCCACGTCGTGGGTGACCAGCACCGTCGTCCTCGGCTCGGCGTCGAGCGCGGTACGCAGCCATTCCTGCAGGTCAGCACGCGTAATCGAGTCCAGGGCGCCGAACGGCTCGTCGAGGAGCAGGACCTCCTTGCCCGCCACCAGGGTGCGCAGGAACGAGACCCGCTGCCGCATGCCGCCGGAGAGCTGGTAAGGCAGCTTCTCCTCGAACCCGGCCAGCCCGAACCGCTCGACCAGGTGGCCGACCCGCTGGCGGGCGGTGCGCCGGCGGACACCCTGGTTCTCCAGGGCCAGCGCGGCGTTGCCGAGCACATCCCGCCAGGGCAGCAGCAGGTCACGCTGGGGCATCCAGGCGCAGCGGCGCAGCCGGTCAGCCGAGGTCGTGGCGCCGAGCACGTCGATCGTGCCCTCGTTGGGCTCGTCCAGGCCGCAGATCAGCGCGAGCAGGGTAGATTTCCCGCAGCCGCTCGGTCCGACGATGGCCAGACGGCTGTGCAGCGGGACCTCCAGATCGACCCCGGACACCGCGACCACCGGCCCGAACTGCCGGGCCACGCCGGACAGCCGGATGCCGGTCCCGCTGGCCGCGGGGGTGCCACTGTCGCCGGTATCAGCCGGGCTGGTGCCCCCGGCACCGGGCGCGCCCGGGTACGCGTCTGACTGCAGGGGAACACCCTTCGCTGCGGGCGTGCCACTCGTGCCGGCCATCGACTCCCCGATCGGCAGGGAAATAGGATCTCAGATCTCGATTTCAACAGTGAATCACTACTAACCCCGCTGCGCGACCTTCCGACATGGAACCGTTACGTCCGCAATGCGGTGTTAACGGGCCCGGAGCCAGTCGCCGGTGACAAGCACGCTTGACATCTTAGGCCCAGCCGGCGACCCTGAAGCCGTGACAAGCAGACTTTACGTGAGGCCGGGCGCCGGGCCGCCGCGATGAGGAACGACGTACGCGAGCGCCGCACCGCCAAGGGTCTCGCCCAGGCGGAGCTGGCCCGCGAGCTGGCCGTCTCACGGCAGACGATCAACTCCATCGAGACCGGGCGTTATACCCCGTCTCTCCCCCTGGCCATCGCCATCGCCCGTTTCTTCGGGAGCAGCGTTGAGGAGATCTTCCATGCCGACCATGACTAAGACCAACCGGACCTACTGGGTCACGCCGGCCGTCGGCGTGGCCGCCGGTCTCATCTACCTCATCGGGTTCTCGGTCGGCGGGAAGCCGGGCTACGGGCTGATCGCGCTGGGCATCATGGTCGTGTTCAGCGCGGGGATCGCACTCGCCGGGCGGCGCAGCGAGACCGTGCGCGGGCTGCTCGACCACCGCGACGAGCGGCTGGCCGGGATCGACCTGCGGGCCACGGCCGTGACCGCGGTGGTCATGATCCTGGCCCTGCTGGCCGGCTTCGTGGTCGAGGTGGCGCGTGGCCACGACGGCTCGCCTTACGCCCTCATCGGCGCGGTCGGCGGGGTCGCCTACCTGGGCGCGGTCGGCTACTTCCGGGTCCGCAGCTGACCTGGCCCGCAGCGTGCCCTGCCCGCCCCGCGCTCGGGCCTTCTCCGCCCTATCCCCCCAGTCATACGGGTCCCTCCCGGCCACGTCTCCCGCGAAACGTTCGCCATAAACGGACAAATCACCCGTCAGGATGCACGTCACGCGGGAAGTGTGCCCGGGCGGTGTTACTGGTAGGGCTGGTGTGACTGGTGGTCCGGCCCCGGGTCGCGCGGGCCTCGGCTCCGGGACCCGCCGCCCCGGGCCCAGCCGGACTCCGCCCCGACAGCCGACCGGCCCGGGTGACCGCTGCCTCCCGGGCCCGGAGCTGGCCTGGTTACCCAGCCGCCGCAGCGAGCGGCGGGCGGGCGGCCTGCCGGTAGAAGGTGTTGGATGGCCTGGTGAAGATCAGGACCATCGTGGCGAGGGCGATGAGCCAGATGGCCGCGCCGGCGATCAGGTCAGCCGGCGCGTAGACCGCGGCGTGCCGGGCCAGCGCGATGAGCATGGTCAACGTGGTGAGGGCGAAGAAGGCCGTGAACGTGAACCGGGCGACATCACGCCGCTGGCCCATCGCCCAGGCCAGGAACAGCCACAAGGCGACGGCTACCCCTCCGCTGATCTCCTTGAAGGTCAGCAGGCCCGTCACCGTATGCCACTGCGCCACGGTAAACCCCGGCTCCTTTGCGAGGGCTGCCTTCACGGAGGCCGCGGTCACCACCATGGTCACCACCGCGGCCAGTTCCACTACCGCGCCGACGCACATGAGCCGGACCGCGCTCCGTACGACCCGCGGTGGCCGGGATGCCGGGCGCAGCCGCATCCGCAGCCCGCCCCGGATCAGGGCCGCGCACTCGGCCAGCTCGACCCGCCGCTGGCCCTCTTTGGCGCTGGCCACCAGCACCGCCAGGATCTCGTCCCCGTTCTCCCGCCGGAATGACTTCGGGTAGCACGCCAGCACCCGCCGGTACCCCCGCTCCAGGCTTGTCGTCTCGTTCATGTGACCAGTCCTCCTGCCGGACTCAGCCGCCTCAGCACGGCCGTGGCGTTGGCGTGCAGCCGGGCCGCCTCCACGGCCAGCCGCTTCACGCCTCCAGGAGTGAGCCGGTAGTAACGGCGCAGCCGGCCGTCCACGATGTCCTCCCGGTCCACCCCGATCAGCTCGTCGGACCGCAGCCGGTCCAGAGCCGTGTACAAGGTCCCGGCGCGCAGCCGTACCCGGCCACCCGAGCGTTCTGCCATACCAACGGTATATACCGTTGAACTACTCATGACAAGCCCCATTTCGTGAGGGCATGACTTGCAGCCGGGGAACCGGGCGGGCGCGGGCTGGGACCCGGGCCGGGCGCCGACGTAGGCTGCGGTCAGGAGGCGATGGCCATGGGGTTCGAGCACATCCTGGTGGAGAGGTCCGGGGACTTCGTCACGATCACGATGAACCGGCCGCAGCGGCGCAACGCCCTGTCGCTGACGCACATGCGCGAGCTGATCACCGCGTTCCGCGAGACCGGGGACAGCGATGCCGTGGGCGTGGTCCTGGCCGGACACGGCCCGGTGTTCTGCTCCGGGCATGACCTCGCCGAGGTAGCCGAGACCGACCTGCCGGCGATCCGCTCGCTACTGGGCCTGTGCACCGAGCTGATGACCCTGATGCAGCAGGTGCCACAGCCGGTGGTGGCGCGAGTCCACGGGCTGGCCACCGCGGCCGGCTGCCAGCTGGTTGCCAGCGCCGACCTCGCCGTGGCCAGTGAGGACGCCGGCTTCGCCACGCCGGGCGGCAAGGGTGGCTGGTTCTGCCACACCCCGATGGTGGCGGTGGCCCGGAACGTCGGCCGCAAACGGGCCATGGAGATGGCCATGTCCGGCGACGTCATCGACGCCCGGACCGCGCTCGACTGGGGCCTGGTCAACCAGGTCGTGCCAGCCGGGCAGCTCGACTCGGCCGTCCAGGATCTGCTCGAGCGCGTCACCCGCGGATCGGCGGAGAGCAAGGGCATCGGCAAGCAGGCGCTGTACGCCCAGATCGACCTGGACCAGCCGAAGGCGTACGCCTACGCCGTCGAGGTCATGGCCTCGACCAGCCAGCTGCCAGACGCGCGGGAGTGGATGCGGGCGTTCCTGGAGAAGCGCAAGCCGCACTGGCGCCGCGGCCGGCCGTAACCGGCGGAGCTCTACCCGGCGCGGTCCAGAGCCTGGAGCAAGGCCTTCATCCACGGGCCGAGGTCGTCCGGGGTACGTGCGGAGATGAGGTTCCCGTCTACCACGGTGGCGTCGTCCACCCAGTCGGTGCCCGCGTTGATCATGTCGTCGCGGATCGCCGCCACGCTGGTCGCCCGTCGGCCCTTGAGGATCTTCGCGGAGATCGGCACCCAGCCGGCGTGGCAGATGAACGCGATCGGCTTCCCGGCCTCATTGAAGTCACGTACCAGGCCCAGCACGGCCGGCGAGCGGCGCAGCTTGTCCGGCGCGTAACCGCCCGGGATGACCAGCCCGTCGAAGTCCTGCGCGGCCAGGCCATCGACGACGGTGTCCACGGTCACCGGGCCGTGACCCTTCTTGCCCATGACCGGGTGGTCGTTGAGGCCGGCCACGGTCACCACCACGTCCTCTTCGCGCAGCCGGTACAGCGGGTACAGCAGCTCCATGTCCTCGAACAGGTCCGCCGCGAGAAGTAGGACTTTCCGTCCAGCCAGCACCATGGGACCGACCCTACGCCGGCGGCGGGCGGTGGCGGGGCGGCGCGCGGCCCGGGCAGCGGCGCCAGGGTTCCTGGCGCGACTCGCTGACAGATCGTAGTTACATAGCTACACCCCGACCCCGCTGATACGTTCCAGCACATAGCGGCGGTGCCTGTAGTTCTAGAGGGGGCTGTGGTTCTAGAGAGGGCTGCGGTTCTAGAAGGGGCTGTGATGCTAAAGGGGGACATGATGCAGGCGGTCAGATCCTCGCGTGCGATGCGGCTTTCCGGCCTGACGCTCGGGGCCGCGGCCCTGGCCGCCACCGGCCTGCTGGCCGGGGGCAACCCCAGCCAGGGGCCGGACGCCAGCGCCACGGCCAGTACGGCAGCCAGGACAACAGCCAGCGCCACGGCCAGTACGGCGGGAACCCGCCACGGAGCGCTGCATGGAATCCGCCGCTACCTGCGCACCCGCCAGGGCGTTGCGCAGGTAGCACTGTTCAACCGGGCCACCAGCCGGACCTACCTGCTCTCGGGCGGACCGGACATGCAGTACACGGCGAGCATCGTCAAGGCCGACATCATGGCCTTGTGGCTCTGGCGCTACCAGTCCCGGACCGGAACCGTCCCGGACAACATGCCGTACTCCATCAGGTACCTGCTGCAGAACATGATCACCCTGAGCGACAACGTGGCCGCGACCTCGCTGTTCTACTTCTCCGGAGGCTGCACCACGCTCACCCTGTTCAACACGCTGATCCCGACCCGGCACACCAGGGTCGGCTGCGAGACCCCCACGTACTACGGGTGGGGCAACACCACGACCACGGCCGCCGACCAGGTCGCGATCGTCCGCACCCTGGCCTACCGCAACGCCACCCTGGGACGCGACGCGAGGGAGTACGGCCTGCACCTGATGGAGAGCGTGGAGCCGACCCAGCGCTGGGGCATCACCTGCGGCCCGTGGGGCGCCCAGTGCGCCGCCCCCGACTACGCCCCGCCCGACCCGGACGTGACCGTCGCCCTCAAGAACGGCTGGAAGTTCCTTCCCACCTGCGCCAAGCGGGACGACTCATGCCCATGGCAGGTCAACAGCATCGGCTGGGTCCGGGGCAAGGGCCGCAACTACGTCCTGGCCGTGCTCACCACCGACGACCCCCCAGCCCCCGGCACCGCCGGGCTCGATTACGGGATCAGCACCATCCAGGGCGTGTCCCAGCGGATCTGGGCCAACCTGGCCGTCCGCCCCGCCCGCTGAGCCGCCGTCACCGCGCACGGCCACAACGCTCCGATTACGCGACGGTGAGCAGGGTCTTCCCCACTGCCGACCGGGTCTCCAGGGCCAGATGCGCGTCCGCGGCCCGCGGCAGCGGGAAGACCTGCCCGATGACGGGGCGGATGCGCCCCGCCGCCAGCGCGGCCAGGGCCCGCCCGGCCAGCCGCTCGTGCTCGCCCGGCCCGAACTGGACCTGCTCAATGCCGCGCAGGGTGACCCCGCGGCGGGCGGCCTGGTCCGCGCCGATCGGGGCGAACCCGCCGCTCGCGGCCCCGTGCGCGGAGAACCGGCCCCCGTCGGCGATCATCTCGAAGGCCGTGGCGCCGAGCTCGCCGCCGACGCCGTCGAAGACCACGTCCGGCCCGGCGCCCCCGGTCACACGGGCGACCTGGCCGGGCCAGTCCGGCTCGCTGTAGTCCACGACCGCGCCGGCGTCCAGCTCGGCCAGCAGGTCCAGCTTGGCTTTCCCGCGCGCCGCCGCGATGACCCGGGCCCCGGCGGCGCGGGCGAGCTGGCCGATCAGGATGCCCAGGCCACCGGCGGCTCCCAGGATCAGCACCCGTTCGCCGGGCCGGATGCCGGTGCTGCCCGCGAGTCCGAGCGCGGTGGCCCCGTCGTGCAGGACCGCGGCCGCCTCCGGCAGGCCCACCCCGTCGGGCACCGCGACGAGCCGGCCCGCCTGGACCCTGACCTGCTCCGCATAGCCGCCCGAACCACCGCCCTCGCCGGTGTGCGCGACGACGGCCCGTCCGGCCCAGCCTGGGTCGACCCCCTCGCCCACCGCGCTGACCCGCCCGGCCACGCCATTGCCGGGCACATACGGCGGGGTAATGGGAAACCAGGCGGCCGCCAGCCCGGACCGGATGACCGCGTCGAGCAGGAGCACGTCGGCGACTCTCACGGCGATGATCACCTCACCGGGCCCGGGCACCAGGTCAGGAACGGCCGTGGTGGCGAGCACTTCTGGGGGGCCGAACCGGGTCACCTGCACAGCTTGTCCCATGCGGGAAGGCTAGAAGTTCAAGCATCATTGAGGTCAAGCCCTCATCCGTGGGTGATGACGGGCTCGCTGCCCCGCGTAGCCTGGGCCGCAGCCCGGCGCTCAGGTACCGTCGGTGCAGAGCACTGGGGGGAGGAGGACGTCGTGCCCGGAAGCAGTACATGAGCGCACACGACGCCGGGACGCTGGCCTTCACCGTCGGATGCTCTGCGGTCTTCGTCTTCCTAGCGGTGATGGTGTTCCGTGCATTCCTGTCGCTCAGTAAGGCCACCCCGGTGACAGCGAACGACGCCGCGGCGCCAGTACGCACCACACCAGGGCGCACCCCGCCACCTCGCCGGCCAGCCCGGCGCAAGAGAGACCACGACGAGATCGAACTCCTGCCGGCGGACGCTACCGTCACCTTCGGGGCCGAGCGGCGCTCGGCAGACGTCGACGACGTCTTCGAGGCCCTCGACCGCGACCTGATCGGGCTGGTGCCGGTGAAGCGGAAAGTACAGGAAATCGCGGCGCTGCTCCTGGTCGACCGGGCCAGGAACAAGTTCGGCCTGTCCGCGCCCCGGCCTAACCTGCACATGTGCTTCACCGGGCCGCCGGGGACAGGGAAGACCACCGTTGCCTTGCGGATGGCGGAACTTCTGCACCGGCTCGGCTACCTGGAAAAGGGCCATCTGGTCCACGCCATGCGGGACGATCTGGTCGCCGAGTACATCGGGCAGACCGCACCGAAGACCAAGCGGGTCCTGGACGCCGCGATGGGCGGGGTGCTGTTCATCGACGAGGCGTACTACCTGTACCGGACGGGGGATTCGAAAGACTACGGCCAGGAAGTGGTCGACATCCTGCTCCAGGTCATGGAGAACGAGCGCGACAAGCTCGTCGTCATCCTGGCCGGCTACAAGGACCGGATGGACGAGTTCTTCGGGTCAAATCCCGGGATGAGCTCACGGATCGCCCATCACCTCGACTTTGCCGCGTTCGAACTCGATGAACTGGTGCACATCGGACGGCGGATGATGGAGCAGTCGAACTATTACCTCTCGGCGGAAGCTGAGGCGGCGTTCAGCGAGTACCTCAGCCACCAGATGGGCCAGCCCCGCTTCGCCAACGCCCGCAGCGTCCGCAACGAGCTGGACCGGGCCCGCCTCCGCCATGCGCACCGTCTCGCGACCGACCTGGACCGCAGCTGGAACCGGGACGACCTGATGCGCCTCGAATCCGCGGATGTCGTCATCCGTGCGTGATGGCGGGACCACTGCCCCGCCGGGCGGCCCGGCTGCCGCGTAGGCCGGACCGGCCGAGGGCCATCCGCAGCCCCACGCCGACCAGTATCCAGCCCAGGCCATGTCGCAGGGACGGCCGTGGCTGCGTCCCGCGCCGCACACCCTCCCGCCGGGGGCGGGCGAGTTCGCGGTGCAGGTTTTCGTTGCGTGCCTTGATCTGCTGTTCCATCAGGTACGGATGCATGGCTAAGTCACCTCACGTCGCTCAGGGTTCGGGTCCGCCCCCGGGGAGGCGCGTACTGGTTAAGACGGTTCGCCGCCGGCCGGATCATCGCTGCCCGTCTCATCGGGCGGGACGTCACCGGGCGGGGGCAGGCTGATCGGGTAGGCCAGCATGAGGATCTCTACCGGCACCGCGTCCGGCGGCCGGCGGGCGGGATCGGTGAGCCGCTCGCGGAACCGGGGCAGCACCAGAGCCAGCACTTCCTCGCTGAGCTGGTCGAGTTCCCCGGGGGTGAGGTAGATGATGCTCTCGCTGCTCCCCGCCGCGTCCCGCCATTCGCGCGGGAAGTTCTGGTTCGTCTCCAGCCAGGTCTGGTAGCGCGCGAACTGGCGGTCGCGGAGCATGCGGACCAGGGCGACCGCAGCCATCTCGGTTTCCGGGTCAGCGTGCACCGAGCTGAACTGCATTCCGGTCGCGGTCAGCTGCCAGGGCCGGGACCGGCCCTTCCCCCCGCCCGCCTCCTCCACGAAGCCGTACTTCGCCAGCTGGCGCAGGTGGAACGAGCAGGTGGTGGCCGACTCGCCGATCCGCTCGCCGACCTCCGTGGCCGTCATCGCGCCGCCCAGCAGGAGGGCCTCGATGAGCGCGATCCGGACCGGGTGGGTCAGGGCCCGCAGCGTCTGCGAGTCGGTGAGCTGGCGGACGTCATCCAGGGACTTGCCGACATCTTCCAAGGATTTGCCGACGTCATCCAGGGATTTGCGGACGTCATCCAGGGGGCCGGGAGGGCGCTGCGGGCCGGCGTTGCCGTCGTCATCGTCGAGAGGCATATCTCGATAATCACCTCTCGAGAGGGTTCTGTCAAGAGGTTTCTCTCGAGGACGCCGCCCCCGATTCGTCCCCCGGTGGGCGTTCCTGGCAGGCTGGGGCGATGACCTGGACCGTACCGACGCCCAGCCCGGTCGACGGGCCGATGACCGGTGATGACCGGCCGATCCTCGAGGGCTACCTGAACTATCAGCGATCCACGCTGCTGAACATCTGTGCCGGGCTGACCGGAGAGCAGCTGGCTCGCCGGCCCATCCCATCCTCAAACCTGTCGCTGCTGGGCCTGATCCGGCACCTGGCCAAGGTTGAGCGGATCTGGTTCCGGCAGCGCGCGGCCGGCCAGCCGGTCCCGCCCATGTACGACCCGGCCCGGGGAAAGGACGCCGATTTCAACGACGCCGTCGCGGCGGATGCCGAGGCGGACATCGCGCGACTGCAGGAGGAATGGCGCCAGGCCGACGCGGCCGCGGCCGGCCTGGGTTTCGAGGACACGCTGGACGCCGGCGGCGGCGACACGTTCTCGGTACGGATGATGTACGTGCACCTGATCGGCGAGTACGCGCGGCACAACGGGCACGCCGACCTGCTCCGGGAGGCTCTCGACGGGGTCACCGGCCGCTGAGCGTTCCGGCGCCCGGGCCGGGACACCCCAGGTGGGGGTGCCCGGTCCGGTCAGCCGCCGTCCGGGTGGCCGGTGATCCGGGCGAGTGAGAGCACGAGGTTCCGGACGAAGGTCCCCGGTTCGGGCCACGGGAAGCCGGGCAGCGAGGTGCGCAGCGTAACCGCGCCATGCAGGGCCACCCAGACCGCGGTCGAGTCGGCCATCACGTCGGTGCTCGCCGACGCTCCCGCCTCGGCGCAGTCCTCGATACCCCGGACGAGCAGGGCGAACGCCTCGGCGCCGAATTCCAGGACCGGGTGGCCTTCCGGGCCCAGCGGCACCGGCGCGCAGTAGTCCTGCGGCATCCCGTGCGACCGGGAGAACAGCACGCCGTACCGGGCGGGATGGGCGAGCCCGTAGCCGACGTAGGCCTCGCAGCCGGCCACCAGGCGTTCCACCGGACCCTGGCGGGCCGACGCGGAGCCCTGCTCGATGGCCCCGGCCAGCTCATCGAAAACGCGGAGGACCACGGCCATCACGATGGCGTCGCGATCCGCGAAGTGGGGGTAGATCGACGGCGCGGAGATGCCGACCTCCCGGGCCACCGCGCGCAGCGTGACCGCCTCGTCTGAGCCGGACCGCTCGATCAGCGCGAGCGCCCCGGCCACGATGTCCTCGGTCAGCTTGGCTCCCTGGCCCCGGGCGTTGCGCTGCCGCGGCCGGGGCGGAGCGGGCGGGACCAGCTCTGATGCGGTATTCACGGCTCCTACTTTACAGCTGTTAGCTCATATGTCTATGCTTACACTCGTAAGTGAACGGTCGTAAGTCAACAGCTGTAAGTCAGCGTGACAAGGAGAATCCGATGCCCAGCTCACATCGGTGGCCGCAGGGTCACCCGAGGCGGCGGCAGATCCTGCTCGTGCTCTGCCTGAGCCTCCTGGTGGTCGTCATCGACAACACCATCCTGAACACCGCCCTGCCCACACTGGCCCGGGTGCTGCACGCCGGGACCAGTTCGCTGCAGTGGATCGCGGACGCTTACACGCTGTGCTTCGCGGCGCTGCTGGTCCCGGCCGGCGCGCTGGGTGACCGCTACGGCCGGCGGCTCTCGCTGATCTGCGGGCTGGCCGTGTTCGCCCTCGGCAGTGCCGCGGCGGCGTTCGCCTCCGGCGCCGGCATGCTGATCGGGGCGCGCGTGGTGATGGGCCTCGGCGCGGCGTTCGTGATGCCCGCCACGCTGTCCATCCTGAACTCCGTGTTCCCGCCCCGGGAGCGGCCGCAGGCCATCGCGGCCTGGTCGGCCGTGGCCGGGGTGGGCATCGTGATCGGCCCCACCCTGGGCGGCCTGCTGCTGTCGCACTTCTGGTGGGGCAGCGTGTTCCTGATCAACGTCCCGCTCGTGGCGGCGGCCCTGGCCGGAGTGCTGCTGACCGTGCCGGAGACCGCCGAGCCCGGAAGTCACCGGCTCGACTTCGCGGGCACCCTGATGATCGCCGGGGCGCTGTTCCTCCTGGTGGACGCCATCATCGAGGCTCCCACCCGCGGCTGGACCGGGCCGGTCACCCTGGCTGAGATCGGCGTGGCACTGGCCGGGCTGGCCCTGTTCACCTGGTGGGAGCTGCGCATCCCGAACCCGCTGATCGACCTGCGGGTGTTCGCGGTCCGGGCGTTCTCGGCGGCGGCCGCCTCGGTAACCGTGATCTTCTTCGCCCTGTTCGGCAGCCTGTTCGTGCTGACCCAGTACCTCCAGCTGGTGCACGGCTACAGCCCGCTATCGGCCGGGGTGCGCGCGCTGCCCTTCGCGATCGCCATGGCCGCCGTCTCGCCGGTTTCCACGATCCTGGCCGGGCGGCTCGGCAGCCGGGTGGTCATCCCCGCGGGCATCGTGCTCATGGGGGCCGGCCTGCTCGATCTGTCCACGGCCGGCGTGCACACGAGCTACCCGCCGCTGGCCGCGGCCGTGGCGATCATGGGCGCGGGCATGGGCCTGGTGATGGCGCCGGCCAGTACCACCATCATGACCACGGTTCCCGCCCATCAGGCCGGGGCGGGCAGCGCGATCAACGACACGATCCGCGAAGTCGGCGGCGCCCTCGGGATCGCCATCGTCGGCAGCCTGGCCGAGAACGTCTACCGCTCGAACCTCGGCAGCGCCCTGGCCACCGCCCATCTGCCGCAGCCGGTCAGCCACCTGGCCACGAGCTCGGTCGCCGCGGCGGACATCGTGGGCAGGCACCTCGGCGGCGCATCCGGCGCCCAGCTGACCGATGCGGCGCACACCGCGTTCACCACGGCCATGGCCACCGGCATGCGGGTGTCTGCGGTGGTGGCCCTGGTCGCCGCGATCGGTGTCGCGTTCGCGCTGCCGGCCCGCAGGTGCCCGGAGGCCGTGACCCTCCCCCAGCCGGTCCGTGAGGACGGCGCGCCGGCCACAGCGGTCATCGCGGGGTAGCCCTCCGGTGTGCGTTCCGTGATCAACTGATAGGTGTCGTTATTGCGACACCTATCAGTTGATCACGAACGGCGGCCTGGGGTCATCGGGGCTGGTGGGACTGGTAGGGCGGGTGGGGCGGGCCGCGCGGGGCGGGAATGACCGGGCGGTTGCCGGGTTGAGGAGACGATCATGGCTGAGGTCAGGTACGAGAACGCGTCGCGCGTCTATCCCGGAGCCGGGCGGCCCGCGGTGGACGCGCTCACCCTGGCCATCGGCGACGGCGAGTTCGTGGTCATGACTGGCCCGCCTGGCTGCGGCACCACCACCTCCCTGCGGATGCTCGCCGGCCTGGAGGAGGTCGATGAGGGCACGATCCTCATCGGCGGCCAGGACATGGCCGGCGTCCCGTCCCGGGACCGTGACGTCGCGATCGTCTTCCAGAACTACGCGCTCTACCCGAGCAAGACGGTGGGCGAGAACATGGGCTTTGCGCTCCGGATGCGCGGCATCGGCGAGGAGGAGTCTGCCCGCCGGGTCCGTGAGGCCGCCCGCCTGCTCGATCTGGAACCACTGCTCGACCGCACGCCGCGCAACCTGTCCGGCAGCCAGCGCCAGCGGGTCGCGCTGGGCCGGGCCATCGTCCGTGAGCCCAAGGTTTTCTGCCTGGACGAGCCGCTGTCCAACCTGGACACCAGCCTGCGCGCGGCGACCCAGGCCCAGATCACCGAGCTTCAGCGCCGCCTGCAGGTGACCACCGTCTACGTCACCCACGACCAGGCCGAGGCCATGACCATGGGCCAGCGGGTGGCCGTGCTGCAGGACGGGCGGCTGCAGCAGTTCGCCGCCCCAGCCGAGCTGTATGACCGGCCCGCCAACGCGTTCGTCGCCTCGTTCATCGGGTCGCCGGCCATGAACCTGTTCGACGCCCTGGTGGAGCAGGACGGAATCAGGCTGGCCGGGGCGAGCCTGCGGCTGGGCGATGCGCAGCGACGGGCGGTCCAGGGCCGGGAGCGGGTCGTCGCCGGGATCAGGCCGCAGCACCTGGCCGCCGGCGACGGTGAGCTGGAGCTCAAGGTCGCCCTGGTTGAGGACGCCGCCGGTGACGCGTATATCTACGGGCAGCTGGCTGGTGACCCGGGCAGCAATGTGATCGTCCGGTCCGGGCCGGTTCGCGCGCAGCCCGGCGAGCTGATCAGGGCCGGCGCAGACCCCGGGCACGTTCACCTGTTCGACGCGGCCAGCGGTGAGCGGATCGGCGACGGGTGAGGCCGGGCTAGGCAGACGGGGCTCACCGGGCCTGGGTGCACCCTGGGGCAAAGCGGGTACCTACCCGGGGGACGCGCGGCGCGCGGCCGCGCCGGCGGAAGGGCACGAGATGGAACCAGCAGGAACCCCCGTTGTCTTCGTGCACGGTCTCTGGCTGCACGCCACGTCGTGGGGCCCGTGGGTGGAGTTCTTCCAGGAGGCGGGGTACGCGCCCGTCGCACCCGGCTGGCCGGGCGACGCTGACACCGCCGAGGAGACGCGGAGCCACCCGGAGCAGGTGGCCGGGAAGGGCATCAACGACGTGGTCGAGCACTACGCCGGGATCATCCGGGGGCTGAGCGCCCCGCCCATCGTGATCGGGCATTCCTTCGGCGGCCTGATCGTCCAGCGGCTGCTCGGGCAGAACGTGGCCGCCGCGGGCGTGGCCATCGACGCGGCGCCGATCAAGGGCGTGTATTACCTGCCCCCGTCGGCGCTGCGGGTGGCCTCGATCGCCTTGCGCAAGCCCGCCAACCGGGAGCGGGCCGTGTCGCTGACCCCGAGCCAGTTCCGCTACGGCTTCGGGAACCAGCTGAGCGCGCAGGAGTCCTCCGAGCTGTTCGACCGCTGGACCATACCCTCACCGGGCAAGCCCTTGTTCGAGGACGCCCTGGCCAATTTCACCCGCACCTCGCCGGCTGCCGTGGACACCCGCAACAAGGACCGCGGCCCGCTGCTGCTGATCGCCGGGGGCCACGACCATACGGTCCCGGCGGCGATCACCACCGCGACCCGGAAGCTTTACCACAAGTCCCCCGCCATCACCGACTTCCGGGAGTTCCCCGACCGCGGGCACTCGCTCACCATCGATCACGCCTGGCGCGACGTCGCCCAGGCCTCCCTCGACTGGCTGAGGCAGCGCCACCAGTAGCCC
>DASQRM010000115.1:0-15476 GCA_035642895.1 Streptosporangiaceae bacterium | reverse complement strand
TGTAGGTGCGGATCGTGTGCGGCGACTTCCGCTCGGCCTGCAGGTGCGTAATCCACGACTCTTTCAGCGTGTCCAGCTCGTCCGGTGTCATGAGGACAGGAGGGGGAGTACTTGGCTGATGCGGCTCTGCAGCCTGGTCAGCATCTCGGGAACACTGGCGGCCTTCCAGGCACCCAGGTCAACCATTGCAACGCCGTCCGCCGAGAGGGGGAAGGCCAGCGCCGTTAGTACGTTCTCAAGATCGCGGGCAAGCTCCGCAGCCCGTTCAGCGTCCTGCCTGCTTGGTGTTGGCATGGCCATTATCTTGGCTCACTGCGGCATGCTATGCAACTAAGAGGCGCGCAAGACCGTGTTTTCGCAGGTCAATGAAGCTTTAGCGGGTTAATTGCTAGCCCAGATATTCGCGGAGCATCTGGGCCCGGCTGGGGTGGCGGAGCTTGGCGAGCGTCTTCGACTCGATCTGGCGGATCCGCTCGCGGGTGACACCGAACTCCCGGCCGACCTCTTCCAGGGTCCGGGGATGCCCGTCCATCAGGCCGAACCGGAGCTGGATGATCTTCTGCTCGCGCGGGGAGAGGGTGTCCAGGATCTGCTCCAGCTGGTCCTGGAGCATGATGAAGGCCGCGGCTTCGATGGGCACCACGGCGTCCGCGTCCTCGATGAAGTCACCCAGGTCGGAGTCTTCCTCACCGATCGGGGACTGCAGCGAGACGGGTTCCTGGGCGATCCGCTGGATCTCGGCCACCCGGTGCGGGGTCAGGTCCATCTCGGCGGCGATCTCATCCGGTGTGGCTTCTCGGCCCAGGTCCTGGTGCAGCTGGCGCTGCACGCGCGCCATCTTGTTGATGGTCTCCACCATGTGCACCGGGATCCGGATGGTCCTGGCCTGGTCCGCGATGGCGCGCGTGATGGCCTGCCGGATCCACCAGGTGGCGTACGTGGAGAACTTGTAGCCCTTGGTGTAGTCGAACTTCTCGACCGCGCGGATCAGGCCGAGGTTGCCCTCCTGGATCAGGTCAAGAAAGACCATCCCGCGCCCGATGTACCGCTTGGCGATGGACACGACCAGCCGGAGGTTGGCCTCGATGAGACGCTGCTTGGCCCGCAGCCCGAAGTCGGCCAGCTCGCCGAGTTCCGCGCGGTGCGCATCCAGCACCGGGAATCCGCCCTGCAGTTTCTCCTCGGCGAACAGCCCCGCCTCGATGGATTTCGCCAGCTCCACCTCGTCCTGCGCGGTGAGCAGCGGCACCCGGCCGATCTCACGCAGGTAGATGCGGACGAGGTCACCGGTGCCCGCCCGCGTTGAGGTGTCGGCGGGAATGTCCCGGGGGGCGTCGTGCGCGTCCTCGGCCGGGGGATCGAGGATCTCGATGCCCTCGTCGGTGAGCAGCCGCACGACGTTGTCGAAGGCATCGGCCGGGAGGTCTGCGGCGTCGAGCGCGGACGTGATGTCAGCTGCGGTAACAGTGCCGCGTTCCCTGGCCCGTGCGACCAGCTCCGCCACCTGTTCCGCTGACAGACCGCCACTGGGAAGTAACGTAAGGGTCACGCAGACCAGTGTGCGCCTCGAACCCGGGGTAACGGGGGCGTTAATTTTGTCACCTATTGGTAAGTAACGCACTCAGCGTTCTGCCCGATGTACGGGGCCGTCTGCGTGGCTCACCTGCCACAACAGCCCAACCGGATGACATCTGCCGCAGCAGGCGAGACCGGAACACGCCCGGACTTCAGCTCACCGGGGCCAGAAAGCCCGCTCCCAGGCCGGCCTACAGAGCGCCCGAAGCCCGCTCCAGGAGGGCCTTCCGGCGCTGCTCCAGGGCCACCAGATCGCCGAACGTCCGGTTGTAGTCACTCTGGTTATCGGTGGGGTTCAGACGCTGCAGACGCGATTTCAGCGTGGAGATTTGCCGGCTCACCGCCAGTTCCGCTACCCGGGCCAGTACTTCCTCGGCGTACCGAGCGTCCGCCTCGCCGTCCGCCCGCGGCGTCTCCACCGGCTCCACGGCGAGCCGGGTGACGAACTCCCGGGCCCGGTCGTTCGGCGTGGCGTCGATCAACTGGCTGGCCCACTCCCGGGCCGGGCCGGCCGCAGCCACTCCCCCGCAGCCGGCGATCAGCTCGCGGACCGAGCCGTGCACCGGCACGCTGAAATCGTCCTTCTGCAGCATGTCGAAGACCGGGCCGCACAGGGCCGGGCGCTGGATGGCGAGCTTGAGCGCCTGGCGTTCCAGGTTGACCACGGGGTCGTTCGCGTCGTACAGGTTCCCATCTGGAGCGTCCCGTCCAGGCGCTGTCCGCGCTGGCGCGCCACCCGGACCAGTCCCCCGGGCCGGGCCGCTGCCCCGGCCCGCGCTGCCACCGCGGGCCTGGGCTGGGCCGCCGCCCCGCCTGGTGTCCTGACCGGTTTCGTGCTCCCGGACCCGGGCCAGCACGAACTCCTCGTTCAGCATCCCGAGCCAGCGGTCCAGGCTGACCGCATAGCGGTCGCGCAGCCCGCGGTCCTTGATCCTGGCGACGATCCGGGCCGCCGCGTCCAGGGCCGCCAGCCGTCCCTCGTTGGTATCCAGGTTGTGCTTGGCCAGCTCACTGCGGATGGCGAACTCGAAGACCGGGAGCCGCTGCGCGATCAGGTCCCGCACGGCCTGCTCACCCTGCTTCAGCCGCAGGTCACACGGATCCAGGCCGTCCCGCTGCACGGCCACGAACGTCTGGGTGACGAAGTGCTCCTCGAGGTCGAAGGCCCGCAGCACGGCGCGCTGGCCGGCGGCGTCGCCGTCGAAGGTGAAGATGACCTCGCCGCGGAACTGGTCGGCGTCCATCAGGAGCCGGCGGAGGATCTTGATGTGCCCGTCGCCGAATGAGGTACCGCTCGTGGCCACGGCAGTCCCGACGCCCGCCAGGTGGCAGGCCATCACGTCGGTGTATCCCTCGACGATGACCGCCTGGCGGCGCGCGGCGATCTCGCGTTTGGCCAGGTCCGCCCCGTACAGCACGGTGCTCTTGCGGAACAGCGGGGTCTCCGGGGTGTTCAGGTACTTCGGGCCATCCTCGTCCGGGTTGAGTTTGCGGGCGCCGAACGCGATCACGTCCCCGGTCAGATCCCGGATCGGCCACATCAGGCGGCCGCGGAAGCGGTCCATCGCCCCGCGGCGGCCCTGGCTGGCCAGTCCCCCGGTCAGCAGTTCCTGCTCGGTGAAGCCCCGGGCGCGCAGGTGCCGGGTGAGCGCCTCCCACTCGGCGGGCGCGTACCCCACCCCGAAGTGCTCCGCGTCGGCCAGCGTGAAGCCGCGCTCGGTCAGGAACTCACGGCCGGGGGCGGCGGCCGGCGAGTGCAGCCGCTCGACGTAGTACTCCGCGGCGGCCTGGTGTGCCTCCAGCAGCCTGCGGCGCTGGCTGTGCTCCCGCCCCGGCACCTGGCCGCCCTGCTCGTAGCGCAGGTCGATGCCGGCCCGGGCGGCCAGCCGCTCCACCGATTCCACGAAGGACAGGTTGTCGATCTGCTGGATGAACTTGATGACGTCGCCGCCGTTGGCGCAGGAGAAGCAGTACCACAGGCCGCGGGCCGGGGTGACGTTGAACGAGGGGGTCTTCTCGTCGTGGAAGGGGCATAGTCCCTTCAGCGATCCGCCGCCCGCGTTGCGGAGCTGGAGGTACTCCCCGACGACCTCATCGATGGCTGACTTCTCACGGACGAGTGCGATGTCCTCATCGCGGATCCGGCCCGCCACTGGCACCCTCCGCCGCTCGTCACTGCTCTCCGTCGCGGCGAGTCTAGTCCCGGTGGCCGACGGCTGCTCCGCGCCGCGCGCGGCCCGATAGCCGATCCCCATGATCAGGGTCAAAAGGGCGCGATGCGTCAGCGGGTTCCGGGGGGCGCCGCAACCGTACCGTGATCATGAAGCGCGGCGCGGCGGTGTGCGGCGCGGCGGAGCGCCCCGACGGGCCGGGGTGGGCACGGGGCTCAGCGGCGCCGGACCACGATGCGGTACCGTCGCGACGTGCCCGGCCGCCTGGTCCTGTGGGATGTGGACCACACCCTGATCAACGCGGGCCGCGCAGGCCGGCGGGTGTACCAGCTGGCCTTCGGTGAGATGTTCGGCCGTGACGTGCCGGTCGCCCCGTCGATGGCCGGCCGTACCGACCGGGCTATCGCGCTCGAGGTCCTGGCCCTGGCCGGCGTCCCGCATCCCCGGACCCAGCTGGATGCCTTCCAGCGGCTCCTCGCCCAGCTGGCCCCGGACGTCACCGACCTGGTCAGGGAGCAGGGGCAGGTACTTCCCGGCGCCGCCGAGGCCGTCAGGGCGCTGGCTGACGGGCCGTGGGACGGCGGCCCCCTCGTGCAATCGGTGCTGACCGGCAATATGCGGGTGATGGCCCAGGTAAAGCTGGGTGCCCTGGGCCTCGACCGCGACCTGGACCTGCGGGTCGGCGCTTACGGCGATGCCCACGAGATCCGGGCCGACCTGGTCCCGCTGGCCCGGGCCAGCGCCACGGCGGCGTACGGGGCGGACTTCAGCGGGGCGGCCACGGTGCTGGTGGGCGACACGCCCCTGGACGTTGAGGCCGCCCAGGTGGCCGGGGCCCGGGCGGTGGCGGTCGCATCCGGGGAGTTCTCGGTGGCCGACCTCACGGCGTCGGGCGCCGATGCTGTCCTGCCCGATCTCACCGACACCGCCGCCGTGCTGGCCGCGATCCTCCCGGCCTGAGCGTGTCCGAGCCTGGCCGTCCCCCGACCCGGCCGGGTTAACGACAGCGTTACAGGCGGGTACGGACCAGAAATGGCGTCCTTATGACCGGGCCGCCCTGACCGCGCAGCGGGCGCGCCGGTTCCTGATTTCCCCCGGCTCCATCATGCTGTGTATCGCGATCTGGCTAACGCACGGCAAGGAGTCCCCACGATGATCATTGATTGTGCTCACTACCAGGACGGCCGCAGGCAGGAGGAGGGGCCGGTCTCGCTGGAGGAGGCCGCGGCCAGGCGCGCCGAGGACGGATTCGTGTGGCTCGGGCTGTTCGAGCCAGGGGCGGAAGAGCTAGACCAGGTCCGTGAGGCCTTCGGGCTGCACGAACTGGCGGTGGAGGACGCCCAGAGCTTTCATATGCGGCCCAAGATCGAGCAGTACGAGGGTGACGTGCGCCTGGTCATCCTGCGGACCGCACGGTACGACGATGAGGCCGAGGAGGTGAATTTCGGCGAGATCAGCGTGTTCCTGGCGCCGACCTTCGTGATCACGGTGCGGCATGGCGCGGCGAGTGAACTGCGGGAGGCCCGCCAGCGGCTGGAGCAGCGGCCGGAATTGCTCAAAGCGGGCAGTGCCTCGGCGCTGTGGGCCATCCTGGATCAGGTCGTGGACGGGTACGCGCCGGTCGTGGCCGGGCTCGAGACCGACATCGACCAGGTCGAGGCCACCGTCTTTTCCGGGACTGTGGCCCCCACCGAGCGGATCTACTCGCTGCGCCGCGAGGCCAACCAGTTCTACCGGGCGGTTCATCCGCTGCTCGGCGTGGTCTCCGCGGTAAGGCGGGCCGGCGAACCGGATCTGAAACCGTACCTGCGTGACGTCCAGGACCACCTGCTCCTGGTCGACGAGGAGGTCGCCGCCCAGCGTGACCTGCTCGGCACCGTCCTGGAAGCCAACATGGCGGTGATCTCGGTCGAGCAGACGCAGGTCAGCGTCCGGCAGAACGCCACCATCGAGCAGCTCACGATCCTGGCCACGGTGTTCCTGCCGCTCACGTTCGTCACCGGCTTCTTCGGCCAGAACTTCGGCTGGCTCGTCAGGCACATCAGCGGCCCGGCCGCGTTCGCCTTCTACGGGATCGGCGGGCTAATCCTGCCCCTGGTGCTGCTGTTCTGGTGGCTGAGGCTCCGCAGGCGGAACCCGGGCACCGCCGCGGCGGCCGAGGCTGGCCCGCGGCTGCAGCCCTCACCCGAAGGTGGGGGCCGGTGAGCAGGAGCAGGTCCCGGTCACGCAGTCACGGCCGGTCGTCCGGCAGACTGGGGTCATGGCCCGGGCGCCATGGACAGCGGAAGTGTCGGAGTCAGCGCAGGCGGCCCCGGCGGCGCCGCTACGCGGCCTGGTCGCCTGGTACAGCGGATACCGGCAGGAAGGCGTGCCTCCAGGTCGGCACCGGGGACTCCCCTCGCCCTACCTGACCCTGATCATCACCCTGGATGATCCGCTGACCGTCTCGGCGCACCCGGATCCCGCCGACCCGCCGGGCGACTACGTGACCCTGGCCGGCGGCCTGCACACCACCCCGGCACTGATCACCCACCCGGGCCGCCAGTCCGGCATCCAGCTCGCCCTCAGCCCGCTCGGCGCCCGGGCCCTGTTCGGCCGCCCCGCAGGTGAGCTGGCCGGGATCGACGTGGACGGCTCCGAGGTTCTCGGGGCCATGGCCCGGGAACTGCACGAGAGGCTCCGCGAGGCCGGCACCTGGGCCGCCCGGTTCGCGCTGCTCGACCAGATCCTGCTCGACCACGCCGACCTGGACCAGCAGGTGGCCCCGGACATCGCCGAGGCCTGGCGGCTGCTGACCCGCAGTGGGGGCAGGATCCAGGCCGGGGAGCTGGCCTGGCGGGTCGGCTGGAGCCCCCGCTACCTGCAACGCCGGCTGCTCACCGAGACCGGCCTGGCCCCCAAGGCCGCCGCCCGGGTGACCCGGTTCGACCGGGCCCGGCGGACGCTGCAGCGCCAGGCCACCGGGGCGGGCGAGTGCACGCTGGCCCGCCTGGCCGCCGGGTGCGGCTACTACGACCAGGCCCACCTGGCCCGGGAGTTTCGCGAGCTGGCCGGGTGCCCTCCGTCGACCTGGCTGGCGGAGGAGTTCCGAAACGTCCAATCCGGTCCGGACGCCCAGGGCGGAGAGTTGGGGTCATGAGCGATAACACCCCGCCACCTCAGGTGTGGCCCACCCTGCGGGCCCGCGACGCGCGGGCCCTGATCCGCTTCCTCGTCGACGCGTTCGGCTTCGAGGAGACCGTGGTCTACGGCGACGGTGACGTCGTCCACCACGCCCAGCTGTCCTGGCCGCCCGGCGGCGGCGTCATGCTCGGCTCGGTCCGGGAAGGCCAGGCGGAAGACAGCTGGCCGGTGCCGCCCGGCACCTTCGGCGCCTATGTCGTCACCGACGATCCGGACGGCGTGTACGCCCGGGCCGCCGCGGCCGGGGCGGAGATCGTCGACGGGCTGCACGAGACCGACTACGGCTCCCGCGACTTCGCGGCGCGCGACCCGGAAGGCAACCGCTGGTCCTTCGGCACGTACCGCGGCGAGCCCCGCAAATCCGGCTGACCCAGCTCGCCCGCGAGGCCTGAGGCGGTCATGAACCGCCCCAGGCCGGAGACGAGTTGTCGCTGATCCAGTAGGCGATCTCGCTGACGGGCGCCGGTGACACTGGTACGGGTTCATTTCGCGGGAAGTGTGAAGTAGAAGGTCGCACCGGCCCCGGGGCACCGTCGGCCCAGACGCGGCCCCCGTGCCGTTCCACGATCTGTCGGACGCTCGCCAGGCCCACGCCGGTGCCAGGGAACTGGGCGGCCGTATGCAATCGCTCGAATGGCTTGAACAGCTTGTCGGCGTAGGTGGTGTCGAAGCCAGCGCCGTTGTCGCGCAGGTAAAACCGGTTGTATGAGGTCCCGTCGGGTGTCATCCCGAACTCGATCGTGGCGTCGTCGCGCCCGGAGGTGTACTTCCAGGCGTTGTCCATCAGGTTCTGCAATACCGCGCGGATAAGCGTCAGGTCTGCCGTGGCCCAGACCGGTTGCTTGATGGTGAAGCGCACATGACGGCCTGGTTCTTGGTGCTGGAGCTCCTCCGCGATGCGGGCGACCTCTGCCCCCAAGGTCGGTCACCTGGGGGTGAATCTCGGCCCGCGAAACGCGCGCAAGGTTCAGGAGGTCCTCGATTAGCGACGTCATTTGCGCGGCGGCGGCCCGGATGCGCTTGGTATAGCCGAGGCCGGCCTTGCTGAGGCTGGGCCCGCAGTCCTCTAGCAGGGCGTTACTGAGCCCGTCCAGCGCTCGCAGCGGGGCACGCAGGTCATGGGAGACCGAATAGGAGAAGGTCTCCAGGTCCCGGTAGCGCACTCCAGGTCGGCCGTCCGGAGGCGAAGCTCGGCCTGAATGCGGTACCGCTCGGAGATATCGCGGGCGATCGACGACGCGCCGACCAGGCCATGCCGGTCGTCCCAGACCGGGGAGATCGCCACGGAGACTGGGAAGATGGTCCCGTCTTTGCGTTGCCGGGCGGTCTCGTGATACGGCACGCGCTCGCCGCTGCGGATCTTGCTGAGGATCCCCTGGATCTCAGCGACCCGGTCTGGGGGGCAGACGACCTCGATCGGCTGGCCGATGATCTCCTCTGCGGTGTACCCATACATGCGTTCGGCAGCCGCGTTCCAGGTAGTGATTATGCCATCGGTGGTCTTCCCGATGATGGCGTCCTCTGATGAGTTGACGATCGCCGCCAGCAGATCCGCGGGCGCCAGCGGCTGTTTCCCCGGCGGCCCCTGCGGCCCCGGTTTCCCCGGCTGCCCCCGCTGGCCCGGCCGGGCCGGCCGGCCCGGCTGGCCCGGCCCGCCCGGCTGCTCGATCGATCTCTTCGGCGTTAAGAGTGAAGTACATGGTCGTGCCTTCGCCTACTTTGCCTTCGGCCCATACGCGGCCGGGGACTTGTCCTGCTCGGCGTCGGCCAGCGGGCCGCTGCCCGCCAACTACGCGGCCATCATGAGTTTCCTGACCTCGCACGGCTACACCGGGAACGCGGCGGCCGGCATGGCCGGGAACATCTACCAGGAGTCCGGCGGCAACCCCGAGTCCGAAGGGGACGGCGGGGGCGGCCTGATCGGCTGGACGCCGCTGCCGGGCGGGTACGTGACCGGGAATCCCGCCGCGGACCTGCGGACTCAGCTGACGGCGATCCTGGCTTTCAACAAGATCTGGTCCCAGTACATCCCCGCGCTGAACGCCGCGTGCTCCCCGGCTGCGGCGGCCGGCATCTACGTCACCGACTTCGAGCGGGCGGGCGTCCCCGCAGCGGGCACCCGCGAGGCAGCCGCCGAGGCCGTCGCGGCGGCGTGCGGGATCTAACGCCCGGCAAGGACCTGTCGCCTGCTAAGGACCTCGCGGCCTTAAGGATCTAGCCGGCGTCGGCCCTGGTCGTCACCGGGACCGCGAACGAGTGCCGGTCCCCCGCCCAGCCGGAGCGGGGCAGCTCGCCGGCCAGCCGCTCCAGATCGGCCGGGCCGAGCCGGACCCCCGCTGCGGCGGCGTTCTCCGCGATCCGGTCCGGGCGGCGGCTTCCCGGGATCGGGACGACGTCCGGGCCCTGCGCGAGCAGCCAAGCCAGGGCGAGCTGGCCGGGGGTCAGCCCGAGGGTCGCCGCCAGGTCGCGCAGCACCGCCACATGACTCAGGTTGCGGTCCAGGGCCGGGCCGTGGAACCGCGGGTCAGCGCGGCGGAAGTCGCTACCGTCGATGTCCGCGGCGCCGAGGGTGGCGGTGAGCAGGCCGCGGCCAAGCGGGCTGTAGGGCACCAGCCCGATGCCCAGTCGCCGGGCGGCCGGTACCACGTCGTCCTCCGGATCGCGCCACAGCAGCGACCACTCGAACTCCACCGCACTGATCGGATGGACCGACGCAGCCTGCTCCAGCTGGGCCGGGGTGGCCTCGGACAGCCCCAGGTAGCGGACCTTGCCCTCGGCCACCAGCCCGGCCATCGCACCGATGGTGTCCGCTACCGGCACGTCCGGGTCGACCCGGTGCACGTAGTACAGGTCGATCACGTCGCGCCCGAGCCGCCGCAGCGACGCCTCGCAGTAACCGCGGACGTGCTCAGGCCGGCCGTCGACGCGTACCCCGCCCGGACCGCGGACGATGCCGAACTTGGTGGCGATCTGCACCTGGTCCGTCCGGCCGTGCAGGGCCCGGGCGATCAGCTCCTCGTTGTGCCCCTGGCCGTAGCTCATCGCAGTGTCCAGCATGCTCACGCCGAGGTCGAGGGCCCGGCGGATGACCCGGACCGACTGCTCGTCGTCAGCCTGGCCGTAGCCCTGGGACAGCCCCATGCATCCCAGCCCGATCGCGGACGTGATCAGCCCGCCGAGGTTCCGTTGCTGCATAGCTCGTTGCTGCACAGTTCCAGCGTGCCCGTGGGACACTCATAAGTCCAAGACAGCTTTGCGCTGGCAGTTATAAGCAGTCATTATTAATACATGGAGCTGCGGCAGCTCGCTTACTTCGAGGCGGTCGTACGGCACGGCGGGTTCAGCCGGGCCGCCGAGCAGCTGCACGTCGCCCAGCCCGCGGTATCCGCCCAGATCCGGCGGCTGGAACAGGAACTCGGCACGACCCTGCTCGAGCGCACCACGCGCCGGGTCAGCCTCACGCCCGCGGGTGAGCTGGTGCTGGCCCGGGCGCGCAGCGCGCTCGCCCAGGTCGAGGGGGCTCGCGCGGACCTGGCCGAGCTGGCCACGGTGACCCGGGGCCAGCTGCAGGTCGGGGCCACCCAGCTGCTCGCCTCGGTCGACCTGCCCCGGGCCCTGGCCGGATTCCACCGCCGCTATCCCGGGGTGACCATCGCCCTGCGCACCGGCCTCATCACGGATCTCCTCGCCGACCTGGACGCGGGCCGGATCGACGTGGCACTGTGCCCCCTCCACGACGACCTGCCCGCCGCCTATCTCGGCCAGCCCCTGGCCGCCGAGACCGTCGCGCTGGCCACGCCGCCAGGACGGCACACGTTCGCCGGGGGCGTGGCGCGGCTCGCCGACGTCCGCGACCAGCCGTTCGTGTGCCTGCCGGCCGGCAGCGGGCTGCGCGGCATCCTGGTGGATGCGGCCGCCGCCGAGGGCTTCGTGCCCCGCATCCCGTTCGAGACGCACAGCCCGGCCAGCATCTGCGAACTGGTCGCGGCCGGGCTCGGGGTCGCGCTGCTGGCCGGGTCCTCCGCGCGGGCCGCGGGCCAGGCCATCGATGTCCATCCGCTCCGGCCCGAACTGGCGCACCCCCCGATCGGCCTGGTCCGGTTGCGTCGCCGCCCGCCGGGGCCGGCCGGCCGAGCCTGGACCGAGCATCTCGTGCGGGCCTGCGACCCTGGCCGGGCAGCATAGGATGTCAGCCAACCCGGTCGAGCTGAACTGGTCGAGCGGAGCCAGTCGAGCGAGAACTAGCCGAGCCGAATCTGGGTAGACCCTGGGATGGTGCCGTGATGTCGCATGATCACCAGGAGATTGACCTCAGCCTGATAGCCGGCGTGACCGACCGGGGCCTGCGCCACCGCCAGAACGAGGACGCGATGGAACTCGCGGTCGTGCCGGCGGCGGACGGCCCGGTCCTGGTCGCGGTGGTCTGTGACGGCGTGTCCACCTCCATCCGCCCGGCTGAGGCCTCACTCGCGGCCGCCCAGGCGGCTGCGGAAGTGCTGCGCACCGCGGCGCAGGACGGCACCGATCTGACCGAGGCATCCTCGGCCGCGGTCCGGTCCGCGGAGGACGCGGTGGCCAGCCTGGCCGAATCCCCGGGCGGCGTGGGGTCGGCCACGTTCGTCTCCGCGGTGATCACCAGCTCGGCCGCCACGCTCTGCTGGCTGGGTGACAGCCGGGCGTACTGGCTGGACGCGCCCGCCACTCCTGATCCCGAACCGGCCGCGCAGCAGCTCACCCGGGACGACTCACTAGCCCAGGAGATGGTGTCCGCGGGCCTGCTGCCGCAGGACGAGGCGCTGAGCTCCCCGCACGCGCACGTGGTGACCCGCTGGGTGGGCGCGGATCCCGGCGAGGCCGCCCCGCACGTCGTGACGTTCGAGCCGCCCGGACCCGGGGTGCTCATGCTGTGCTCGGACGGCCTGTGGAACTACCAGCCGGACGCCGGGAAACTGGCCGAGCTGGCCATGCCCGGCGCGCTCACCGACCCGCTGGCCGCCGCACAGGCCCTGGTCACGTTCGCGATCGACGCGGGCGGACGGGACAACATCACGGTCATCCTCGCCCCGTTCCCGCCCGGCCCGCAATAGCTCAGGCCAGCACCTCGGCCAGGGGCACCCGCGGGTCGGCCAGCCGGGCGGCATCCACCGTGGTACCCGCGTACCCGGCCTGGATCAGCGCCTGGATGTCGTCCGTCACGTCCCAGACGTTGACGTTCATGCCGGCCACCACGGCGCCGCCGGACAGCCAGAACGCGATGAACTCCAGCGTCGCCGGGTCGCCCCGGTACACGACCTCATCGTAGTAGCCGGGCTCGGGCAGCCCGGACGTCTCCATGCCCAGGTCGTACTGGTCGCTGAAGAAGTACGGCACCCGGTCGTAGGACACCGGCTGGCCGAGCATGGAACGGGCCGCGGCCGGGCCGCTGTGCAGTGCGTTGGCCCAGTGCTCGACCCGGACCCGGCGGCCCAGCAGCGGGTGGGGCACATTCGCCACGTCACCGGCCGCGAAGATGTCCGGGTCGCTGGTCCGCAGCGCCGCGTCCACCACGACACCGTTGCTGACCTCCAGGCCGGCCTGCTCAGCCAGGGCCACGTTCGGCGCCGCGCCGATGGCGACCACCACCACGTCGGCCGGCAGCTCGGCCCCCTCGGACGTCAGCAAAGAGGTGACCCGGCCCTCCTGGCCGCGAAGCTCGAGAGCGCTGTCTCCCAGCCGGAACTCCACCCCGTGCGCGCGGTGCAGGTCCGCGAACCGCTGGCCCAGCTCGGGCCCGACCTGCCGGTGCAGCGGGGTGGGCTCCGGTTCCAGCACCGTCACCAGGCCGCCCTTCTCGCGGGCCGCGGCGGCGACCTCCAGGCCGATCCAGCCCGCGCCGACGATGACCACGCGGGTCTCCTCGCCGGGGAACGGGGCCAGCACGGTGGCCAGCGCCTCGGAGTCGGCCGCGGTGCGCAGGTAGTGCACCCCGTCGAGGTCGGCCCCGGGCACCTGGAGCACCCGCGGGTATGACCCGGGGGTGAGCAGCAGCCGTTCGTAGCCGACCGCCTCGCCGTTGTCCAGGTCGACCCGGTGGGCGGCCCGGTCGATCGCGGTCGCGGTCACGCCCGAGCGCAGGTCCACCTGATGCCCGGCGTACCAGCCCTCCTCGTGCACGTACATAGAGGCCTTGTCCGCCTGGCCGAGCAGGTACCCCTTGGACAGCGGCGGCCGCTCGTACGGCCGCTCGGTTTCCGTGCCGAGCAGGACGATGGTTCCGCCGAACCCGTCCGCGCGCAGCGTCTCAGCCGCCTTGGCGCCGGCCAGGCTGGCGCCGATGATCACATAGGCCGGACCTTCGGGCATGACTGCTCCTTCGCAGGGATCTCAACGGCACAGCTACTTCAGCGGCACAGCTACTTCAGCGGCATAGGTACTTCAGCGGCACAGGTACTTCAGCGGCACTGGTACTTCACCGGCACAGGTACTTCACCGGCACAGTGTTCACCGGCACAGGCGGGCGTGCCACGCGACCGCGGACGTGTCGGTCAGCGTAGCCACCTGGTCCACCACGACCCGCAGCCGCCCCACGTCGCTCGTGGCCGTCTCGTACGCGGGCCGCAGCGCGGGATCGATGGTGCCGGGAGCCCCGATGCGCACTGCGGCCGCCAGCTCCGTGATCAGCTCTCGTTCCCGGGCCTGCATCTCGGCGGCGCCGTCCCGGCTCATCACGTAGTAGGCCGTGACCCCCTTGAGCAGCGCGCATTCCAGCCGCTGCCGCCGGGGCACCTGCAGGTCGGCGTCGTACCGGGTGATCGGGCGGGCGCCCGACGCGTCCATGGTCGCCTGGTGGGCGGCGCCGCACAGCCGCCCGATGAGCTCGCTGGTCAGGTTCTTCAGCGCGGCCAGGGACCGCGGGCCGCCGTCGAACCCGTCCGGCCAGCAGGGCAGCGCGAGCAGGTCGTCGAATACCTCAGCCAATTCGTCCAGCGTCACCGATCCCGGAGCGCAATAGTGGTCGGCGGTGACCTCACTGATGGCCTTCCGCTCCCCCGGATCGGCCAGCGCCGAGAACCGGGTCAGCCCGGCGTGCAGGCCGTCCTCCAGGTCGTGCACCGAGTAGGCCACATCATCGGCCCAGTCCATGACCTGCGCTTCCAGGCACGGGCGTCCGGGCGGCGCGCCGTCGCGGATCCACCCGAACACCTCCGCGTCGTCCGCATACGCCCCGTACTTGGGCAGGCCCGGGCCGGCCAGCCAGGGGTACTTCAGCGTGGCGTCCAGCGTGGCCCGGGTCAGGTTGAGCCCGGCCCCGGGCACCTTGGCCTCGAGCCGGGTCAGCAGCCGCAGGCTTTGCGCGTTGCCCTCGAAGCCGCCGCAGGCCGCGGCCACATCGGCCAGGGCCGACTCGCCGTTGTGCCCAAACGGCGGGTGGCCGAGGTCGTGCGCCAGGCAGGCCGCGTCCACCAGGTCAGGATCGCAGCCCAGCGCGCCGCCTAGTTCCCGGCCGATCTGCGCGCATTCCAGCGAGTGGGTGAGCCGGGTCCGCGGGAAGTCCCCCGCGTCCACCTCGACCACCTGGGTCTTGGCCGCCAGCCTGCGCAGCGCTGAGGTGTGCAGGACCCGGGCCCGGTCCCGCTCGAACGGCCCGCGCCCGAACCGGCCGGGCTCAAACCCCGCCGCCGCGGCCCGCTTGGGTGGCTCAGCCACCCAGCGGGCCGTGGCGTCGCGATCGTAACCGGCCTGATCGTGACTGGACCGTGCTGTCACCTGCTGTCGCTGCCACCCGCCGACTCGAGGACCACGGCGCGGCCAGCCTCCAGCCGGGCGACCGGCACCCGGAACGGCGAGCAGGACACGTAGTTCAACCCGACCTGGTGGAAGAAGTGCACCGAGTCAGGGTCCCCGCCGTGCTCACCGCAGACACCGAGTTCCAGCCCGGGCCGGGCGGCCCGGCCCTCCTGCACCGCGATGCGGATCATCCGGCCGACCCCTTCGGTGTCGATGGTCTCGAACGGCGAGACCCCGAAGATGCCGAGCTCGATGTACCGGCTGAAGAACGCGCCTTCCACGTCGTCGCGGGAGAAGCCCCAGCCCATCTGGGTCAGGTCGTTGGTGCCGAAGGAGAAGAACTGCGCGGCCGACGCGATCTGCCCGGCGGTCAGCGCGGCCCGCGGCACCTCGATCATCGTGCCGATCAGCGTGTGCACGCTGGTGCCGGTCTCCGCCGCGACCTCGGCCAGCACCCGCTCGATCTCCTCGCGGGCGGCCTCCAGCTCCTGCACCGCGCCGACCAGCGGGACCATGATCTCCGGTTTCGGGTCGCCGCCGTGCTCGCCGCAGATGCCGAGCTGGAGGCCCGGCCTGGTGGCGCGGCCCTCGGCGGCGGCGATCGTGATGAGGCGGCCCACGCCGTCGCGGTCGAGCGTCTCGAACGGCGAGACGCCGAAGATGCCCTTCTCGATGTATTTGCCGAAGAACGACGCCTCGACGTCGTCGCGGGAGAAGCCCCAGGTCATCTGGGTGAGGTCGTTGGTGCCGAACGAGAAGAACTCGGCTGCGCCGGCGATC
>DASQRM010000114.1:0-19005 GCA_035642895.1 Streptosporangiaceae bacterium | reverse complement strand
GGTGGACTACGCCGCCGTGTTCAAGAAGGCCGAGCCGTACGCCTACTCGTACGCTGATGACGACGCGACCAGCACGTTCGTCTGCAAGGGCCGGTGTGATTACCGGATAACGTTCGCCTGACCCCGACCGGATGACCGGTCAGGTCGCTCGTCGGCTGGCCATGGCAGGCTGTTTCCGGGACGGCTGGCCGGTTAGTTCCTGGCTAGCCGGCTGCCTTCGGTTGGAGTCTCCATGATCATGGTCAATTTCTGACGCATCACGCCAGCAATTGACCGGGATCCTCACGTCAGCAATGGGGCGTTCATGGCTTGCTGATGGCGCGGCGCAGGGACCAGCCCAGGGCGGCGATCGTGGCCACCGGCAGCAGCCACCAGGCGTTCAGGCCGGCCCCATGCACCAGCACGGCGGTGAGGCCCAGGGCGAGGACCACGGCGGCGGCGCCGCGCCAGTCGTCTCCGATGACGAAGTCGTACCAGAACGCGCCGAACGAACGAAGCCAGCGGGTCATCGTGGCCTCTCCCCCGTGGTGCGGGTGTCAGGGGTACGGGTGTCAGGGGTGCGGGTGTCAATGGTGAGGTTGTCCATGGTGAAGGTGCCGGGGGTGAGGTTGGCGGGCTGGGGGGCGGGGTCCGGGACGGCCGCGGCGGCCCGGCTGCGGCGCAGCAGGACGGTATAGCCCACGCAGACCAGCGCGTAGACCGGGACGAGCACCAGCAGGAAGGCGTCATTGCCCGGCCAGTGGACGCCGGCTCCCTCGGCCCCCCAGAACGTGCCAAACGAGGTCAGCATGATGCCGACCGCGAACTTCATCGTGTTCTCGGGGACCCGGGCCAGCGGTGCCCGGGCGGCCACGCCGATACCCGCGATGACCAGTACCGCCGCCGCGGCCCCCAGCGCCGCGAGACCCACATTTCCCTGGTTGTCGCCGAAGGTGATCACGATGAACACGACCTCCAGCCCCTCCAGCAGTACTCCCTTGAAAGACAGGGTGAACGCGTACCAGTCGCGGACACCAAAGCGGCGCTCGGTCCGGGCCTCGCGGGCGGCGGCCACCTGGCGCTCGTAGATGCCCGCTTCGTCGTGCAGGCCCTTGTAACCCGAGGCCCGCAGGATGGCCTTGCGCAGCCACATCAGCCCGAAGATCGCGAGCAGGGCCCCCACCACCAGGCGGAGCACCCCCAGCGGGAACAGGGTCAGGGCTGGCCCGACCGCAGCGACCACGGCCGCCAGCACGACCAGGGCCACGGCCATGCCCTGGAAGGTCGAGCGCCAGTCCCGGGTCAGCCCGGCGGCGAGCACGATGGTGAGCGCCTCGACCGCCTCGACGGCGCAGGCCACGAAGACGGTCAGGACGAGGGCGGCGGCATTCACGGAACCTCCAGTGTCGCCGTCGGGGACGGCACAGCATCAACCGCCGGGGACGGCGCAGCATGAATCGGCACAGCATGAATCGGCCCTGCGCTGATCGTAGGGGTGATCAGCACAGGGCGAGTCCTGGCCTCTGCGAGAATGACGGCATGGCTGACGCCGACCGCGCGCCGGACGAGGGCTGGCTGGTCCTCATCTACCGGGTACCGTCCGAGCCCAGCCGCCTCCGGTCGGCGGTATGGCGCAGGCTCAAGAGCCTCGGGGCCATCTACCTGCAGAATTCCGCCGCCGCGCTGCCCGCGAGCGTGGGCAACGAGCGGGCGCTGCGCAAGCTGCGCAGCCAGATCCTCGACATGACGGGCACGGCGGCGCTGCTGTCCTGCCGCGTCCTGGCGGGCGAGCAGGAAGTGCGGGCGACGTTCCAGGCCGCGCGGAACGACGAATACGAGGAGATCGTTGACAAATGCGAGGATTTCCTGGGCCAGGTGAAGAAGGAGTACGTGGCCAACCACTTCACCTACGCCGAGCTTGAGGAGAACGAGGTCGATCTGGTCAAGCTGCGGACCTGGTTCGCCCGGGTCCGCGCCCGGGACGCGTTCGGGGCGGCGGGCCGCCCCGAAGCGGAGAAAGCCCTCGAGACCTGCCAGCAGTCGCTGGACGACTACGCGGCGCGGGTCTACGCGGAAGAAGAAGACGGCCACTGACCGTCCTGGGCGGTACCTGCTGGCCACTGTCCACCTCCTGTCCCGCACATCCGGCCGGCGGCCTACCCGCCGACCTTCCTGCATACCCGCAGACCCCACCCGGGAGCCACCAATAAGCCTAACTTTTGTCAGCTCTTAAAAGTGACAGCTGTTAGATCCGTCCTGTACTGCACGCTTAACGTCCAGGTCATCAGCCGTACATTCCGCGTACGAACAGCTAGTGCAATCTGCCGCTCATGAAGCACACCCCCCGGCGTAACAAGCTCTTCATGATCACTGGTGTGATGGCCGCGGGCATCGTCGCCGCGGCCGCGGCTACGAGCACGCCATCGACATCCCCGGGCACGGCCGCCTGACCAGCGTGTTCTCTGACACCCGGGCGGAGCGGGGGCAGCACGTCGGGCTGCGCCTGGACCCGCGCGGCTGCCACCTGTTCAGCGCCGGGCCCGAGGGGGCGGCCCGGCCGGCCTCAGCGCGCCGCCAGCCGGCGCCGGCGGCACGGTGTCTCACCTTGGACCAGACCATGCGTGACGCGTGATCGTCCTGCCCGGGCAGGGACTAGCATCAGAGCCGTGACCACGACGCTCAGCATCAGTACCAGCGCGCCCCGCACAATCGACGCGGACGCCGTTGTCATCGGAGTGATCAAGGACCCCGATGGGCCCCTCCTGGCGCCGGGCGCCGCTGACCTCGACGAGGCCCTGGGCGGCGGCCTGGCTGCCACGCTGGCCACCTTGGGCGGCACCGGGCAGGCCGAGGAAGTCACCCGGCTGCCGGCCCGCGCACCAGTCACCGCACCGGTGATCGCCGCAGTCGGCCTGGGCCCGGCCAGTGCCGGTGGCGCGGACGCGGGCGGCTCGTTCGACCCCGAGACGCTGCGCCGCGCGGCCGGCGCGGCGGTCAGGACGCTGACCGCGGCCAGCCGGACGGGAGCCAGCCAGGCCGGGGCCAACGGCGACCGGGACGACCTCAGGATCGCGCTCGCCCTGCCGGCCGCCGACCCGGATGCGGTTGAGGCCGTCGCGGTCGGCGCGCTGCTGGGCGGCTACGCGTTCACCCGGTACCGGCAGCAGGCCGGGCGCCGCGCCGCGATCACCGTGCTGATCCCGGCGGAACTCGCCCCGGCGCAGTCTGCCCCGGCGCAGTCCGCCCCGGCGGGCGGGGCGGACGGTATCCGCCGTCGCGCCGAGGCCATCGCCGGCGCGGTATCGCTCGCCCGCGACCTGGTCAACACCGCCCCCTCGGACCTGGTCCCGGCCACCCTGGCCGATGAGGCCGAGCGGGTGGCCGCCGCGTCCGGGCTGCAGGCCGAGGTGCTGGACGAGAAGGCGCTCCAGGAGAACGGCTACGGCGGCATCGTCGGCGTCGGCCAGGGGTCGGTGAACCCGCCCCGGCTGGTGCGCCTGGAGTACGCGCCAGCGCGGGCAGACAAGACCGTGGTGTTCGTCGGCAAGGGCATCACGTTCGACTCCGGCGGGCTGTCGCTGAAACCGCCGAAGTCGATGGAGACCATGAAGTCGGACATGGGCGGCGCGGCCGCGATCATCGGCGCGATGCAGGCCATCGCCGCCCTGGCCCCGGCCGTCCGGGTCATCGGTTACCTGTCGATCGCGGAGAACATGCCGAGCGGGAGCGCCCAGCGCCCCTCTGACGTGCTCACCATCTACGGCGGCAAGACCGTCGAGGTGCTCAACACCGATGCCGAGGGCCGGCTCGTGCTGGCCGACGCGCTGGCCCGCTCGGCCGAGGACTCCCCCGACGTGGTGGTGGACGTGGCCACGCTGACCGGGGCCCAGGTCGTGGCGCTCGGCACGAGGATCTCCGCGGTCATGGCCAACGACGACGCGCTGCGCGACGCCGTGGTGGCCGCGGCCGACCGGGCCGGCGAGGCCATGTGGCCCATGCCGCTGCCCGCTGAGCTGCGCAAGGGCCTGGACTCGACCGTCGCCGACCTGGTCAACGTGGCCCCGGACCGCAACGGCGGGATGCTCGTCGCGGGGCTGTTCCTGCGGGAGTTCGTGCCCGAGGGGGTGCGCTGGGCTCACCTCGACATCGCGGGCCCGTCGTTCAATGATGGGCCGCCGCACGGGTATACCCCGAAGGGCGGGACGGGCGCGGCGACCAGAGCCCTCGTGCAGATAGCGGTGGACGCCGCGGAGGGAAGGCTCTAGCCGGGCCCGGGTGTTAATGGCGGTCGGGGACGAGAGACTGATCGGAGCAAGGAGCACAGCAGTGGCGGACAGTAACGGTTCCTACGACATCGTCATCCTGGGTGGCGGCAGTGGCGGGTACGCCTGCGCGCTGCGCGCCGCTGAACTCGGCAAGCGCGTGGCGCTCATCGAGAAGGACAAGGTCGGGGGGACCTGCCTGCATCGGGGCTGCATTCCCACCAAGGCGCTGCTGCACGCCGCGGAAGTCGCTGACCAGGCCCGGGAGGGCGAGACGTTCGGGGTTCGGTCCACCTTCGAGGGGATCGACATGCCCGGCGTAAACGCCTACAAGGACAAGGTCGTCGACCGGCTCTGGAAAGGCCTGCAGAGCACGCTGGCCAGCCGGAAGATCGAGATCGTCTACGGCGACGGCACGCTGATCTCGCCGACCCAGGTCCGGGTGGGTGACACGGTCTACCAGGGGGCACACGTCGTGCTGGCCACCGGGTCGGAGGCGAGGAGCCTGCCCGGGCTGGAGGTCGACGGCGAGCGGGTCATCAACAGTGATCACGCGCTCCGGCTGGACCGGGTGCCGCAGTCGGCCGTCATCCTCGGCGGCGGGGTGATCGGAGTGGAGTTCGCCAGCGTCTGGCGCTCGTTCGGCGCCGAGGTCACCATCGTCGAGATGCTGCCGCATCTGGTGCCGCTGGAAGACGAGGCCAGCTCGAAGCTGCTGGAGCGGGCGTTCCGGCGCCGCGGCATCGGCTACGAACTCGGTACCCGTTTCGAGGGGGTCAAGGAAAACGGCAGCGGCGTGACGGTCAGCCTGGCCGGGGGCAAGACCCTGGATGCTGACCTGCTCCTCGTCGCGGTGGGCCGCGGGCCGGTGTCGGCTGGCCTCGGGTACGAGGCGGCGGGCGTGGCGGTGGAACGCGGCGGCTACGTGACGGTCGACGAGTACTGCCGCACCAACGTGCCCACGATCTCCGCGGTCGGTGACCTGATCCCCGGCCCGCAGCTGGCCCACGTCGGGTTCGCTGAGGGCATCCTGGTCGCCGAGCGGCTGGCCGGCCTGACGGTGACGCCGATCGACTATGACGGCGTGCCCCGGGTCACGTACAGCGACCCGGAGGTCGCGTCGGTGGGCATCACGTCGAAGACGGCCGCCGAGCGCGGCATCGAAGTCGCCGAGATCGTCTACCCGCTCGGCGGCAACGGCAAGAGCGTCATCCTGCAGACCCAGGGCGCGGCGAAAGTGATCGCGGCGGCCAGCGGCGGGCCGGACGGCACACCGGGCCCGGTGCTGGGCATCCACCTGGTCGGCGCCCGGGTCGGCGAGCTGATCGCCGAGGGCCAGCTGATCTACAACTGGGAGGCGCTGCCGTATGACGTGGCCCAGCTCATCCACCCGCACCCGACCCAGTCTGAGCTGATCGGCGAGGCGCACCTCGCACTCGCCGGGAAGCCATTGCATCTGCACGCGTAGCCCGGACAGGGCCACGTGCAGATGCACGCGTAGCCCGGGCCGGGCCGCGCACCCCCAGCACAGCAGCAACTGTGAGTGTCGAACAGCGAAGGAGTCACGGGAAGCCATGTCGGTCTCCGTATCCATGCCCCAGCTCGGTGAGAGCGTGACCGAGGGCACCGTCACGCGCTGGCTCAAGAAGGAGGGCGAGCGTGTGGAGGCGGACGAGCCGCTGCTCGAGGTCTCCACGGACAAGGTCGACACCGAGATTCCGTCGCCGGTGGCCGGGATCCTGCGCGGGATCACCGTCGCCGAGGACGAGACGGTCGCGGTCGGTGCCGAACTCGCAGTTATCGACGAGAACGGTGCGCAAGCCCCGGCGGCGGGTGAAGCAGCCGCCGAGACGCAGGTCCAGACCGAGCCGGCTGCTCCCGCCGCTCCTGCTGAGAGCCCGGCAGAGGACTACTCCTCAGGTGGCCAGGAGCCCGACCTTCAGCCCGCCGCCGAGGCGGGGAACCCGTACCCCGCGGCGGGCGGGTACCAGGGTGGCGAGGACCAGCAGACCGCCGTGTACCAGCGGCCGGCCGCCTACGAGGCCGTCGGCTACGGGTCGCCGGGCGCGGGGGATCCCGAGAGTGTCGAGGAGCCGCCCGCCGCGCCGCCAGCGGACCAGGGCCAGCCGGACAGCCCCCCGCAGGAGCCGGCCGCGGCCAGCGGAGCGTCCATCAGTGACATCTGGCAGCGGTCCCAGCCGACCGCCACTCCCCCGGCGGCTCCGGCGCCCGCACCGGCCCCGTCCGCCGCGGTGCCGCAGGCTCCGGCCCCGCAGCCTCCCGCGCCGCCGGCCCCGCCGCAGCCTGGCTCTAACGGCCCGGCCCGGCCGGCCTCCCCGCTCGGCACGGCCGACGGCCCTTACGTCACGCCGCTGGTCCGCAAGCTGGCCGCCGACCACGGTGTAGACCTGGCTACCGTCGCCGGAACCGGGGTCGGCGGGCGGATCCGCAAGCAGGACGTGATCGACGCGGCCCGGGCCCGGCGCGAGGCTATCGCGGCAGCGCAGCAGTCCGCCGCCGACGGCCAGGCGGCCGCCGCGCAGGCACCGGCCGCGCAGGCACCAGCCGGGCAGGCACCGGCCGGGCCGGCCCAGGGCACGCCGCGGCCGGCCATCGAGCCGTCTCACCTGCGCGGTACGACCGAGCGGATGTCCCGGGCGCGGCAGCTGATCGCCCGCCGGATGGTCGAGTCGCTGCAGACGTCCGCCCAGCTGACCACCGTGGTCGAGGTCGACGTGACCGCGATCGCCCGGCTGCGGGACCGGGCCAAGGCCGATTTCGAGGCCCGTGAGGGAGTCAAGCTCACGTTCCTCCCGTTCTTCGCGCTGGCCGCCGTGGAGGCGCTGAAGGTGCATCCGCGGCTGAACGCCAGCATCGAGCCGGACGGGAACCAGGTCACCTACCACGACGCTGAGCACCTCGGTATCGCGGTGGACACCGAGCGGGGGCTGATGGTCCCCGTGATCCGCAACGCCGGTGACCTCAACGTGGGTGGCCTGGCCCGCAAGATCGCGGACCTGGCGTCCCGGACCCGGGGTGGCCAGGTGAGCCCGGACGACCTGGCCGGAGGCACGTTCACGCTGACCAATACGGGCAGCCGCGGCGCGCTGTTCGACACGCCCATCATCAACCAGCCCCAGGTCGCAATCCTCGGCACCGGCACGGTCGTGCGCCGCCCGGTGGTGGTCCAGGACCCGGCGCTGGGCGAGGTGATCGCGGTCCGGTCCATGGTGTACCTGGCCCTCAGCTATGACCACCGGCTGGTGGACGGGGCGGACGCGGCGCGTTTCCTGGGCACGGTGAAGGCCCGGCTGGAGGAAGGGGCCTTCGAGGCGGAACTGGGGCTGTAGGCACCGGGCTGGTGATCACCGGCCAGTACTGACCCGGCCAGGGGCATCCGCCAGTCTCGCCGCCAACGAAGACTCAAGCGAGGGGCCCCGGGCGGGCCGCGGGCGGGGGAAGACGGGGCAGCTATGAAAGTCGCGGTGACGGGGGCCTCTGGGCTCATCGGCAGCGCTCTGACCGCGTCGCTGCGGGCAGGCGGGGACCAGGTGGTCACGCTGGTGCGCCGGACACCCTCGTCCGACAGTGAGATCGCCTGGGATCCGCTGAGCCGCCTGGGCGGCCTGGAGCGCGGGGCCCTGGACGGCACGGACGCGGTGGTGCACCTGGCCGGCGCGGGAGTCGCTGACCACCGCTGGACCGAGTCCTACAAGAACGAGATCCGGTCCAGCCGGGTGCAGGGCACCGGGGCGCTCACCGAGTTCCTGGCGGCCATGAATGAGCCGCCCGCGGTCCTGCTGTCGGGTTCCGCCGTCGGCTGGTACGGGGACACCGGCGGCCGGGAAGTGGACGAGTCGGCCCCGGCGGGCAGCGGGTTCCTGGCCGGCGTGGTGCGGGAGTGGGAAGCCGCCGCCGGCTCAGCCCGGCAGGCGGGGATCCGGGTGGCCACCCTGCGCAGCGGGATCGTGATCTCCCGCCACGGCGGGGTGCTGGCCAGGCTGCTGCCCCTGTTCCGGCTCGGCCTGGGCGCCAAGCTCGGCTCGGGCAGCCAGTACATGAGCTGGGTGAGCCTGGACGACTGGATCCGGGCGGCCCGTTTCCTCGTGGACCACCAGGAGATATCCGGCCCGGTGAACTTCACCGCGCCGAAGCCGGAGACCAACGCCGCCTTCACGACCGCGCTGGCGGGCGCGCTGCACCGCCCGGCGTTGCTGAGCATCCCGTCCCCGGTGCTGTCGATCGCCCTCGGCGGCGTGACCAGCGACCTGACGACCAGCGCCCGGGTGCTGCCCCGGGTGCTGCGCGAGGCCGGATTCGGGTTCACCCACCTGGACCTGGCCAGCGCGCTCGCCGCTGAACTGCAGCCCGCCGGCTCCGCGGCCTAGCCGGACCGGCGGGCTCCGCGGCCTAGCCGGACCGGCCGGCTCCGCCGCCTAGCCGGAACTGCGGGGCGCCCCGGCCAGGAACGCCGTGAGCGCGGCGGTGAACCAGGCCGGATCATCCAGCCAGGGGTAGTGACCGGCGCCCGGCTGGACCACGAGTTCCCATCCGGGAAAGAGCCCGGCCGGCCCGGCCACCCCGGCGAGCAGCCCGGGCGGGGCGGCGGCGTCCACTTCGCCCGCGTACACGAGCACCGGGGCCGCCAGGCCGGCCAGTGCGGCCCGGGTCGCAGGCGGGTCGAACGCCCCCTCCGCGTAGAAGCCGGCCCGCACGTCGGCGGCCTTCCCGGCGAGGCCAGCCGCGGCATGCGCCCGGGCCGCGTCGTCCCAGCGGCCGTAGAGGAAGGGCTGCCAGCCGAGCGTGGTCTCCGCTGAGTCGTCTCCGCCGTCGGCGGCCTGCGCGGCGGCCCAGGCCGACTCGAACCAGGGCTCCGCGGCCCGCCGCCGCATGGCGGCCTGCTGGTCCTCATCGGTAAACGTCAGCCCGAGCGCGCGCACGCTGGGACCGAGCAGGATCAGGTGCCCGATCCGCTCTGGGTGCGCGGCCGCGTACAGCAGGGCCACGTTCCCGCCCGCGGAATGGGCGAGCAGGTCCATCTGGTCCAGGCCCAGGTCGGCCCGGAGCGCTTCCACGTCCCGGGCGATGCGGTCGCAGCGGTAGGCCCCCGGGTCAGCGGGGACCTCGCTGTCCCCGGTTCCCCGGGTGTCGGGCAGGATCAGCTCGCGGGAATGTCCGAGCCCGCCGAGGTCGCCCAGGTACCCGGGAGCCCGGCCCGGGCCTCCTGGCAGGCAGACCAGCGGGGGGCCGGACCCGGTCCGGTGGAAGGCCAGCTTCGCGCCGTCGTAGGAATACCAGTGCGCCATTCCCGTATCATCCGGCGCGATGGCGCGGCGCGGCCAGGAACTTCGCAGTGAGCAGAAGACTGGGCCGCGGGCCTGGAGACGTCAGTCCACGCCGGCCCCGGCCCGGCGGGCCTGGCCCGGCGCGGCCTGGTCCGGGGCGGCCGGGCCCAGGACGGCCCGGCTGGGCTCCTCCAACGGCACCAGATCATCCGGTACCACTGGTTCCGCCGGTGGCGGGCATGGCACCGCCGGGATAAGGGTGCGGAATCCGCGGGATTCCATCCCGTACAGGGGGACCTTCCACAGCGGCGTCACCCGCCCTGACCGGCCCGCCAGACGGCCGACCGTGCGGATGTTCAGCCGCATGAGGCGGCGGGCGCCGATGACGGCCAGCGCGGCCAGCGGCAGCTCGACACACAGCGCCATCAGCAGGCTGACCAGGAAATCGTTCGTGCGCAGATCCAGGGTCACGTCGAACCAGGCGTCACAGCACAACAGGGTGGCGAGGACCACCAGGCAGACGATGACCAGCTGGCGGTGCCGCCAGCCGGCCCACGCGGTGATCGCGAACGTGATGAGCAGGCCGAGGTCGAACCCCACCCACGCCCCCCGCCAGCCGCCCGAGCGGTAGTACCGGGGCAGCGTGACGGCGAGCACCCCGATCCAGGCGGCCAGCACCAGGCCGCAGCCGATCACGGCGATGAGCGCGAAGGCCCGGGTGCGCGGGTTCCCGGGCAGGTCCGACTCGGCGAACGGGCCGGGCTGCCCGGGCTGGCCACCGCTGATGGCGGCGTCCGCATCAGGAGGAGCCTCCAGGGCGGCGAGGGCACAGGCGAGTTCGGCCCGTTCGTCCGGGCTCATCCGGCGGAGCTCGTCCACATCTATCACGCGAAGTACCTCCCTACGCGCTAACTACCCCGCTGGCCGCATTCCTTCCCGCGCCCGGGCCTGTGCTTTTGCTGGGAGATGGCGGGAAGTTGGCCGGTAGCTGATGCCCGGGCCCGCGGATATCGTGGGCAGGGTGAGCGACGAGCTGGTCTACGTGCATCTCGGCCTCGGCGAGCAGCCCGTTCCCTACCTGCGCGGCTGGGAGCTGCAGCGCCAGATTCACGGGCAGCGGGTGAACGACGAGATCCCGGACACGTGTCTCCTGCTGCAGCATGAGCCGGTGTTCACGGCCGGGAAGCGGACCAGCCCGCTCGATCGGCCGCTGGGCGACGCCGGGGCACCGGTGGTGGAGGTGGACCGGGGCGGCAAGATCACCTGGCACGGCCCCGGCCAGCTCGTCGGGTACCCGATCATCCGGCTCGGCGAGCCGGTCGACGTGATCGCCTACGTGCGGGCCATCGAGGAAGCGCTGATGCGGGCCTGCGCGGACGCGGGAGTCAGCACCACCCGGGTCGAGGGACGCAGCGGAGTGTGGGTGCCTGGCCAGCCGGAGCGCAAGATCGCCGCGATCGGGATCCGGGTGTCGCGCGGCGTGACCATGCACGGCTTCGCCCTGAACTGCGACTGCGACCTGGACTGGTTCAGCCGGTTCGTGCCGTGCGGCATCCGGGACGCCGGGGTGACCAGCCTGTCGGCCGAGCTCGGGCAGCCGGTGGGAGTCCAGGACATGCTCGGCGGGGTGGAACGCCACCTCGCCGGGACCCTCGGCGCGGCCCGCTGGCGCCGCGCGGCGATGAGCCCCTCGCCGGTTTAGCCCGCCGTCCCAGCCGGTTTAGCCCATCCCGGCTGGATCAGCCCGCGGTCCCAGCCTGCTCGGCCAGGTAGGCCGGCAGCTCCGCTACCGGCACCGCGGCCTGCTCGCCGCTGTCCATGTCCCGTACGGTGACCGCGCCGCCCTCTTCCTCGTGACGGCCGTAGATGAGGGTCCAGCGGGCACCCTGGTCGCTGGCCCACTTGAGCTGGCGGCCCAGCTTCCCCGACGAGCCCATATAGACGCTGGCCCGCAGTCCGGCCTGGCGCGCGGCGGCGGCCAGCGAGAAGCTCCGGGTCTCGAATTCCCGGCCCAGGACGGTCACGGCCACGTCCAGCCGCCCCACGCGGCCCGCCGGGGCACTCTCCGGCAGCAGCAGGAGGATCCGCTCGATGCCCAGCGAGCCGCCGGTGCCCGGCACATCCGGGCCGCCCAGCTCCTCGATCAGGTGGTCGTAGCGGCCGCCCGAGGAAATGGACCCGGGCACCCCGTCCGCCACGACTTCCCAGATCGGGCCGGTGTAGTAGCTGAGTCCGCGGACCAGGCGCGGGGTGAACGCGATCCGCTCGCCCGGGATCTGCGCCCTGACCAGGGACAGCACCTCATCCACCTCGTCCAGCCCGGCCGAGCCCTCGTCGCTGGGCTTGAGCGCGGCCCGGATCCGCTCCTCCGCATCCGGGGCGGTCATCGCGGCGACCAGGTCCCCGGCGGCGCCACTGGCCAGGCCCCGCCCGGTCAGCTCGGCGGCCACGTCCGCGGCTGACATCTTGTCCAGCTTGTCCAGGGTGATCAGCACGCCCGGGCCGAGTTCACCGGGCACGCCGAAGGCCTCCAGCAGGCCGGCCAGGACGTGCCGCGAGTTGAGCAGGAACCGGAAGTCCGGGACGCCCAGCTCGGCCAGCGTGTCGTGCACGGCGCAGATCACTTCCGCGTCGGCCAGCACCGACGTCGTGCCCAGCGTGTCCAGGTCGCACTGCACGAACTCACGGAAGCGGCCCCGCCCGGGCCGGTCCGCCCGCCATACCGGGCCCATCGCGTAACGCTTGTACGGCGTGGGCAGCTGGCTGCCGTACGCGGAAGCCACCCTGGCCAGCGGCACCGTCATGTCGTAGCGCAACGCCAGGTCCGCCTCGCCGGAGGCCTCGTGCTCTCCGCGCCGGAGGATCTTGAAGATGAGCTTGTCGCCCTCTTCCCCGTACTTGCCCAGCAGCACGTCGAGGCGCTCGAAGGCCGGCGTCTGCAGCGGCTCGAAGCCGTACCGCGAGAACACCGATCGGATCACCGCGAAGGCGCGCTCGCGCGCCTCGACGTCCGCGGCCAGAAAGTCACGTGTCCCCGACGGGGGATCGAACTGCGTTGGCATGCGTCCATGCTCCCCGACAAGGGCACCTCTCGTCACATCGAATAGCCGGGACCTCGTCACATCGAATAGCCAGGAGCCGGGCCGCCGCCCCGCCCCGGCCAGTGCTGCCGCCACGTTAAATGTCCAGGCCACCGGGGCCGTCCTGATACGATTATCGGCGTGTACTAGGACCAGCGGCCCCCGCTATCAGCGCCCCGAGCCGTAGCCTGCCCTCGTCCTAGGAGTCTTCTGTGTCTGTCCCGCAGGTCGCTGACGCGACCGCGACCTCTGCTGAGCTGACCCCGCCATCCGTGGCCGGGCCTGGTCCGGCGGTGGCCGGGACTGCCCTGGCCGGGCCGGGTCCGGCCGGGCCGGTCCTGGCGGAGACAGGGACGCCGGGCCAGCCGGACCGGGCCACCCCACGCCACGCGCTGAGCCTCGCGATTGTCCTGCAGGTCCTGATCTCTGCCGGGGACGGGCTGGCCATGGTCGCCCTGGCCAGCCGGGTGTACCAGACGTCGCACGCCTCGTGGGCGGTGGCAGCGGTCTTCCTCGCGGTGACGGTGCCGATCACGGCCCTGGCCCCTGTGGCGGGCATGCTGCTCGACCGCCTGTCGCCCCGGCCCGTCCTGGTGGCGGCGGCCGCCGCGGAGACGGCGGTCGCCCTGCTGCTGACCCGGCTCACCGGCATCGGGGCCATCCTCTGGCTGTCCCTCGGCTTCGGTGTGTGCGCGGCCCTGCTGCAGCCGGGCCTGAGCACCATCGTCCCGCAACTGGCCGGCCGGGCCGGGGTGACCCGGGCCAACGGCTACCTGCAGGCCGCGACCTGGGGCGGGTTCACCGTAGGCCCCCTGCTGGCCGGGGTGCTCACCGCGGCCGGCGGCACCGGCCTGGCGCTGGGCGCGGTCGCCGCGGTGTACGGCCTGGGCGCGATCGGCCTGCGCCTCCTCCCGCTGGCGGCCGGGCCCGCAGGCCTGGCCGGCAAGGCGGCGCCGGCGGACACCCCGGGCGAGTCGGTGGGCCGGCAGCTCAGCGCCGGGCTGCGTTTCCTGCGCGCCGACCGGACGGCCGGGCTGCTGGTGCTCGTGGTCGCGGTGATGGTGGCCTTCGGCAACATGGCCAGCGTGGCTGAGGTGGCCTTCGCCGAGGGAGTACTCAAGGCGGGCGCCTCCGGCTACTCGGTGCTGGTCGCCGCCTGGACCGCGGGCATGCTCGGCGGCACGCTGATGGGCGGCCTCGTGCGCCGCCGCCACCTGGCCCTGGCCACCCTGGCCGGCACGGTCATCGCGGGCACCGGGGTCGCGCTGGCCGGTGGCGCCGTCACGCTCTGGCAGGCCGCGGCGGCCTACGGCATCGGCGGGCTGGCCAACGGCGTCGAGGTCGTGGCGACCCGCAGTTTCCTGAACCACCGCGTTCCCGGGGCCATCTCGGGGCGGGTCTTCGCCCTGTACTCCGGGGTGCTGTTCGGCGCGGCGTCGGTGGGCATGGCCGCGGCCGGCGGCCTGCTCGCCCCGCTCAACCCGCGCGTGGTCCTGGTCATCGCGGGCACCGGCGGGATCGCCGCTGGCGCGCTGGGCTGGGCCCGGTACGCCCGCCTGCGGCGCACGGATGCCTCCGCCCGGGACGTACCCTGAAAGGGTGGTACTCGCACCCGAAGGACGCAGGCTGCTCCGCCTGGAAGCACGCAACAGCCAGACCCCCATCGAGAGAAAGCCGCCGTGGATCAAGACCCGGCTCCGGACCGGGCCGGAATACACGGCGCTGAAGAGCCTGGTCAGCCGGGAGGGCCTGCACACCGTGTGTGAGGAGGCGGGCTGCCCGAACATCTTCGAATGCTGGGAAGACCGCGAGGCCACCTTCCTCATCGGCGGCGACCAGTGCACCAGGCGCTGCGACTTCTGCCAGATCGCCACGGGCAAGCCGCAGCCGCTGGACACCGACGAGCCGCGCCGGGTCGCGGAGTCGGTCGCCACCATGGGCCTGCGCTACGCCACCGTGACCGGGGTGGCCCGGGACGACCTGGCGGACGGCGGCGCGTGGCTGTACGCGCAGACCGCCCGCGAGATCCACGACACGGTGCCCGGCTGCGGGGTCGAACTGCTGATCCCCGACTTCAACGCGGCCAGCGACCGGCTGGCCGAGGTGTTCGCGGCCCGGCCGGAAGTGCTGGGGCACAATATCGAGACCGTGCCGAGGATCTTCAAGCGGATCAGGCCCGGCTTCCGTTACGAGCGGTCGCTGCAGGTCATCACGCTGGCCCGGGAAGCTGGGCTGGTCACCAAGTCCAACCTGATCCTTGGCCTCGGCGAGGAGCCGCACGAGATCACCGAGGCCCTGGCGGACCTGCGCGCGGCCGGCTGCGAACTGCTCACGATCACCCAGTACCTGCGGCCATCACCGCTGCATCATCCCGTGGAGCGGTGGGTGCCACCGGAGGAATTCGAGCGGCTGGGCGACGAGGCCAGGGAGCTGGGATTCTCCGGGGTCATGTCCGGGCCGCTGGTCCGGTCGTCGTACCGGGCGGGCCGCCTGTACCGGGACGCGATGGCCCGCCGGGTCCAGCCGGGCGCCGCAGTTTCCCACCAGGCCCGCTGACTCGTATCCTGCCCTCCATGGCGAACAGTACGGCGAACCGGAAAGACGGCGCGGGTGGGGTCCCCCCCGGCCGCATCAAGCAGATCCGCATGGTCGCGGGGATAATCCGCGAACAGAACCCCAGGGCACTCCCGATCATCGCGCTGACCGCGGTCGGGATCATCGCCGTCTTCGTGATCGTCGGCCTGCTCACCGGCCTGGCCGGCGTGCTGATCCCGCTGGGCGTGGTGGCCGGCCTGGGCGCCGCGATGCTGATGTTCGGCCGGTTCGCCCAGTCGGCGCAGTACTCGGTGGTGGAGGGCCAGCCCGGCGCGGCCGCCGCCATCCTGCAGAGCATGCGCGGCGGCTGGACTGTCACCCCGGCCGTGTCGGCGAACCGGAACATGGATGTGGTGCACCGGGCCGTCGGCAAGCCCGGGGTCGTACTGGTCGGCGAGGGATCACCGAACCGGCTGCCCAGCCTGCTCGCGGCCGAGAAGAAGCGGATCTCCCGGGTCGCCTACGAGACGCCGATCTATGACTTCCAGGTCGGCAACGAAGAAGGCCAGGTGCCGATCCGCAAGCTGCAGCGCAAGATCATGCGGCTGCCCCGCAACCTGAAGGGCGCCGACGTGACCGAGCTCAACTACCGGCTCAAGGCCCTGCCGCAGTCCCTGCAGGCTCCCAAGGGGCCGATGCCGAAGTCGGGGCGGATGCCCCGGCCGCCACGGCCCCGGACACGGTAACGCCGGACCCGCTAGCTGCGGAGCACGATCGTGTTGGCCGCCCGGTCGTGCAGCCCGCGCAGGTCCCGGTCGGTGACCAGCGGGGGGATCACGGCGATCAGCAGGATGGTGCGGACGAGCGCCCACCAGAACCCCACCGGCCGGCCGTCCAGCCGGGCCACCCGCATGCCCAGCACCCGCTTGCCCACGGTGAACCCGGTCAGCGCGGTGAGCAGGTAGACCTCCACCGAGAAGACCACCAGGGTCCAGCCAGCCGAGTGGAAGAGCGCCAGCGCCACGGCGGTGCTCGCCAGCCAGTCGATCAGCAGGGCGAGCAGGCGGCGCCCCATGCCCGCGACCGACCGGGGGCCGTGCTCGGGAAGGCCGAACTTTTCTCCTGGGTACTTCTCCGGCTCCCCGGAGTCCCGAGCCGGCAGCAGCCGCTCGGTCCAGCGTCGTCCCGTCACCCCCTCACGGTACCCGCGCCCCGGCCGGCGCCGGCCTGGGGCCCGATCGCCGGCCGCGCGGGCAGTTCTGCCTGGGGATGCGCGTCACGGAGGGTAAGGCGTAACACGTGTGAAACACTAGAGACACGGCCGGGAAATCGCCGGGAACTATGGTCCGAAACGTTCCTGCCGCAGGCAGACCCCCCAAGCGGCCAACTTCTGTGTGGCCGTCTTTGCGCGGCCTTCAGCCGCGGCAGCCCAGGGAGGCAACACGTGCCAGCTAACGCGGTGCCAGCTCCGTTCAGGGAGGGTTGATGTTCCACAACGCCGACGAGGTACTGCAGTTCATCGGCGATAACAAGGTTGAGTTCGTCGATGTCAGGTTCTCGGACCTGCTGGGGACCGTCCAGCACTTCACGGTCCCGACGGAGTCGTTCGACGACAAGGTTTTCACCGAAGGCCGCATGTTCGACGGCTCCTCGATCCGGGGGTTCCAGCAGATCCACGAGTCGGACATGCTCCTCATGCCCGACCCGACGACCGCCGTGATGGACCCGTTCCGCCAGCATCCGACCCTGAACCTGACCTTCTTCGTGCACGACCCGCTGACCGGTGAGCCGTACACCCGTGACCCGCGGAACATCGCCCGCAAGGCCGAGACGTTCCTGAAGGGCACCGGGATCGGGGACACCGCGTTCTTCGGCCCGGAGGCCGAGTTCTACATCTTCGATTCGGTGCGCTACGACACCGGGGCCAACGCTGGCTACTACTACATCGACTCGGTTGAGGGCGCCTGGAACACCGGGCGCGAGGAAGAGGGCGGGAACCTCGGCTCCAAGCCCCCGTACAAGGGCGGCTACTTCCCGGTCCCGCCGGTCGATCACTACACCGACCTGCGGTCAGAGATGGTGCGCAAGCTGATCGAGGTCGGCATCACCGTGGAGATGCAGCACCACGAGGTCGGCACCGCGGGCCAGGCCGAGATCGACATCCTGTTCGGGCCGCTGCTCAAGCAGGCCGACAACCTGATGCTCTACAAGTACGTGGTGAAGAGCGTCGCGCGGGCGGCGGGCAAGACCGCCACGTTCATGCCCAAGCCGATCTTCGGTGACAACGGTTCCGGCATGCACTGCCACCAGAGCATCTGGAAGGACGGTTCGCCGCTCTTCTACGACGAGGTGGGCTACGCGGGCCTGTCCGACACCGGCCGGTACTACGTGGGCGGCCTGCTCAAGCACGCCCCCTCGCTGCTCGCGTTCACCAACCCGACGGTGAACTCCTACCACCGCCTGGTGCCCGGCTACGAGGCGCCGGTCAACCTGGTCTACTCCCAGCGCAACCGGTCGGCCTGCGTGCGCATCCCGATCACCGGCTCGAACCCCAAGGCCAAGCGCCTGGAGTTCCGGGTGCCCGACCCGTCGGCCAACCCGTACCTGGCGTTCTCCGCCATGCTGATGGCCGGCATCGACGGCATCAAGAACAAGATCGAGCCGCACGAGCCGGTGGACAAGGACCTGTACGAGCTGCCGCCGGACGAGGCGGCCGCCATCCCGCAGGTTCCCGGCTCGCTGGAGACCGTGCTCAACACGCTGGAGGAGGACCACGACTACCTGCTCGAGGGCGGCGTGTTCACCCCGGACCTCATCGAGACCTGGATCGAGTACAAGCGGACCAACGAGCTCGACCCGGTACGGCTGCGTCCGTCGCCGCACGAGTTCGCGATGTACTACGACGTCTAGGCCCGGCATGTCTGACTGGTAGCAGCTCAACCGGGAGGCCACCGGCCCGCCGCCGCAGCGCGGCGGTCGCTGGTGGCCTCCCGCGTTTCCCGCGGCGGACTCGCTAGTAGCCGGGAGCAGGCAGGATGGAGCGGTGACCGATGAGCTACCCGCGCCGGAGACGAGCCAGGCCGAACCGATCACGCTGGCGAGCCTGAACCTGCATGGGGGCCTGACCAGCCACGGCGAGCCTTTCGACGTCGCCGAGGCGTGCCATCGGCTCAAGGCGGACGTCATCACCCTGCAGGAAGCCTGGCAGCCCGAGGCGGAGCCAGACGTCGTGACCAGCGTGGCCGCCTCGCTGGGCGCCGAGGTGCGGCACCGGGGGCTGGCCGGCAACACCAACCGGGCCCGGCTCGGCCTCGGGACGGACCACGGGGCGGGCACCTGGGGCCTGGCCGTGCTGAGCATGCTCCCGGTCACCGGCTACCAGGAGATCGAGCTCGGCCGGGCGCCTGGGGACCGGATCGGCCGGGCGGCGCAGGTGCTCACGCTGGCCACCCCGGGCGGCGCCGCGTTGCGGGTGGTGAATACCCACCTGACCCACCGCTACAGCAGCCCGGTCCAGCTCGCCCTGCTGGTGCGCAGGCTGGCCGGAAGCTCCCTGCCGACCGTCCTCGTCGGCGACCTCAACATGCCCGGCCCGGCCACGCTGGTTGCCCGGGGTTACCGCTCCGTGGTGCGCGGCCGGTCTTTCCCGGCCGGGCGGCCGCTGATCCAGCTCGATCACATGCTGCTCAGCGGTGCGGTCAGCGCATCGGAGGCGGAGGTGCTGGAGCCGGTCGGCTCCGATCACCTGCCAATCCGGGCCCGGCTGAGCCCGGGGTGAGCCCGGCCGCCACCCGGGCCAGGCTGGTCAGGGTGGACCGGGAGAGCAGATGAACGGTCCGGGCCGCGGGTGAACGCCGGAGCGTC
>DASQRM010000113.1:0-32047 GCA_035642895.1 Streptosporangiaceae bacterium | reverse complement strand
GAACGCGGCGAACAGCCCGGGCACGGTGAGCGGCAGGATCACCCGCAGGAAGGCCTGCCGCCGGGTCGCGTACAGGTCGTAGGCCGCGTCCAGCACCCGCTTGTCGATCCGCTCGATTGCGACATACAGCGGCAGGGCGGTGAACGGCAGGTAGTTGTAGGCCAGCCCGGCGACCACCGCGTACCCGGTCGCGAGCACGTGGAAGTTCTGCGGCAGCAAGTGGGCGTTTTTCAGGCTGCCCAGAATGATGCCCTGGTCGGACAGGATGAACTCCCACACCACGGTGCGGATCACGAAGGAGACGAAGAACGGGACCAGCAGCATGAGCAGGAAGAAGTTCTTCTTGTTCCCGCCGTGGAACGCGATCCAGTAGGCGATCGGGAACGACACCACCAGGTCGATCACGGTCGCCGCGCCCGCGAAGTAGAAACTGGTCACGAACTGGGCATGGTAGAGGCTCAGTTGCTGCGGGAACTCGCCCCAGTGCCAGGTCATGACGCAGGCCCCGGTGCCGAAGTTACAGGTCTGCAACGACAGCGAGAGCATCACGACCAGCGGGATCAGGAACAGCGCGAGCAGCCACAGCCCGGCGGGCAGGCTCAGGAGATATGGCGCGAGCGCCTTCCCGAGCCTGGCCCGGCCGGGGCGGGCTACGCGCCCTGGGTGATCGGCAAGAACAGGTTGTTCCACGCGTTCAACTCTTCCTGGCTCTTGTACTGGTAGTAAGGCCGGGAGTTCTTGATGTAGGCGTCGGTCGGGAAGACTGTCGGCGCGTTCGCCGTCACCGACGTGGGCAGGCCGATCGACGGCGCCATGTCCTTCAGCGCTGTCTTGGCCCAGCCGGTCGGGTTGAGCAGGACCTGCTTGGCGGCTGGCACCGGGCAGACGTAGTCGTCGTAATACTCCACCACGGCCTGGGACTGCGGGTCGTAGTAGAAGTCCATGAGCGTCATGGCGTCCTTGGGATTCTGGGCGTACATGGGAATGCACATGTTGTCCGTCCAGGACATGCCGCCCTCGTCCGGGATGAGCAGCTTGAGATCGCGGTACTTACTGTTGAGGTCGGCCTGGAAGATGTCGCCGGACCACGCCTGGCTGACGACCGTGTCGCCGTTCTTCAGGTGGTCGATGTAGCTCTGATCGTAGTAGGCACGGACGATGCCATCGCTCTTCTGCTGCTGCAGCTTCTTGGCGGCCTTCGCCCACTCGGACTCGGTGGAGCCGGCCGGGTCGACCCCGATGGCAAGGAGCCCGACGCTGCCGAGTTCCTGCGGATCGTTCATCATGCCGACCTTGCCCGCGTACCTCTTGTCGAACAGGAGGCCGACACTGCTACCCGGGTTCTTGACCACCGAGGAGTTGTACCCGATCGCGGTCCAGCCGGACTGCCAGGCCATCGTGTACTTGTTGCCCGGGTCCCAGGACGGGTTCTTGATCAGCGGGCCCGCGTACTTGTCGAAATTGGTCATCATGCTGCGGTCGAGTGGGGTGAGCCAGCCGAACTTGATCAGGTAGCCGAGCGGCGGGCTGTTGTTCGTCATCACGATGATGTCGAACCCGGTGGACTGCTTGGCCTGCAGCGACGGCCGGATCTTGGCGTAGAACGGCACGTTGTCGTTGATCGGCTCGGTGTAGTTGACCTGGATGCCGGTCGTCTGGGTGAAGTGCTCCAGCGAGGGGTGCTTACCCTTCAGCACGTCGATGTAATAGGGCCAGTTGGCGAAGTTGACCGTGTGGTGCAGCTTCTGCTTGGCCCACCACGCGGCGGTGCCGACACCCCCGGCGGGCGTAGACCCGCTGCTGGTCGTAGCGCCCTTGACCCCGCAGGCGGCCAGGAACGCGCCTACGCCCAGTGCGCCCGCGCCGGTTCCCGCGGATCGCAGCAGCTGCCGGCGGGACAGCCGCGGCTGGGTCAGCCCGCGCAAGATTGACGGGTCCAGACCAGGCTCATGTTTGCCTGGATCATTACCCTGCTGATGTTCCATTCTTGATCCTCCTGTCAGCTATCGCTGCCTGGCAGCTGCAGTGCGTGCGCCACCGTGGGCAGGCAGCTAGCCAATGGGGTAAGAGTGCTGCGGATCCCAGGTCAGCCAGATCTCGTCGCCGCGGCTGACCGGGGTGGCCGCGGAGGCTGAGTTCTGCTGGAAGACGACGACGTCCGCCCCGGTGGTGGTGTGCACCGAGAAATTGGTGGAGGTGCCCAGGTACACCACCTCGGTCACGGTGCCGCGCAGCGCGCAGCCACCGGCCGGGCCGGGCCCGGCGGCGAGCTCGATCTTCTCCGGCCGCACCGTGAGCTCGATCTCCTGGCCCGCGCGCAGCCTGTCCCGGCCCGCGGCCGGGACGACGATCTGCTCGTCCGGGCTCACCTCGATGATCCCCTGGTCATCCGTCACCCGCGCCAGCGTCCCGGTGAGGAGGTTGGATGTGCCGATGAAGCCGGCCACGAACCTCGTCGCCGGGTGCTCATATATTTCCCGCGGCGACCCCAGCTGCTCGATGACCCCGTCGTTCATCACCGCGATGCGGTCTGACATGGTGAGGGCCTCGTTCTGGTCGTGCGTCACGTAGACGAACGTGATGCCGACCTCCCGCTGGATGCGCTTGAGCTCGACCTGCATGGCCTGCCGGAGCTTGAGGTCCAGGGCCCCGAGGGGCTCGTCCAGCAGCAGGGCCTTGGGGTGGTTGACCAGCGCCCGGGCCAGCGCGACGCGCTGCTGCTGGCCGCCGGACATCTCCCGGGGCCGGCGTTGCTCGCGGCCGGCGAGGTCGACGATCTCCAGCATCTCGCCGACCTGGCGGGTGATCTGGTCCTTGGGCACGCGCTTGCGGCGCAGCCCGAACGCCACGTTCTCGAACACGCTCATGTGCGGGAACAGCGCGTAGGACTGGAACACCATGTTCACGTCGCGCTTGTTCGGCGGGGCCGCGGTGACGTCGCGGCCGTCCAGGCGGACCGTGCCGCGGGTGGGCTCCTCGAAGCCCGCGATCATCCGCATCGTGGTCGTCTTGCCGCAGCCCGACGGACCGAGCATGGAGAAGAACTCGCCCTTGCGGATGGACAGGTCAATGCCGCGGACGGCGGCGACCACCTCACCCCCGGAGTGGAATTCCTTGGCCACCCCGTCGAGCCCGATGGCGGGCACGCCGGGCGGGCCGGCCGGCTCCGCCGGGTCGGCCGCCGGCACGTCCTGCGCGGACGCGTCAGTGTCGGTCATGTGAAGCGCATATCCCTCTTCTCGGAGCCCGGTGTAGGTCACGGCCTTGGGCGTTTCCGCACCCGGCCGCGCACTGCGCCGACCCGGCCAGTCCTGCTGCCGCAAACCGGGTCAAAGCACTCCCGGCGGGCGAGTGGTCCCGATCTTCGCAGACAGATCCCGTGAAATCAACCGAATCAGTCGCTGAATGCGACAATCTCAACGAATTCCGTTATGCCCTCGTAACAGAACCTGGCTAGCCGCCGAGATAACTCATCACGTGCTTGATCCGGGTGTAATCCTCGAACCCGTACATCGACAGGTCCTTGCCGTACCCGGAATGCTTGAATCCGCCGTGCGGCATCTCGGACGCGAACGGGATGTGGGTGTTGATCCAGACCGCACCGAAGTCCAGGAGCCGGGCCAGCCGCATCGCCCGCCCGTGGTCCCGGGTCCACACACTGGCGGCCAGCCCGTACTTGACCCCGTTGGCCCAGCGGACCGCCTCGTCCTCGTCGCCGAACTGCTGCACGGTGATCACCGGGCCGAAGATCTCTTCCTGGATCATCTCGTCGTCCTGGCGCAGCCCGCTGACCACGGTGGGCTCGAAGCAGTAGCCCCGCTCCCCCACCCGGTGGCCGCCGGCGACGACCTGCGCGTGCGCCGGGCCGCGGCTCAGGAAGCCCTCCACCCGGGCCAGCTGGGCCGGGTTGTTCAGCGGCCCGTAGTCGGCGTCGGGCACGTCCAGGCCGCCGACCTTGGTGCCCCGCGCCTGCTCGGCGAGGGCATCGGTCAGGTCGGCGGCGATCCGCGGGCCGGCCAGCACCCGCGTGGCCGCGGTGCAGTCCTGGCCCGCGTTGTAGTAGCCGGCCCCGGCGATGCCCTCCGCGGCCCGGGCCACGTCCGCGTCGTCGAACACCACGACCGGCGCCTTCCCGCCCAGCTCGAGGTGGACCCGCTTGAGCCCGGCCGCCGCGGCCAGGGCCACCTGGATGCCGGCCCGGACCGACCCGGTGATCGACACCATCTGGGGGATGTCGTGACTGACCAGCGCCTGGCCGGTCCCGGCGTCGCCGCAGACGACGTTCAGCACCCCCGGCGGCAGATACGCGGACGCGATCTCGGCCAGCATCAGCGTGGACACCGGGGTGGTGTCCGAGGGTTTGAGCACCACGGTGTTACCCGCGGCCAGCGCCGGGCCGATCTTCCAGATCGCCATCATCAGCGGGTAGTTCCACGGCGTCACCTGGGCGCAGACGCCTACCGGCTCGCGCCGGATCATCGAGGTGTGCCCGGCCATGTACTCGCCCGCCGCGCTGCCCTGCAGGAGGCGCGCGGCGCCCGCGAAGAACCGGAGCTCATCCACGCACGGGGGAAGCTCCTCGGCCATGGTCAGGGCGACCGGCTTCCCGGTGTTCCGGCTCTCGGCCTCCACCAGGTCAGCGGCCCGCTCCTCGACCGCGTCGGCGATCTTCAGCAGGGCCAGGCTGCGCTGCGCCGGGGTGGCGTCACGCCAGGCCTCGCGGGCGGCCTCGGCGCTGCGCAGCGCGGCGTCCACGTCCTGCGGCCCGGACACCGGCGCGAGTGCGTAGGCCTCCCCGGTGCTGGGATCAACGACCTCGCTGGTGCGGCCCGCCGAGGCCGCCACGTACTCGCCGTTCACGAAGTTCTTCAGGTCTGCCACACTGGCGCCGGGCTGCACGGTCGCTGTCAAGGTCCGCCTCCTCAGGCGAGGTTCCTGGCCACGGCGCGGGCGCCACTTAACGTCCCCAGCAGCCGCCACTGGATCCGACACTCGCAGAAAAATGTTTCGCGGACAAGCGAATCCGTTGCATATACCATGCATAGCAACGAAATCAGTTGACAAGCGGCCTGAGCATGACACGATGACTTGCGAAGGAGGACCGCATGGCGCACACTCCGGCCACGCCCGCGATCCCCGGTGGGCTGAGCGGGGAGCCAGCACCGGCCAGCCGGAACGGGCGAGCCCCCGGGCGCGGCTCCGCGGGTGTCGTCCTGGACAACTTTTCGAAGCAGATTATCGAGCAGCTCCAGGAGGACGGCCGCCGCTCCTACGCTGCCATCGGCAAGGCGGTCGGGCTGTCCGAGGCCGCGGTCCGGCAGCGGGTCCAGCGCCTGGTCGAGGCCGGGGTCATGCAGATTGTCGCGGTGACCGATCCGCTGATGCTCGGCTTCAGCCGGCAGACCATGATCGGCATCAAGTGCGGCGGGAACCTGGAGCAGGTCGCCGACCACCTGGCGGCCATGGATGAGCTCGACTACGTGGTGATCACCTCCGGATCGTTCGACCTGCTGGCCGAGGCAGTCTGCGAGGACGACAGCCACCTGCTGGAGATCCTGAGCCGAGTACGAGGAGTGCCCAGCGTGACCAGTACCGAGACGTTCGTGTACCTGAAGCTCCGCAAGCAGACCTACGGCTGGGGGACCAGATGACCACGCCACACGACCCGGGCCACCCGGCGGCCGATGCTCTTTCCGACCCGCTCGGCCCGGTCGCGGCGTCCGAAGGCGCCCCCGGTTCGGGGGACCCGGCCGTCCTGGCCATGCAGGCGGCCGCGCGGCGCCATCTGTGGCTGCACTTCACCCGGATGTCCTCCTACGCCGACGGCGAGGTGCCGGTCATCGTGCGCGGCTCCGGGCAGTACGTGTACGACCAGAAAGGCAAGCGGTACCTGGACGGTCTGGCCGGACTGTTCGTGAGCCAGATCGGGCACGGCCGCAAGGAGGTCGCCGAGGCGGGCGCGCAGCAGGGCAGCGAGCTGGCCTACTTCCCGCTCTGGTCCTACGCCCACCCGCGGGCCATCGAACTGGCCGAGCGGCTGGCCCACCTGGCCCCGGGCGACCTGAACCGGGTGTTCTTCACGACCAGCGGATCAGAGGCGGTCGAGTCGGCCTGGAAGCTGGCCAAGCAGTACTTCAAGACCATCGGCGAGCCCGGCCGGTACAAGGTGCTCAGCCGGGACATCGCGTACCACGGCACGTCGATGGGCGCGCTGGCCATCACCGGGCTGCCGCCGATCAAGGAGCCGTTCGAGCCGCTCCCGCCGGGCGGGGTCCGGGTACCGAACACCAACTTCTACCGGGCGCCCGGTTTCGTGGCCGACGACCTCGCCGGGTTCGGCCGCTGGGCGGCCGACGAGATCGAGCGCGCCATCCTGCGCGAGGGCCCGGAGTCGGTCGCCGCGGTGTTCCTGGAGCCGGTGCAGAACTCCGGCGGGTGCTTCCCGCCGCCGCCCGGCTACTTCGACCGGGTCCGCGAGATCTGCGACCGCTACGGCGTCATCCTGGTCTCCGACGAGGTCATCTGCGCGTTCGGGCGGCTCGGCTATTACTTCGGCTCGGAGCGCTACCACTACCAGCCGGACATCATCACCTTCGCCAAGGGCGTCACCTCCGGCTACGCGCCGCTGGGCGGCATGATGGTCAGCGACCGGCTGATGGAGCCGTTCACCACGGGAGCGGCCACCTTCCTGCACGGGGTGACGTTCGCCGGGCACCCGGTCTCCTCGGCCGTGGCGCTGGCCAACCTGGATGTGTTCGAGCAGGAGGACCTGCTCGGCAACGTGCGCGCCAACGAGGCCACCTTCCGCGCCACCCTGGAGAAGCTGCACGACCTGCCGATCGTCGGCGACGTGCGGGGCGACGGCTACTTCTACGGCATCGAGCTGGTCAAGGACAAGGTCACCCGGGAGACATTCAGCGACGACGAGTCCGAGCGGCTGCTGCGCGGCTTCCTGTCCCAGGCCCTGTTCGATGCCGGCCTGATCTGCCGCGCCGACGACCGCGGCGACCCGGTGATCCAGCTCGCCCCACCCCTTACCTGCGGCCCCGAGCACTTCACCGAGATGGAGCAAATCCTGCGCAGCGTGCTGACCGAGGCCTGGTCCCGGATCTGAGCCCAGCGGGCCAGCCGGCGGGCCGACTGGACAGCGGACCGCTAGCTGTGGCCAAATCGTGGCCGTATCCTCGGATGAACTCAAGCTGACGGGGGTAGTCCGCGGCCCGTGTGGTACTTCATCGGCCTACTCGCAGCCGTGCTGCTGGGCGCCGGTTTTGTCCTCCAGCAGGACGCGGCCCAGCGGGTGCCGCAGTCCGATTTCCTGCGCCTGCGCCTGGTAGCCGACCTGCTGCGGCAGCCACGCTGGCTGGCCGGCCTGGGCATCATGATCGCGGGCCAGCTGCTGGGCGCCTTGGTCATCGGGCACCTGGTGCTCGCGCTCTCCGAGCCGCTGCTGGCCACCAACCTGCTCTTCGCCCTGATCATCGCCGGGCGGGTATCCGGCCAGCCGGCCCGGCGGCGCGAGCTGATCGGGGCGGTCATCCTGCTGGCCGGGGTGAGCGCCCTGTCGGTAGCCCGGGCTGTGACGTCCGTGCAGGATTCGGTGGGCTCCCCCGCGTACTGGCCGTACGTGGGGGCGGCGGTTGGCGGCGTCGCGGCGTGCCTCGCCATCGCCGGGCGCCGCCGCCAGGGCGAGCTGCGGGCCCTGCTGACCGGGATCTCCGCCGGGCTGGTGCTGGGCATCCAGGACGCGCTGACCCGGGTCAGCGTGCGGGAGCTGGGCAGCATGCACCAGGTGACCCTGCTGCTGACCAGCTGGCCGGCCTACAGCCTGGTCGCCGTGGGCATCGTCGCGCTGTGGCTGATGCAGAGCGCGTTCAGCTCGGCTCCCCTGCACGCGTCGCTGCCCGGGATCACCGCGGCGGAGCCGGTGTCCGGGATCGTGCTTGGCGTCGTGGCCTTCCGCGAGAAGGTCCCCGCCTCGCCCCTGCTCATCGCGCTGCAGGTCGCGGGGCTGATCGCGCTGGTCGCCGGGGTGATCCTGGTCGCCCGGTCGCCGGTGCTGGCCAGCCTGCGCCAGTACCACGGGCCTGGCGAGCATCTGCTGCATCCGGAGACTCTGCTGCGCCGCGAGAATCCGATCCACCGCGAGCATTCGCAGTACCATGAGCACCACCGGCACCGTGACCGGCATCAGCATCAGGGACCCTCGGCGGACCCGGACGACCCGTCCGGGGCGGCCCGGCCCGGCCTGGCGGGCAACGGCGCGGCGAGCACCGGACCGGCAGATGGCGACACCGGCCTGCCCGCAGCGCCGGTCATGCCGGCCACGCCGGTCACGCCGGCCACGCCGGGCCAGGCCGGGAGCGAACTCGGGGATGCGCCGCCATCCCTAGGGCGGTGACCGAGCACCAGTTGCGGCCACACGACGGCCAGGATCCTCCTCCCGCCTGCCTCCGACGGCGCGGGCGGGCCGGCACTCCAGGCCGGCCGTACCCGGGCAACTGCTGACCAGGCCCGCGTCCAGCGGCCCGGACGGCCGGGCATAGCCTGTCCGCAGCCATGCGGCCCGCTCCGGACCGCGCCGCCCTGACTGGGGAGCAGCAATGGCCGCCATGACGGCCGCCGAGACCTGGAATTTCCTGATGGAAGGGACCCGGACCGCGCACGTGGCGACGGTCCGGGCCGACGGGCGCCCGCACGTGAAGCCGGTCTGGTTCGAGCTGGCCGGCCAGCCCGGAGACTTCCAGGTGCTCTTCACCACGGCCGCGGGCACAGTAGCGGGGCGCAACCTGCGCCGGGACGGACGGGTGACGCTCGCCGTGGACGACCCGGTGCCGCCGTTCGCGTTCGTGCTCATCGAGGGCAGCGCCGCGCTGAGCGACGATCCGGCCGAACTGCTGGCGGTGGCCACCCGGCTGGGCCGCCGCTACATGGGCGCCGGCCGCGCCGCCGAATATGGGGCCCGCAACTCCGCCCCCGGCGAACTTATCGTCCGGGTGACCCCGGCCCGCGTCCTGGCCCAGAGCGACATCGCGGGCTGACCAGCGGAGCGGCCAGCGGGTGGCCCGCGGCCCGGAAGAGCAGCAGCCAGATAATAGCGGTCGCACGAGGCACTTTTCGGGCTATCCAGGCCTTTATGCGGTTAAATGCTGAACAGCGTAACAGTTTTGTGCCACACCGAAGCGGGAAAGTACCACGTATGCCAACGGACAGGTCAGCGGGCCGAATCCGCGCATTTGCCTTTGGCGCGGCGACGCTTTTTGATATCACCGGCGCTGTCATCTACCGGGCGCTTCGAGCCGAGATGCCGGAGCCGGGGGAAGCTCCCGCAGAGGGCGCATTCCAACTCGCCACGAAAACCATCGAGGACGCGTATTCAGAAGCCGTCATGCGTGCCACCAGAACGAATGGCGTGGACGTTTCCGCGTGACTGACGATGACGGCACCATCGAGTCCGGCCAGTCGCCCGACCCGGGGCCACTGCCCAGCTTCGGGGTGGCCCACCCGGCCGCGGCGGACCCGGCCAGCAGCCCGGGCACCCCACCGGCCCGCAGCCCGGCCGCCCCACCGGCCCATAGCCCGGCCACCCCGCCCGTCCGCAATCCGGCTACCCCGCCCGCCCATGATCCGCAGTCAGCCTCGCTGACCGGCGCCACCGGGGCCGGCCCGGCGGTGCCCACTGCGGCATCGTCCGCAGGCCCGGCCGCCCAGCCGGCCGGCACCGCTCCGCCCGACGGCACCACTCCCCCGCTGGACATCGACCAGATCACCAGCCAGGTGTACGAACGGATCGGTGACAAGATGGACCACCGCCCGGATACCGCCCAGGACACGCCGCCGGCGGAGCAGGCGATCATGCTTCGTGACAAGGCGCCCGAACTGTACGACCTGTGGCTCAAGATCGCCCAGGAGAAGGCGGCGACCAGCAACTACGTCCAACGTGCGCCGTACGAGGTCCCAGAGCGCCTAGCCCAGAGCGGCCGGCCCCGGGCGCTGAGCGCCATGATCGTGGTGCTGGCGTTCTGCGGGTACCTGGCCTCGCTGGGCGGCCCCGGGCCCTACATCGGGGGCCTGATCGCGATCCTCGACCTGCTGGTCATGCTGGCCCTGTTCTTCGGGCTGCGCCCCGACCACCTGACCGACTCCGGCCGCCCGCGCAAACGCCGGTTAATTCAGGCCGGTCCAGCCCGGGCGGTAAAGCCCGGTCGGCCCAGCCCAGGCGGTCCAGCTCCGATACCCAACCAGGCGGCCCAGCCCCGGGTACCCAGACGTACTGAGCCCCCCGAGGCCGGACGCTCCCGGGGGGCTCAGCAACTACCGCCGGGTCTCAGCCCGGCCGGCCTTCCGGATCAGCACCACCGCAACCGCCCAGAGCTCATCTCACGGCTCTGCAGACGTCCTATTCCTTCGCTGAGCTTTTTGTCAACCTTTATCCGGCTCACACCTAGTTTGGCCGGCGGATTTCTCCTTTTCCGGCCGGCCCCTTTTACGAGCCAGAGTCATCGGCGCCTGTCGTTAGAGTAAAAGAAAACGAAAGTGCGCGGGCAGCCCCTCTCGGGACTGCCCGCGCACCTGCAGTTTGCCGGCCACGGGCGGTCTAGCCGCCTGAGCAACCGGGTCCGGTCAGACCGGGCGGACCTGCTCAGCCTGCGGACCCTTCGGGCCCTGGCCTGCGGTGAACTCGACTCGCTGGTTCTCCTGCAGGCTGCGGAAACCGTCAGTCTGGATTGCGGTGTGGTGTACGAAGACGTCGGCGGTGCCGTCATCAGGGGCGATGAAACCATAGCCCTTGTCAGCGTTGAACCACTTCACGGTGCCCTGAGCCACGTGCTCTTCTCCTACGGGAACGATTATCGGGATCCACGGACGTGTCTCCCGGGTTGCTGCGACAGTCTGCCCTTCAACGGCGGGGCACACTCTGTGATCCACGACCCCGGCGAACGAATTCACCGGGGCCGACACGCTCACGAACTTCGGCTACAACCACCGACCATTGAACACCATCACGCCACGTGGCGCTGACGGCTCGCCCAGTTGTCAGCATCTGACCTGGTCAGGAGGGCTGGCCGTGGGGGCGCGGAACCCGTTGACCTGGGCTCCTCAAGCGTGGAGAACTGCCGCGTAGGCCGCTGTTCACACGGAAATAGTTGATTAGCTGACCATCGGCAACGGAACGGGCCGGGCTGGCCTGCCAGCCTTCCCGGGCTGACCGCCGACTTGCTGCGGGCTGACCGGATGTCGCCCCTCACCCTGGCCGGGATCAGCGGGCCTCGAACCGGGCCCACACGGCCCGCGCCACCGGCTGGATCCGCGGCGGCGCCGTGAAGGCGGCCCGTACTCCGGCCCAGGCCTGCTGTCCGGCCGGCCGGAGGCCCGCACGCGGACCGGGCCTCCGGCCGGTCAGTTCGTGCCGCCCGCGGCTGCTCTTGGGCGCGAGCTGCGCCGTGGCCCGGGCCACGTCCAGCAACTGGGCCAGGTCCACCGGGGACTCGGCAGTGAGCAGCCGCCGGGCCTCTGGGTGCCTCTTTTCCGGGCGCCCGATCATGGCCCACCACTGCATCGTGGTACGCCCGAACCAGATGTCGGCCTCCGGATAGCGGGCCGTCAGCACCGCCTGGATGTCCCGCAGCGAGGACTCGTAGCCGTCCGGGAGATCCGGCTCGGCCGTTCCCTCCTTGCTCCACTGGATCTCGGCCCAGACCAGCCTGCCCCGGTGATCCCCGCACACCCCGGTGCGTTCGGCCAGGGCCCGTACCACCCGCAGCCCCCGGCCATACTCGCTGAGCTGGTCACTGTCCAGCTGATCGGCGGTGAGAGGGCCGATCCCGGGTGAGTCGAGGCCGAGCGGGCCGGGGCCCAGCGGGTCAGTGCCGGGGGTCAGGTGCGGGGCGGTGCGCGCGCCGCCGTCGGCGACCGCGACCCGGACCGTCACGGGGCGCTGCTGCCAGGTGAGTTCCACGACGAAGAACCCGTCGTAGCCGCTCGCGGTGTGCCGGACCGCGTTGGCGGCCAGTTCGATGGCGACCGTGACGACGTCCTCGCGGGCCGTGCCGCTGGGCAGCAGTTCGGCCAGCCAGTTCCGGACGCGCCGCAACTCCGCCTCCTGGCCTGGGAAAACACGCCGCCAGCGCAGCACGGGGGGAGGTGGCATGACTGGCACGGCCCGCGGCGGTTGCGGCAGGTGTTGTGGCAGAGGTTGCGGCACGGCCGACGGCGCGGGTACGGCCTCAACGACTGGAGTTGGCGGCGCGACCAGTGCCCCCGGCCCAGAAGGAGCCGTGGGCAGGGTCGGCGCGGGGGGCGCAGCCGCGGCAGACGGCGCAGGCGGCGCGGGTGACGCAGCCCGGGGAGACGGCGCGCGCGGGGCGGCCAGGGTCGGCGGAGTGGGCGGAGCGGGCGGAGCGGCCAGCCCTGGCGGAGCGGCCAGCCCTGGCGGAGCGGCCGGGGCCCGATCTGCGATCGGGGTCGGCGAAGCCTCGTAGACCCGGGGCGCCTCATACACCGGGGGCGGCTCATATGCTCGGGGCGGCTCGTTCGCCCAAGACGTCTGATACTCGCGGGGCGGCTCGTACGTCCGGGGTGCTTGGTAGTCGCGTGGCGCCTGATATGTGAGGGCCGCCTGGTAACCCGGCTCCGCCGGATAGGCCGCAGACGGCACATGAGCCTGGCCCGCCGGGTAGCCACGCTGTACTGGGTAGCCACCCCCTGCCGGATAACCACCCCCAGCCGGATAACCGCCCTCTGCCAGGTAACCACCCTCCGCCGGGCGGCCAGGTTGCGCCGGGAAGGCCGGCTGGGGCGAATAGGCCGACTGCGGCGGGTAGGCCGGCTGGGCCGGGGGCGGTCGGTACGCAGCATCGGCCGGGATCGCCGGGAGAGGCCCGGAGATCGGCGGCGGCCCAGATTGCGCCAACGGCCACGCCGAGAGGGGGACGCCGGGTGGGAGGGCCTCCCCCGGCGCGGACATCACCGCCGGGGTGGACATCCCGGGCGCGAACGTCCCCGGATGCGGCACCATCACAGGCTGGGGAACCATTCCTGGCTGCGGAAACGCCGCCGACCCCGCCTGTCGCGGCAACTCTTGCCGCCCAGGTGGCTGATCGTCCATCGCTCCGCGAATGGCTGCCTCCCTTTCAGGTCAGGATGCTGACAGGCTGGCGGGCCAGGTGAACGCGAGCGGGACAATTGTAAGGAATCGGTAAGGGATGTCGTCCCCTGGTTGCCATTGACAGCGCTTACATCCATTCCTAGCATCTCTGGTACCAACCGGATGTAACCGCTTACAACCCTTGAGGGTTCCGGCGGCACCCAGTAGGCCAATCACGCGCTGGCGGTCAAGGATGATCACACCCTGCGGCAGGCCCCCGTCCCAGCCCGCACCCCACCTCCCGGCGCTCGAGGCCGCCCTCCGTCCCGCTGTCGGCGGCCCCCAAGCCCGGTGCAGTTCACACCGGCCACAGAGCCCCCACAGGACACAAACCCTGGTCGTGATCATGAGATTGGTGTCGTTCCAACGACACCAATCTCATGATCACGAGGCGCCCGACCGCCGAGGGCCGGCGGCCACCCCGGGCACCGTGCTGAGCCGGGGCAGTTCCCGGTGAGCACGGTCTACGAGGTGGCGGACCGGGCCGGGGTGTCCACGGCGACCGTGTCCCGGGTCGTCCACGGGTCCAACCTCGTGCACCCGGACACCCGCGACCGGGTCCTGGCGGTCATCGAGGAACTGGGCTACGTGCCGGACGGCTCAGCCCAGGGCCTGAGCCGCCGCCGCAAGGACATCATCGGCCTGGCCGCCCTGGAACGCGGCGTCACCGAGGTCGGCATCGAGAAAAACAGCCCGCTGTTCATGGACGAGCTGGTGCACGCGGTCGAGTCCGTGCTGCGCGGCACGGACTGCTCGCTGCTGCTCACGTTCGGCCAGGCCGGGGAGCCATTCCAGCGGCGGATCAGGTCGGTGTCGGGCAAGGTCGACGGGCTGCTGGTGGCGGAGGAAGTGATGCCGCCCGGCCAGTTGCGGGCGCTGGCCCGGCGCATCCCGGTGGTCGCCATCGCAGGCCGCCGGGACGAGACCGAACTCGACGTGGTCGCGGTGGACAACGCCGCCGGGGTGCGGGCGCTGGCCGCGCACCTGATCGAGGACCACGGCTACCGGCGGCTCGGCTTCCTGGCTGGCCCGGCGGACTCCCCCGACGCCCGGGAACGGCTGGACGCGTTCCGCCACGCGATAGCCCAGCATCCGGGCTGCGTACTCGACCCGGTCCTGGAAGGTGACTTCTCCGAAGCCAGCGGCGCGGCCGCGGCCCGCACCCTGCTGGCCCTCCGGCCGGCTCCCGAGGTCGTGGCCTGCGCCAACGACCAGATGGCCATCGGTGTCCTGCTGCAGCTCCAGGAGTCCGGCGCGGCCATCCCGGGCGACATGGCGGTGACCGGCTTCGACGATATCTACGCCAGCCGCGTGGTGGCCCCGGCGCTGACCACCGTGGGACAGCCGTTCCGCGAGCTGGGCCACCGGGCCGCCCAGCGGTTGCGGGCCCGGATCGAGGACCGGGACCTGCCGGTGCTTACGGAGATCCTGCCCACCCGGTGCGCGATCAGGGCCAGCTGCGGCTGCCCGGCCCCGGGGTCCCGTTAGGCCCCGCAACCTCGCGTCGCACGCCTGCGCGCCGCGGCGCCCCACCGCAGCTCCCCCGCCGCACCCTGAACGTTCACGGCCGGACATACCGGCCCAGGCGGGCGCCCCGCCCCCCACCCAGCAGAAGGGAGAACCGGATGCGACCAGCCTTCCGGATACGGCCGCCCCGCCACCGTCTGACCCGGCGCGCTGCCTTGAGCGCCGCTGCCGCGGCGACCGCCTTACTGGCGGCCACATTAACCAGCCTGACCTTCGCGGCCAGCAGCTCGGCGACCACCGTCCCGGGCCCGCCGTCCGGCTGGACCACCACCTACAGCGACTCCTTCTCCGGGGCCGCGGGCAGCGGGGTGGACTCCGGCTGGACCTACGACACCGGCACCCAATACAACGGGGCCGGATGCACGGCCCAGTACGGGACGGGCGAGGTGGAGAACAACACCAACTCCACCGCGAACGTCTCCGAAGACGGCAGCGGGCACCTGAACATCACCGCGGCCAACTCGGGCGGCTCGTGGACCTCGGGCCGGATCGAGACGGTGGCCGACAACTTCGCGGCACCGGCCGGCGGCGAGATGGAAGTCAGTGCCTCGATCAAGCAGCCCAACCCGTCCAGCGGCCTGGGCTACTGGCCCGCGTTCTGGATGCTGGGCGCCGGCTTCCGGTCCAGCGGCGCGGGCACGTCAGGCACCATGGCCTGCTCGAACTGGCCCTCAGCCGGCGAGATCGACATCATGGAGGACGTCAACGCCCTGTCCGAGCACTCGGGGACCTTCCACTGCGGCGTCGATCCGGGTGGCCCGTGCAACGAGACCACCGGGCTGGGTAGCGGGCTGCAGTCCTGCTCCGGCTGCCAGACCGGGTACAACACCTACTCGGCCATCGTGAACCGCACCAACACCAGCAACGAGTCGATCACCTTTTACCTGAACGGGACGGCGTACTACACCGTCACGGAGAGCCAGGTCGGCACCGCGACCTGGCAGGCCGCGGTGGACCACGGGTTCTTCCTGATCCTGGACCTGGCCATGGGCGGCGCCTACCCGAACGCCATCTGCGGCTGCGGCTCACCAACGTCCGCGACCAGTTCCGGCGCGGCGATGAGCGTCGGCTACGTGGCCGTGTACCAGACCAGCGGCTCCGGCGCCTCCCCCACGCCCACCCCGACCCCAACCCCGACACCGACACCGACCAGCACGTCGGGCAGTGGCGGCGGCACCTCATGCGCCACGACCGCGACGGCGGACATCTCGGCCGACTGTTACCGGGGCTCGTCCGGCGCCATCTCGGTCACGGCGGCCAGCGGGGACAGCAACCCGGCAGGCGTTGATGGAAATCAGGTGTCCCAGCTCACCAGCGGCCAATACCTGGAGTATCCGGGGGTCAACTTCGGCTCGGGATCCAGCCAATTCCACGCCCGGGTGGCCGCAGGCGCGGCCGGCGGGGTGAGCGGCCTGGTCGAGGTGGTGCTCGACAACCCGTCGAACGCGCCGGTAGGCAGCTTCGCGGTCGGTAATACCGGCGGCTGGAGCAGCTGGGAGACCGTCCCGGCCAACATTTCCGAGGTGACCGGGACCCATACGGTTTACCTGGAGTTCTCGTCGGGCGCGCCGGGCAGTCCGCCCTACGTGAGCGGGCATTACTTCAACTTCCCGACGTCCTGAACCGGCGCGGGCCTGGTCACCCGCCGGCCAGGCCCGCGCCTTACCAGGTCACCCTGGTGGTGACCGGAATCCGCCACGTGCCGTCGGCCACGATCACGGCCTCGCCGCCGACCAGCACCTCATCCCCGTCCTGCGCCACCCGGATCAGCCCGCCACGCGCGGACAGCTGCCGGCCGGTCAGCGGCTGGCGGCCCAGCCGCCCGATCCAGTACGGTCCCAGCGCGCAGTGCGCGGATCCCGTCACGGCGTCTTCCGCCCCGCTCGCCACCTGGAAGAAACGGGAGACGAAGTCGGCCGTGTCGTCCGCGGCGACATCGGGCTCCCCGGCGGGGTCCTGGCGCACCGCGGTGACGATCAGCCCGCGGACCGGCAGTTCGCGCAGCGCCCCCAGGTCCAGCTCGAGATCGCGGACGGCGGGCGGGGAATCGAGCACCGCCATCACGTCCAGGTCGTTGCGGAGCATCTCGGCCACCGGGGCCGGCAGCAGCGCCCGCACCACCTCGGCAAGCCCGTCATCCGCCAGCGGCTCGGGGGCCAGGCTGGGCAGGCGCAGTTGCACGAACTCCCCCGCGTCCACGGCCTCGATCGGCCCGTACCGGGTGTCGAACCGGATCCGGTCCCCCACAGCGTGCCCGTCATCGAGCAGCACCCGGGCCGCGGCCAGCGTGCCGTGACCGCACAGGTCCAGCTCGCCGTGGGCGGTGAACCAGCGCAGCCCGAACCGGCCCGGCTCGCCCGCCGGCCAGACCACCGCGGTCGCGGGCTGGTTCAGCTCGGTCCCGATCGCCGCGGCGAACTCGTCGTCCAGCTCGCCCTCCAGCACCAGGACCGCCGCGGAATTACCCGCGAACGGAACCGACGTGAACGCATCCACCTGAAACAGCCGCGCAGTCGTCACCCCCTCATCATCCCCGCCACCGCCGCGGCGGGCACGGCAGGCCCGCGGCTGCGTCCCGCCGCTTTCTCCGCAACGAACACCGCGGACCCCCGGACCCGCACCCAGGTGCCAGACTTGCGGGGTGGGTGTCTACGGGGATCAGGTGCTGCCTCGCGTCCTCGACCTCTGGATGCGCGGCGCCGACGTCCGCCAGGTCCGGGCCCGGGTCGCCGCCGGGCTGACGGGCGAGGTGATCGAGATCGGCTTCGGCTCCGGGCTGAACGTCCCGCACTACCCGGCCACCATCACCCGGGTCCGGGCGGTCGACCCGGCCATGGTCGGCCGCGATCTCGCCGCCACCCGTATCGCCGCCCGCACGGTGCCGGTTGAGTTCATCGGCACCGACGCCCAGGCGCTGGCCGCCGACGACGAAAGCGCCGACTTCGTGCTCAGCACCTGGACGCTGTGCAGCATCCCGGACCCGGGCCGGGCCCTGGCCGAGGCCTACCGGGTGCTGCGGCCCGGCGGCGCGCTGCGCTTCGTGGAGCACGGGCGCTCGCCCGACCCGCGGGTCGCCCGGGTCCAGCGCCGGCTCACCCCGCTGCACCGGCGGGTGGTCGGCGGCTGCCATCTCGACCGGCCCATCGCCGACCTGATGACCGGCGCGGGATTCGGGCTGGACCAGCTGGAAAACTACTACTTCCACCGGCCACGCGCCATGGGCCACACCTACGAGGGCGTCGCGGGCAAACCGCTGGCGGCGGCGTAGCACGCGGCGCCGCGGCGCCCGTTGCTGTTATCAGAGCCGTGGTCCCGCCGGGTCGCCTGTTGCTGTTATCCGAGACGTGACATCCCGCCGCGTCGCCTGATGCTGTTGTCTGCCTCCGGCCGCCTCGCTTCTCAGCGCGGACGCCAGCCGACGAACAGGTGCGCGGGCATCCCGGCATCGGCGCCGCCGCCGGCCTGGCTCTCCCCAGCGAACCGCGCCTCCGGCTCGAATCCGGCCTCGGCCAGCAGGCGCAACCACGTATCCCGGCGGAACGCTCCCAGCCGGTGGGCCTCGCGGACGATCTGGACGGTGCCGTCCGCCGCGCGCAGGGTGAACTCGTACTCGACCCGGATCCAGTCGTCGGCGGGGTCCGGGTCCCAGGTCCACTCGCGGAAGCTGCCCTGGCGCCCGTCCGCGTCGGTGCCGCCGCCGCCGCCCGTGCCGCCCTCGAACGTCTCGGCGGTGTAGTCGGGCACGAATACGGCCATCCCGCCCGGCCGGCAGTGCGCGAACGCCGTGTCGATGAGCTGCCCCAGTTCACCGGGGTCAGTCACGTAGTCGACGGCGTCGTGGACCAGGACGGCGTCGAACATCCGGCCCAGCCGGATCGTGCGCATGTCTCCCTGCTGGTGCGCGCACTCGGGGTTGAGCCGCTGCGAGACGGCCAGCATCCCGGCCGACAGATCGACCAGCGTCAGGTCCAGCCGGTCCTTCAGGTGCACCGCGACATGGCCGCCGCCACTGCCCAGATCGAGCACGTCGTGGACCTTGATGGGCGCGGCGGCGAACAGCCGGGCCAGGTAGGCGGCCTCCGCCGCGTACTCCCCCGGTGGTGAGATCAGCGGCCACCAGTCGGCCAGTTCCTGGTAGAGGCGGTACTCCCCCGGCATGCCAGCCATCATGCCGCACCGGAGCCAGGCCGCTACCAGAGCCCGAGCAGGCTGCCGAGGACCCGGGCCGCCTGTCCGCCGCTGTCCTCCGCGATGTGCAGGGCCGCGGGCACGTCGAGGTCGTGATGCAGGGCATCTTGCACCCCATCCAGCGCGGGGCTGCCGCTTCCCGCCCCGGCTGGGGCACCCGCCATGCCGCGGTCCGGCCGCCCGGCCGCCTCCTGCAGCCGTTCCAGCCGGGCCGCCGCGGCGTCCAGGCCGGCCCGGTCGTAGTCCCAGTCCGCATCCCACGGGCGGTCCAGGATCAGCAGCCGTATCGCGGCCGCCGGGTAGTCCCTGAGGAGGTCCCCCGCGAGGACCAGGTTCCCCGCCGATTTGGCCATCTTGGCCCCGGCCACCCCGACCACGCCGACGTTCATCCGGGTGCGGGCGAACGGGGTCACTCCGGTGAACGTCTCGGCCAGGGCGGCCTGGTACGCGTGGTGCGGGAACCGCAGGTCCCCGCCGCCCGCGTGGATGTCGATCGCGGGGCCGAATGCGTGCAGCGCCATCGCCGCGCACTCCGCGTGCCAGCCCGGGCGGCCCGCTCCCCAGGGACTCTCCCAGGCGGGCTGATCCCCGGCCGATGCCTGCCACAGGGCGACGTCGAACGGGTCCTCCTTGCGCGGGTCCTCCGGGTGGTCACCGAATTCCGCGGCCAGGCGCAGCGCCTCGCCGCGGTCCAGCGGGCCGTCCTGGATCGCTCGGCGGACCGCGGGGGCGCCCCGGAAGTAGATCTGGCCGTCCCGCTGGTAGGCGGCTCCCCGCGCGAGCAGCCCGGCGGCCAGCGCGATGACCTGGCCGATGTACACGTGAGCGCGGGGCTGCAGGGCCGGCGGCCGCACCCCGAGCGCGGCCATGTCCTGGTCGAAGTAGAACTGCTGGATGGCGGCGAACCGCCCGTAGGGCGCGCCCGCCCGGCCCGCCGCGGCCAGGAGCACGTCGTCCACGTCGGTGACGTTGCGGCACACGATCACCTCGGTGCCGTCCGCGCCCAGCACCCGGGCCAGCGTGTCGACCCAGACGAATGTGGCCGCGTGCCCCAGGTGGGTCACGTCGTAGGGGGTGATGCCGCAGGCGTACACGCGCGCCCGCCCGGGCAGCGGCAGCGCCGTACCACTCAGGTGCGCCACGCGCGGCGCCCCCGCAGCGAGCATGTGTGTCATCTGCCTGCCCCCGAGTGACGATGTTGTTTCCCGGACTCGGGTCGAGCATATGCAGGCCGCTCCCGCGAGTTTGCTGCTGATCGTCACCCCGGCGCGGGACCAACGGCTCTGACGGAGGTTCCCCGCCCGTCAGATGATGATCTTGTGAAGCGCATCGTGATTCTCGGTGGTGGCACAGGCGGGACCCTGGCCGCCAACCGGCTGCGCCGGGCCTACTCCCGCGACGCCGCCGAGATCGTGGTCATCGACCAGGACGCTCAGCACGTGTACCAGCCGGGCCTCCTGTTCGTTCCGTTCGGCCGGGCGGACGTCGCCCACCTCACCCGGCAGCGCCAGCGGCAACTCCGGGACGGCATCTCCTTCCGCAGGGCCGGGGTGGACCTGGTCGGCCTGGCCAGCGACTGCGTGCACCTCGACGACGGGCAGTCGCTGGAGTACGACGTCCTCGTGGTCGCCACCGGAGCCCGCCTCCTGCCAGAGGAGACCGAGGGGCTGAACGGGCCCGGCTGGCTGACCGACGTGTTCACGTTCTACACACCCGACGGCGCGACCGCACTGCACCGGGCGCTCGAGCGGTTCACCGGCGGCCGGCTCGTGGTCAACGTCATCGACATGCCGATCAAGTGCCCCGTTGCGCCGCTGGAGTTCTGCTTCCTGGCGGACGACTACTTCCGGTCCCGCGGCATCCGCGATGGCGTCGAGATCAGCTACGTCACGCCACTCGATGGCGCGTTCACCAAGCCCGTCTGCAACAAGGAACTGAGCGGCCTGCTGGCCGCCAAGGGCATCGACCTGGTCACCGAGTTCAACACCGGCACGGTGGAGTCCGGCACGCCGGAATCGGGCCGGGGCAGGACTGGCGGCCGCCTGATCTCCTATGACGACCGCACGGTGCCGTTCGACCTGGCCGTGGTCATCCCGCTGCACGGCGGGGCCGCCTACGTCGGCCGCTCCCCGGGCCTCGGCGATGAGCTGGGCTTCATCCCCGTCGATCCCGCCACCCTCCAGGCCAGGGCCAAGCCCAACGTGTTCGCCCTGGGTGACGCCACCGACGCGCCGACCTCCAAGGCGGGCTCGGTCGCCCACTTCGAGGGCGACGTCCTGGCCGCCAACGTGCGCCGCTTCCTGGCCGGGGAGCCGCTGAGCGCCTCCTTCGACGGGCACACCAACTGCTTCATCGAGACCGGGGCCGGCAAGGCCCTGCTCATCGACTTCAACTACGGCACCGAGCCGCTCACCGGGCACTACCCGGGCCCGGTCGGCCTGCCCCTGCTCCGCGAGTCCCGGCTGAACCACCTGGGCAAGCTGGCCTTCCAGCAGTTCTACTGGCACAGCCTGCTGCCCGGCTACGACATCCCCGGCATCAGCTCCACGATGCCGTCCCGCGGTAAGCGCCGGATGCCGGACCGCGACACCGCCCCGGCTGACCACGGCGGTCACCGATGATCACTTTGAGGAGGTGCGGATCGTGCCAACCGCTACGTATGCGGGCCACAGCGTCGCCGTGAACGACGAGGGATTCCTGGCCGACCCGGCCCAGTGGACCGAGGAGATGGCACCCGAGATCGCCAGGAGCGCGGGCGTCGATGAGCTGACGCCACTGCACTGGCTGGTCATCAGGTTCATGCGGGCCGAGTACCAGGCCAAGGGAACCGGCCCCACGGTCAGGGTGCTGGGCAAGACCTCGGGGGTCAGCATCAAGGACCTGTACCAGCTCTTCCCGCACGGGCCGGCCAAGACCGCCGCCATGATCGCCGGCGTACCCAAGCCACGCGGCTGCATCTAGGCCGCCGCGTTCCGCGCACGACCAGGCTGGGAGGAGAAACGCGATGAGCACCAGCCTCGAGAAGGTCTCGATCATTGTCTCGAAGGGGTCGCTGGAGGGCATTTACCCGGCCCTCATCATGGCCAACGGCGCCCGGGCCGAAGGGATCGAGGTCAACCTCTTCTTCACCTTCTTCGGCCTCGACGCGATCACCCGCAAGCGCCTCGGGCACATCAAGGTGGCCTCGGTCGGCAACCCCGGCCTGCACCTGCCGACCCTGGTTGGCGCCCTGCCCGGGATGCCCGCGCTGATCACCAGGTTCCTCGGCCGGAAGATGGACAAGCTTGACATCCCGCCGATCCCCGAGTTTATCGAGATGATCGCGGACACCGGCGCAGGCCTCTACGGCTGCCAGGCGTCCTGTGACCTGTTCGGCTTGACCCAGGACGACCTGGCTGATCAGGTCAAGGACATCATCACCGTCGGCGAGTTCTACGCCCTCGCGGCCGGGGGCGAGATCATCTTCACCTGACTGGCCGGGACTGCGGCGCCCCGGCCACATGCCCCCACGGGTATTTGCCCGCCGGGCTGATCCCCGGTTAGGGTGTCTGAAACGAGGTACCCGTGGGGGTATAAACATGATCAAGCTGATGAGCCTGGACACGCCGGCCCTGGGTGACCGGAGCTATCTGGCCACTGATGGGCGGGCCGCCCTGGTGGTGGACCCGCAGCGGGACATCGACCGGGTCCTCGCGGCCGCCGCCCGGCGCGGGGTCCGGATCACCCACGTGTTCGAGACGCACATCCACAACGACTACGTGACCGGCGGCCTGGCGCTGGCCCGGGTGACGGGCGCGGCGTACCACGTGAACGAGGCCGACGACGTCGCGTTCGACCGGGTGCCGGTCGGCGACGGCGATGCCATCGGCGTCGGGGACAAGATGACCGTCCGGGCTCTCGCCACGCCGGGCCACACCTTCACCCACCTGTCGTATGTCCTCCAGGACGCCAGCACCGGCCGGGTGGCCGCGGTGTTCACCGGCGGGTCGCTGCTGTATGGCTCTACCGGGCGGCCTGACCTCCTCGGCCCGGCTCACCGGGCCACGCTGGCCGCCGCGCAGCACGCATCGGCCCGGCGACTGGCCGCGGAACTGCCCGACGACACGCCGGTCTGTCCCACACACGGGTTCGGCAGCTTCTGCGCTGCCACGCAGGCCACTGCCACCCAGGCCACTGCTGCGCAGGACACGGGCGCGCAGGACACGGGCGCCGCCTCCACCATCGGCCAGGAGAAGCTCGTCAACCCGGTGCTGCGACTGGCCGAGGAGCGGTACGTGTCGGAACTGCTGGCCGGACTGGACGCCTATCCGGCGTACTACGCGCACATGGGCCCGGCCAACGCGGCCGGGCCGGACCTCATCGACCTGTCACCACCCGCCATGGCCGACGCGGCGCAACTGGCCGCGCGCATCGCGGCGGGCGAGTGGGTCGTCGACCTGCGCAGCCGCCGCGCGTTCGCCGCCGGGCACGTCGCCGGATCCCTCAGCTTCGAGCACGGCAGCGACTTCACCAGCTACCTCGGCTGGCTGATCCCGTGGGCGACGCCCCTGACCCTGCTGGGCGACTCTCCCGGGCAGGTCGCCGCCGCCCAGCGGGACCTGGCCCGGATCGGCATCGACCGGCTGGCCGGCGCGGCGACCGGCCGCCCGCAAGACTGGGCGGGTGGCCGGCCACTCGCGTCGTTCCCCGTCGCAAGCTTCGCCGAACTGGCCGCCGTGCGCCACCATCGCCCGGTGACCGTCCTGGACGTGCGGCGCAGGCTGGAATGGGCTGACGGCCACCTCGACGGGGCGCTGCATATTCCGCTGCCGGACCTGCCTGCCCGCCTCAGCGAGGTCCCCCCGGGCGAGATCTGGGTGCACTGCCGTTCGGGGTACCGCGCCGCCATCGCGGCGTCCATGCTCCAGGCCGCCGGGCGCCCGGTGGTGAGCGTGGACGACGACTTCACCCAGGCTGGGCCCGCAGGCCTGCCGGTCGTCACGGGCCCGGCCGGGCGGGCCGCATGAGCGTCCGGACGCAGGCCGCCTGGCGGCCAGCGGGATGGCCCTGTATACCCTCGCGGGTATCCTGGGCTGAACCGCCAGGGAGGCAGCTGATGCAGATCGATGACGAGGCCGTGGGCCAGGTGCTCAACCGGCTCCGGCGGGCCCAGGGCCAGCTGGCCGGGGTCATCTCCATGGTTGAGTCCGGCCGGGACTGCACCGAGGTGGTCACCCAGCTGGCCGCGGTCTCCCGGGCTCTCGACCGGGCCGGGTTCAAGATCGTGGCGAGCGGGATGCGCCAGTGCCTGTCCGCCGGGGACGGCGAGTCGCCGCTGACCGAGGAGCAGATGGAGAAGATGTTCCTCACCCTGGCCTAACCTGCCGGTGGACATGGCGGGCGGCGGCCGGGAGGGCTGGACCGCCCGGGCCCCGGTGTTGCGGACCGAGGGCCGGATGACGATGATCGACGGGGTCCTGGCTACAGAAGGAGCTCGATAACGATGCTGGCACCCCGGGATAGCCGCAGCCGCGACTGCCGCCGCCTCGACGGGCTCTGGCGATTCCGGTTCGACGCCGGGGGCGAGGGCACGAAGGGACGCTGGTGGCGCGGACCGCTCCCCGGCGCACGGGAGATGGCCGTCCCGGCCAGCTACAACGACCTGGTCACCGAGGCGGCGGAACGTGATCACGTAGGGGACGTGTGGTACCAGCGCGACGTCCGGGTGCCCGCGACGTGGGCGGGCCGGCGCATCGTGCTGCGCTGCGACGCGGCTACCCACCACGGCACGGTCTGGGCTGGTGAGACGCAGGTCGCGGAGCACGCTGGCGGCTACACGCCGTTCGAGGCCGACGTGACCGACCTGGTCCGGTGCGGTGGACCGATCCGGGTGACGGTGCGGGTCGGCAGTGAGCTGAGCATGGCCACGATCCCGCCCGGCGTGACGTCCGAGAGCACGTCGGGCCGCAAGAAACTGCGCTACTTCCACGACTTCTTCAACTATGCGGGGCTGCACCGTTCCGTGTGGCTCTACTCCACCCCGCGGAGCTATATCGCCGATCTGAGGGTCGGCACCGCGTTCGACCCGGCGACCTCGGCCGGCCAGGTGACCTACCACCTCGACGTCACGGGCGCGGGACCGGCGTCGGTACGGCTGCGGGACGCGGACGGGGCCGTGGTGGCCGAAGGCACCGGCCCGGATGGTGTCCTGGCCGTGCCCGCCGCCCGGCCGTGGAGCCCCGCCGGCCCGTACCTGTACCGCCTGGACGCCCGGCACGGCGACGACGAGTACTCCCTGCCCGTGGGCATCAGGTCCGTCCAGGTAGACGGGGCGCGGTTGCTGCTCAACGGGCAGCCGGTCCGGCTCCGCGGCTTCGGCATGCACGAGGACGGCGTGCTGCACGGTAAGGGCCACGACGACGCGCGGATGGTCCGCGACTTCGCGCTGCTGCGCTGGATCGGCGCCAACTCCTTCCGGACCTCCCACTACCCGTACGCAGAGGAGGTGCTGGATTACGCCGACCGGCAGGGCCTGCTCGTGATCGACGAGACTCCGGCCGTCGGCCTGCATATGAGCCTGGGGAACATGGGGGATCCCGGGGCGCGCACCTTCGCCCCCGGCCCGATCGGCGAGGAGGCGGCCGCCGCCCACCTGGCCGCCATCCGGGAGCTCATCGCCCGGGACCGTAACCACCCCAGCGTGATCGCCTGGTCGATCGCGAACGAGCCGGATACCGCCGAGCCGGCGGCCCGCGAGTACTTTGCGCCGCTGGCCGCCGCCGCACGGGAACTCGACGCGAGCCGCCCGGTCTGCTTCGCCAACGTGGCGACCGCGCCGCCGGAGGCCGACGTGGTGACCGACCTGTTCGACCTGGTCTGCGTGAACCGCTACTACGGCTGGTACGCCGACAGCGGTGACCTGGAGTCAGCCGAAGAGCACCTGGAGGCCGAGCTCCGGGCCTGGGCCCGGCACGGGAAGCCCATCGTGGTGACCGAGTTCGGGGCTGACGCCCTGGCTGGGCTGCACGCGCTGCCGCCGGTCATGTGGTCTGAGGATTACCAGACGGCGCTGATCGCTATGTCCGCGCGGGTGTTCCGGCGGATCCCCGAGGTGATCGGCGAGCAGGTGTGGAACTTCGCTGACTTCGCCACCGCCCAGGCGGTGCACCGGCCGGGCGGCAACCACAAGGGTGTCTTCACCCGCGACCGGCAGCCGAAAGGGGCCGCCTGGCTGCTGCGTGATCTCTGGCATCAGCCGCCGGCTGAGTAACCGACGGTACTGAACGTCGCTGCTAGGCTACTTTCCGTGACTACCCACTTTCAGCCGAATGGCGGCATCGCCAGCGCGCACCTCGTGAACCAGCTGGCCGGCAACGGCCAGTCGATCGACAACCTGGCCTTCATCACGTCCCTGGCCGGAGGGAATCTCGAACTCCTGGCCCGCGGCGGTGCGGGCACATTCGTCAAGCTGAACTACCTGGACGCCCGCGCGACCGTGCGGACCGGGCTCGCGATCACGACCGGGACAAGCAGCCCGATCATCTCCGTCGCTCCCGAGGCGAACGGCGCCGCCAGCCTGGATCTCGAGAACAACGATCTGACCGGCGTGGAGAACGTAGTGCCGTCGCCGGACAACCGGGGCCAGCTGAACCTGGACGGGCTGCTGGCCCTCACGCCCCAGCCCGAGCCGACCACGCCCGCCTTCGGCGGCGTCCTGTATGTGGACGCGGCCGACGGTGCGCTGAAGTTCAAGGGCAGCGCGGGCCGGGTCACCACCCTGGCCACCGCCTGAGGACGGCCAGGGCTCGGGCCGGCACCAGGGGCTTAGCAGGCACGGTGTCCGCGTGGGCCTCGGTCAGGTGCCGACGTAGGCCGCGAGGTGCTCGCCGGTGAGGGTGCTGCGGGCCGCGACAAGGTCGGCCGGCGTGCCCTCGAAGACGATCCGGCCGCCGTCGTGGCCAGCGCCGGGACCGAGGTCGATGATCCAGTCGGCATGGGCCATGACCGCCTGGTGGTGCTCGATGACGACGACCGACTTGCCGGAGTCGACGAGCCGGTCGAGCAGGCCGAGCAGCTGCTCGACGTCGGCCAGGTGCAGGCCGGCGGTCGGCTCATCGAGGACGTAGAGGCCACCCTTCTCGGCCATGCGGGTGGCCAGCTTGAGCCGCTGCCGCTCACCGCCGGACAGTGTCGTCAGCGGCTGGCCCAGGCTGAGGTAGCCGAGCCCGACGTCGTCGAGCCGCTCCAGGATCGCGAGCGCGGCCGGGATGCGCGCCTCACCCTCGCCGAAGAACTCCAGGGCCTCACTTACCGGCATCGCGAGCACCTCGCTGATGTCACGGCCGCCGAGGTGATAGTCCAGCACCGAGGCGTCGAACCGCTTGCCCCCGCACACCTCGCAGGTGGTCGCGACGCCGGCCATCATGGCCAGGTCGGTGTAGATGACCCCGGCGCCGTTGCAGTTGGGGCAGGCCCCCTCGGAGTTCGAACTGAACAGGGCCGGCTTTACAGAGTTGGCCTTGGCGAACGCTTTGCGGATGGGGTCGAGCAGTCCGGTGTAGGTCGCTGGGTTGCTGCGCCGCGAGCCACGGATGAGCGTCTGGTCAACCGTCACCACCCCATCGCACCCGGACACCGAGCCGCGGATCAGCGAGCTCTTGCCCGAGCCCGCTACCCCGGTGACCACGATCAGCGCCCCGAGCGGGATGTCGACGTCCACGTCCTGCAGGTTGTGCAGGCTGGCCCCGCGCACCTCCAGCTGCCCGGACGGCTTCCGTACCGAGGGCTTCAGGGCGGCGCGGTCGTCCAGGTGCCGCCCGGTGGTGGTATCACTCTTCCGCAGTCCCTCGACGGCGCCTTCGAAGCAGACGGTGCCGCCCGCCGGGCCGGCCCCGGGGCCGAGGTCGACCACGTGGTCGGCGATAGTGATCATCTCCGGCTTGTGCTCCACCACGAGCACCGTGTTGCCCTTGTCCCGTAGCTGCAGCAGCAGGTCGTTCATCCGCTGGATGTCGTGGGGGTGCAGCCCGACCGTCGGCTCGTCGAAGACGTAGGTGACGTCGGTGAGCGACGAGCCGAGCTGGCGGATCATCTTGGTGCGCTGGGCCTCGCCGCCCGACAGCGTGACCGTCGGCCGGTTCAGCGAGAGGTAGCCCAGGCCGATCTCGGTGAACGAGTCCAGGTTGCGCTTCAGCGCGGCCAGCAGCGGCGCCGCCGACGGTTCGTCGAGACCGTCAACCCATCCAGCCAGGTCGCTGATCTGCATCGCGCACGCGTCGGCGATGCTGATCCCCTTGATCTTCGAGGACCGCGCCTCCTGGCTGAGCCGGGTACCGTCGCATTCCGGGCAGGTGGTGAAGGTGACCGCGCGGTCCACGAAGGCCCGGATATGCGGCTGCATCGCCTCAGGGTCCTTGGACAGCATCGACCTCTGGATCCGCGGGATCAGCCCCTCGTAGGTCATGTTGATGCCCGCGATCTTCATCCTGACCGGCTCGTGGCGGAGGAAGTCGTCCAGTTCTTTCTTGGTGAACTTGCGGATCGGCTTGTCCGGGTCATAGAAGCCGGACTCGCTGTAGAGCCGGGAGTTCCAGCCGCCCCCGGTGTAGCCGGGGACGGTGATCGCGCCCCCGCTGAGCGATTTGCTGTCGTCATACAGCTGGGACAGGTCGATGTCGGTGACCGTGCCCCGGCCTTCGCAGCGCGGGCACATGCCGCCGATGATGCTGAAGCTGCGCCGCTCCTTCACGGTTTTCCCGCTGCGCTCGAACTTGACCGCACCCGCCCCGCTGATCGAGGCGACGTTGAAGGAGAACGCCTGGGGCGAGCCGACGTACGGCTTACCGAGCCGGCTGAACAGGATGCGCAGCATCGCGTTGGCATCGGTGGCGGTGCCGACCGTGGAGCGGGGGTCGGCGCCCATCCGCTCCTGGTCGACGAGGATCGCCGTGGTCAGCCCGTCGAGCACGTCGACCTCGGGCCGCGCCAGCGTCGGCATGAAGCCCTGCACGAAGGCGCTGTAGGTCTCGTTGATCAGCCGCTGCGACTCCGCGGCGATCGTGCCGAACACCAGCGAGCTTTTGCCGGAGCCGGAGACGCCGGTGAACACCGTCAGCCGGCGCTTCGGGATCTCGACGCTGACGTCCTTGAGGTTGTTCACGCGCGCGCCGTGCACGCGGATCACATCGTGGCTGTCACCCACGTGCGGCGCAGGCGACTGCGTGCCCGTCCTCGTGGCCGTGCTCATCGTGTCTCCCTCTGGCCTGGATGCGGCGCGGGGTCGGCGGTCATCGGTCCTGAAGCAGCCCAAGGACATTGCCGTCGGGGTCGGTGACGGTGGCCACCAGGCGGCCGCCACCGACGTCGCGCGCGGCCTCCTTCAGGGTGGCGCCCGCGGCGGTCACCTCGGCCAGCTTCGCCTCGATGTCCGGCACATGCCAGTAGGCCACCGGCGAGGTCATGCCCTGCGATGCACCGCCCGGTACCAGCCCGATGTGCTGGCCCGCGGCCTCGTAGCCGACGTAGTAGGACGCGTCGTGCTGGGGCGGCACGCCGAGCAGGGCGGTGTACACCGCCTTGGCCGCCGCGAGGTCGGACACGGGATGCAGCACGGTCTTGATTCCCTGGGTGGAAGAGTCGGCCATGGTCACTCCTGAAGTCGTGGGTCAGATCGACCCGGTGGGATTGTCGTCTCAACGATGCGGGGGAAGCCCGGAAACCGGCGCGCCGTGCGGGCCAGCGGGGCCGACCGTGACCCAGCGCATGCCGCGGGATCCGGCGTCGTGACGGACCTCAAAGCCGCGGGTGTCGCGGTAGAAGTCCAGGTCGGCGTGCGGATCGTCAGGCCTGCGGGGGGTCGCCTGAATGCCGATGTCCATGACGATCAGGCTAGTTGCGGCTCCGTGACCGGCGCTTCTCGATTCCTGACCGGTCTGGTCACCTGTTTCGCGACGCACGACGGCATCCCCGCAGTCGCGCGCGCCGCGTCGCGCCGGTAGATGCTGGGCGGAACACCGACCAGCTCGGTGAAGCGGGTGCTGAAGGTGCCCAGGGACGAGCAGCCGACCTCGAAACAGGCCTCGGTGACGCTGCGGTCGCCCCGGCGCAGCAGCGCCATCGCCCGCTCGATCCGCCGCGTCATCAGGTAGCTGTACGGGGACTCACCGTAGGCGAGCCGGAACTCGCGGCTGAGGTGCCCGGCCGACATGTGCGCGCCGCGGGCGAGCGCCTCGACGTCCAGCGGCTGCGCGTACTCCCGGTCGATCCGGTCCCGGACACGGCGCAGCCGCGCGAGGTCGCGCAGGTGCTGTTCGGCGGCGAGTCTGCTGGTCACCTGGTCATCTTATCCATTCGGCTCCCGGCGCAGCATGACGGCGGGGCCCATCCGGGCCAGAGGAATACGTGCGCCTGGCTGGGGCCGCGCCGCTCATGCCCCGAACCGTGGCACCGGCCGGTCGTCCGCGGCGAGGTGCATGGTCCGGGACCGGGTGTGAAAGTCGATGCCGCCGGGCCCGTCTTCTCAGTCGGCGCCCCGCCGACATTTCGCAGTGAGCGCGCGCGGCCCGCTCGGAATAGGTGGACGCAATCGAATTGGCACTACCATGGACGTTATCCAGAGCGGCTCGCAGCAGCCGGGCAGGCGCCCGTCGGTTCTCTCGGTGGAGCGGGCATCTCGTGGCCCGCCGGATGGCTTGGCGTAGCCGCTCCTGCGACAACCCGCATCGCCTGGGTCAGGCCGAGAGTCAGACCCGGAATGGGGCCTGGAGATCTTTGACCATCGGGAAATGGCGCACGTTGAGGGTCGCGAGATCCAGCCCCTCCACGTCCGCTGTGGCCGCGATCAGGTAATCTCCGAGCCCGATTCCCTGATGGGAGCGCCGGTGCTCGCGTATGAACTCCGCGGCGCGCCATGCGACCCGCTCGGTCACCGGGAACGCGCGCATGCTGGACAGCAGGCGGCTGACCTGCCTCCGCTCCGCAGATCTCATGCCGCCGGCGACTTCGGTCAGGCTGACTGCGCTCACCGCCAACGGGCCGGTATCCCGGCGCGCTGCCAGCAGCCAGTCCTGCGCTGCAGGAATGCCGCGCAGGTTCGCGATGAGGACGTCGCTGTCGACCAGAATCACAGCTCAGCCATGCGGTCCAGGTGCCGCGAGCGCTCGTCGGACCCGCGGCCGAAAGAGATGTCCTCGTCGCGAGCTATGCCAAAGGAGTCCCGGATGGCGTCCAGGTCCGCCTCCAGGTCCGCCGCCCCCGACGCGCCGATACTCCGATCAATGAGTTGCCGGATCAGTTCAGCGCGCGAGATGCCCTGCGTGCGTGCGACGCGCTCCAGAGCGGCAGACTGGCCTTCGTCCAGATAGATATTGGTCCGCTTCATACACCACATTATACATCAGTGGCCGCCATAGCGGCCGCCCCGCTTATGCGCCTGGCAAGCCCGGTCGGTATCCCCCGCGGACAACAACGCTGCAGATAGGGACCGATGGTGGGGGTACCGATGTGTCAGTGGGGCTGTGTCAGTGGGGCGGGTGGGGCTCGAACCCACGACCGACGGATTATGAGTCCGCTGCTCTGACCGGCTGAGCTACCGCCCCGGCACCGCCAGAAACCTTATCGCAGCCGCAGGCAGGCGGGACGCCAGCGTCCGAGTGCTCCGGCCCGGCGACGCCCGCCCAGGGAGGCCTGCCCCCGGGGAGGCCTCCTTGCGGAGGCCGTCCCGGGGTAGGAGGCTGCGCCGGAACGGGCCACGCCCTGGGCTGCCTGAGGCTGGACAGCTACCTCGGGCTGAGCTGCATGGCCATGGCGTGCTCCACCAGTGCGATGAGTGCCGCCTTGGTGGATTTCCGGCCCCGGGCATCACACTGCACCACCGGGACGTTCGGACTGACCGACAGGGCCTCGGCGACGTCCTGCACGCCGTGCGGGAATTCGCCGTGGAACCCGTTGATCGCCACGATGAACGGCAAGCCAGCCGTCTCGAAGTAGTCGACAGCGGGGAAGGAGTCGGCCAGCCGACGGGTGTCCACCAGGACCACTGCACCGATCGCACCCTGGATCAGGTCATCCCACATGAACCAGAACCGGTGCTGGCCGGGTGTCCCGAACAGGTACAGGATCAGCCCGGCATCCAGCGTCACCCGGCCGAAGTCCATGGCCACGGTCGTGGTCGTCTTGTCGGGCACCGCCGACAGATCGTCAACTCCG
>DASQRM010000112.1:0-11681 GCA_035642895.1 Streptosporangiaceae bacterium | reverse complement strand
AGGTCTCCCACGCGATCACGCACGCGGCGGAGGCCAGCCAGAACCCGGGCGCCCTGCTCCTGGTGGCTCCGGCCCGCCATTCCCGTGCTTCCTGCACCGTCAGGAACTTGACGAACTCCAGCAGGCCCCAGGCCATTACGGCCAGCAGCAGCAGCATCCCGGCCGAAGAAGTCTCGAAGTACGGCCGCCCCGTTGTGCCGCCGGCCCGGACCACGGCCAGCCCGATCCCGGCCGCGGCCGTGACCGCCGCCACGCAGCCGAGTCCGGCGGCGCGGGATCTGGTCAGGGCCCGGACGTGCTCGAGGGCCGCGCCTTCGGCCAGTTCGAGCCCGGCCCGCAGCCGGGTGGTCTGTCCCTCGCTGATCAGCTCATCGGTGAGGTCGCCGACCTCGCGGCCGTACCGCTCCCGCCAGGCCCGCGGATACAGCCCGACCAGCCTGCGCACGGGCCAGCGGCTCATGACGGGACCGCCGAGATCCGCCGCAGCCCCACCTCGGCGATCCGGGTCGCCTGCAGCAGCCGGGCGCGCAGTTCTTCGCGGCCTGCCGCCGTGATCTGGTACGGGCGCCGGCGGTCGCTGGCCGGCAGCGCCTCGACCAGGCCGGCCCGCTCGAGCTTGGCCAGGGCCCCGTAGAGGGTGCCCGCGCCGAGCGTGGTCCCGGCGAAGTCCTCGATGTCCTTGATCAGCGCGTAGCCGTGTTTCGGCCCCTCGGCCAGGCTGGTCAGGATCAGGATGCTGCGGTCGGATGACCCGCGGATGGAGTCCCTGGTCATCTGGGCCCGCCTTCGCTAGCTACTTCCAATAGGATTACATCGGAGAGTGTACTAGCGCAAGGCCCTGCCCATCAGCCCCAACTCCCGGGACGGCCGGGGGCCGTCCCGGGAGTTGGGGGGCTTACAGCCCTTCGTTGATGAGGCGGCCGGCCTGCTCGTACTTAGCGGGCTTGTACTTCTTGAAGTAGAAGGCTGCGCCCACGCCGATCAGCACGATCGCCAGGTCGATCGGGCCGAACCACTTCGCGTAGCTGTAGCCGCTGCCCAGGAAGCTGATGTTGTCGAACAGCAGGTAGACCACGAAGACCTGCGACACCAGCGCCAGGAGGGGGGCCAGCCGGGTCTTCCACCAGTGCGCCTCGTCCCGGTGGTGCCGCTCGTAGTAGACCAGGATGGCCAGCGAGACCAGGGCCTGCACGGACAGGATGATGATCACGCCCATCACCGCCATCAGCCCGTACAGCTGCAGGTAGGCCTGGGAATTCGGGTCGTTGGTTCCGGTGAACACGGCGAACAGGATGATGATGACCGCGGCGATGACCGACTGGACGATCGACGCGATGTGCGGGCTCTTGAACCTGGGGTGGGTGCGGCCCAGCGGCGCGGGCAGCAGCCCCTCCCGGCCGAGGGAGTACATGTACCGCGCGGCGGTGTTGTGGAACGCCATCCCGCAGGCGAACGAGCCGGTGATGATCAGGTAGCTCATGATCGAGGCCACCCAGTGGCCGGCGTACTGCCGGGCCGGGGCGAGGTAGAAGTTCGCCGCGTTGCCCTGCGCCGTCGAGATGGCCGCGTGGGTGGTCGGGTACCCGAACAGCGGCGCCCAGGACGTCAGCGCGTAGAAGATGCCCAGGCCGATCACCGAGATGTAGAGCGCCCGGGGCACGATCCGCTTCGGGTTCCGGGACTCCTCGGCGTAGTTCGGCGCCATCTCGAACCCGACCCAGGACCAGAACGCGAAGAACAGGCCGACGCCGACCGAGCCGGCGACCAGCTTCCCGGAGGCCGGGAAGCTCTTGAACGCGTTGGCCGGGTTGAGCGCGGCCCAGGGGGCGTGGCCCTTGCTGAACATGAAGATGTCGAAGATGACCAGGATCGCGATCTCACTGATCAGCGCGATGGCCAGCAGCCTGGAAGACAGCCGGACGTCGAAGAACGTCAGCAGCGAGATCAGCACGACCATGCCCAGGGCCAGCCACGGCCACCCGATATTGACCCCGAACGCGTTCACCTTGAGGTTCGCGAAGTACGCGAACCCGCCGGCCAGTGACGCCTCGAACACCGAGTACGCCACGACCGCCCCGTAGCCGGTGCCGATGCCCAGCTCGCGGCCGAGCCCGTGGCTGATGTAGGAGTAGAAGCCGCCCGCGCTGGTCTTCTTCCGGGTCATGGCCACGTAGCCGACGGAGAACACGACCAGCACGATGGCGGCAAAGATGAAGGCGGCGGGCGCGCCGACGCCCACGCCGTACCCGACCATGATCGGGGTGTTGAACAGCATCGCCGAGATCGGCGCGGACCCGGTCACGGTGAGAAACAGGACCCCGCCCAGCCCGACCGCGCCTTTGCGCAGCTTCGGGACCTCGGACCGCTGGGAGACGTCGAGGGATTCTTCCATTCCCTCGAGACCGCCGACCCGCGGAAGCTCCGACTGTGCCATGAGTGCCCTCCCCAGAGGTGGCCCGGTGCTGCGAGGTAGCCGCGCCATAGCGCGCTGTAGTGCGAACAGCTGTGGTCAAACCAAGGTCAAACGGTTGAGGGATGCCTTGTGGTACAGATCACAGCGCGGACGGTATCAGCAGGTAGGAATCATGACAAGAGTTACGGTTCATGAAATATGGACTTAACCCTGACCTCTTGACAGGTAAAGGTCAGAAGCGTACGTATTTGGTCAGACCGAACTAGACCGGAACGGCCGTAGTCCGGAACAGAACGAGATCAGAGCTGCGCCGCACGCCCGGAGGTGACATGGCCGAGGAGCTGATCGCCTTCCCGTCCAAGGGCGAGATGCTCGCCCGGTCCCGGCAGTTCTGGAACCCGGACAAGACCCAGTTCTGGACCGACTCCGGCGTCCCGCTGGTCATCGACCGGCGCGAGGGGTACTTCATCTACGACGTCTCGGGCAAGCGCCTGATCGACGTGCACCTCAACGGGGGCACCTACAACCTGGGCCACCGCAACCCCGAGGTCACCGCGGCGGTCACCGCGGCCATGCAGCGCTTCGACATCGGCAACCACCACTTCCCGTCGCTGGGCCGCACGGCCCTGGCCGAGGCGCTGATCAGCACCGCGCCGGCCGGCCTGGCCAAAGTGGTGTTCGGCAGCGGCGGTGGCGAGGCCATCGACATCGCACTGAAGACCGCCCGGCACGCCACCCAGAAACGCCGGATCGTCTCGGTGGCCAAGGCCTACCACGGGCACACCGGCCTGGCCGTCGCGACCGGCGACGAGCGGTTCGCGACCCTGTTCCTGGCCGACCGGCCGGACGAGTTCACCCATGTCCCGTTCAACGACCTGGCCGCGATGGAGGACGCGCTGCGCGGCCGGGACGTCGCGGCGGTGATCATGGAGACGATCCCGGCGACCTACGGCTTCCCGCTGCCCGCGCCGGGCTACCTGGAAGGCACCAAGACACTCTGTGAGCGGTACGGCGCCCTGTACATCGCCGACGAGGTGCAGACCGGGCTGATGCGCACCGGCGAATTGTGGGCGATCACCAAGCACGGCATCGCCCCGGACATCCTGGTCACCGGCAAGGGCATCTCCGGCGGGATGTACCCGATCAGTGCGGTCCTGGTCAGCGAGGCGGCGGCGGGCTGGCTCAGCGAGGACGGGTTCGCGCACATGTCCACGTTCGGTGGCGCCGAACTCGGCTGCATCGCGGCGCTGAAGACCCTGGAGATCACCTGCCGGCCCGAGGTCAGGTCCATGGTCTTCTACATCGCCGACCTGATCGGCCGCGGGCTGCGCCAGATTCAGTCGGCCTACCCGGACTGGTTCACCGGCATCCGGCAGGACGGCCTGGTCATGGGCCTGGAGTTCGACCACCCGCAGGGCGCCAAGTTCGTGATGAAGCGGCTCTACGAGCACGGCGTGTGGGCCATCTTCTCCACCCTCGATCCGCGCGTTCTGCAGTTCAAGCCGGGCCTGCTGCTTACCCCGGACCTGTGCGCCGAACTGCTCGACCGGGTCGAGGTGGCCATCGCCGCCGCCCGCAGCGACGTCTCTGCTAGTCCGGGGGGGCGACCCCCCGCTCCGCCTGCCCGGGGGACTACCCCCGGAGCCCCCGGCCCCCGATCGCCGCTCCGCGCCGAGCGCCGGCTCGGCGAGCACCCGCCTGCGGCGGGCCCCGCCTCGCCGACGAGGCGGTCCCGCCCATGACCGCGACGGATGAACCGATCACCATCGACCTGCTTACTGACCCGGCGGGGGTGCCGCGGGCCCGGGCCATGCTGCAGCGGGCGCAGTGGGCCGCGTCCGCGTTCGCCCGCTACGACCGGGCCGCGGTGGACCGGATCGTCCACGCGGCCGCCGCGGCGGGTGCGGCCCGGGCCCGCGAGTACGCCGACTGGGCGGTCCGCGAGACCGGGTTCGGCGTGGCCGAGCACAAGGTCATCAAGAACCTGGCCAGCAGCACCGGGCTGATCGAGGCCTACGCCGGCCACGACTACGTGACCCCGCGGGTCGACCCGGACGCCCGGATGATCGAGATCCCGCGCCCGGCCGGGGTGGTGCTCGCGCTCACCCCGTCGACCAACCCCGTCGCCACGGTGTTCGTCAAGTCGCTGCTCGCCCTCATGACCCGCAACGCCGTGGTGGTCAGCCCGCACCCGCTGGCCCGGGAGTGCTCCGCGGACGCGGCCCGCACGCTGGCCGAGGCCGCGGTCGCGGCGGGCGCCCCGGACGGCGTCATCCAGGTCGTGGACGAGCCGTCGGTGCCGCTGATCAACGCGCTGATGGCGGACGAGCGGACCAGCGTGATCGTGGCGACCGGCGGCACCGGCGTGGTCCGGGCCGCCTACAGCTCCGGGACGCCGGCCATCGGGGTGGGGCCGGGCAACGTTCCGGTTTTCGTTGCGGACGATGCGGACCTGCCGGAAGCCGCCCGGCGGATCGTGGACAGCAAGAGCTTCGACAACTCCATCCTGTGCACCAACGAGTCCGTGCTGATCGTGACCGAGGCGGCCGCGGGGGCGCTGCTGCGCCACCTGCAGCGCGCGGGCGCGTACCTGCTCGCGCCGGACGAGCGGGACAAGGTCCGCGACCTGGTGTTCCCCGGCGGGCACTTCGACACCCGGTTCGTCGGGAAGGACGCGACCGCGATCGCGGCCCAGGCCGGCCTGCGGGTGCCGGGCCCGACCCGGGTGCTGCTGGCCCCGTTCCCCGTGGTCGTCCCCGAGGAGCCGCTGGCCCACGAGAAGCTCTGCCCGGTCCTCGGCCTGACCCAGGTCGGCAGCGTGCGGCACGGCATCGACGCCGCGCGGGCGGTGCTCCGGCTCGGCGGCCGGGGCCACTCGGCCGCGATCCACGCGGCCGACCCGGCGACGATCATGGCCTACGGGGCCGCGGTCGAGGTGCTCCGGGTCGTGGTCAACGCCGGATCCAGCCTGGGCAGCGCGGGCGTGGGCACCGGGCTCGCGCCGTCCATGACCATCGGGACCGGGTTCTTCGGGCGCTCGTCTGTCGGTGAGAACCTGCAGCCGAAACACCTCGTGCAATGGACCCGATTGGCCTATAACGAAGACCCGGCCGTGGGTTTCGCCGACTTCACCGGGCTCGTGCCGTGGGAGGCGCCTGGCGGCGCCGTCCCGCCGTATCCGGTGGCCTCAAACTTGCGTGACGACGGTGGGCGGCCGCGGCCCGGGCATTCCGCCCCGGCAACAACGCCGGGACGGAACACCCCCGCCACGGCCGCTGGCCGCGGCGGCCTGACTGGCACACTGGGCGGCGCTGGCGCCGATCCGGATCTGGCGGCACTGCGGGCGGAGATCAGGCGGGTCGTGCTGGAAGAGTTGCGGTCCATTCTGGGGGGCCGGGATGGGTGAGGTGCGGGCGTTCATCTTTCTTGATCGGCTGCAGCCGCAGACGATGTGCTATCTGGGGTCGTGGATCCGGGGGAGCCTGCCGCGGAGTAATGATGCGGCGATTGTGGTCGAGGTTGCGCCGGGGCTGGATATCGAGCCGCTGACCGATGTGGCGCTGAAGTACGCGGGGGTTCGGGCCGGGATCCTGGTCGTGGAGCGGCACTTCGGGTACCTGGAGGTGCACGGGAGCACGGACGAGGTGCGGGCGGCCGGGTCTGCGGTGCTGGACGCGCTGGGCGCTTCGGAAACGGACGCGTCGGCGCCGGAGGTGCTGGCCTCGAAGATCGTCACGATGATCGACCCGCAGCATGCGTTCCTGATCAACCGGAACAAGATCGGCTCGATGGTACTGGCCGGGGAGTCTCTGTTCGTGCTGGAGATGCAGCCCGCCTCGTACGCGATCCTCGCGGTCAACGAGGCCGAGAAGGCGGCCCGGATCAAGGTCGTGGACTACCGGATGATCGGCGCGACCGGCCGGGTGTACCTGTCCGGGTCCGAGGCCGATGTCCGCCAGGCCGCCGACGCGGCCGAGTACGCGCTGCGGAGCGGAGCGGGGACCAGCCGGGCGGGGACGAGAGCATGACGGCCGGCCTGGACCCCGAGATGCTGCGCGTCCTGGTCCGCGAGGCGCTGGCCGACTTGCTGCCCGCGGAGACGGGCGCCGCTGGTCCGCCGCCGGCGCAGCCGCCTCCAGTGGGCTCTCCGCCGGCACAGCCGCCCCCGGCGAGCCCTCCGGCGGCGCTGGCTCCGGCCAGCAGCGCGCCGGCCCAGGGCGGGGCGGCGTACACGGTGCGGGACGGGGTCGCCGAGGTGGAAACCGTGAGCGTGCGGACGGACCGGGAACTGGCCGCGTTCGTGACCCGGCTGCTGCACCTGGTCGAGAACCCGCGCCGTCGCGACGACCTGCGTACCGGCCGGCTCCGGTTCCGTCTCGCGCCCGGCGGCGCCGCGGGCGCGTCCGGGTCCGCGCGGCCGGTGCACCGCATCGACAAGGGCGCGGTCACCGAGGCCACGGTCCGTGACGCGGCCCGGGCCGGGGCCCGGCTGGTGCTGGGGCGGCGCGCGGTGCTCACGCCGCTGGCCCGCGACCGGGCCCGGGCGGCCGGGGTCGAGATCGAGAAGGAGCGCTGATGGTAACCGCGACGGTGGTGGGAAACGTCTGGGCCACCCGCCGGCTGGCCGAGATCCCCAAGGGCGCGTTCCTGGAGGTGGAGGCCGACGGCAGCGGCCAGCGTTTTGTGGCCTTCGACGTGCTGGGCAGCGGGGTCGGGGAACGGGTGCTGGTGGTCCAGGGTTCGGTCGCCGCGGCCTGGTTCCCGGGCGAGCCGCCGCCGGTCGACGCCCTGATCATCGGCTCCATAGACCCACCGGGCAGCACATCGTGATCATGACTTAGGTGTCGTTGGAACGACCCTTAAGTCATGATCACGACAGTCAGTAGAGGAGAGAAAAGTGGCGGACAACGCGATCGGCATGATCGAGACCAAGGGCTACGTGGCCGCGCTGGCGGCCGCGGATGCCATGGTCAAGGCGGCCAACGTGGCCATCGTCGGCCGCGAGGAAGTCGGTGACGGCCTCGTGTCGGTCATCATCGTCGGCGACGTCGGCGCGGTGAAAGCCGCTACCGAGGCGGGCGCGGAAACGGCCGGCACCGTGGGCGAGCTGATCTCGGTGCACGTGATCCCGCGGCCGCACGCGGAACTTGGCAGGCACTTCACCATCCGCGGCGAGTGAGTGCGGGGTCGGCCGTGCCACCGCGCGTGCCGCGGGTGCCGCGGGTGCCGCGGGTGCCGCCGTCCGGGGCGCCAGTCGTGCCGGGTGCCGCGCCGCCTCTGGCCGAACTGCGGGTCCACCTGCTGGTCCGGGACCTGCAGCGCCAGTTCGCGGCGTACCTGGGCACCCCCACCCGGGCCCGGGGCTACCCGCCGGTCCAGGGCGAGCACTCGCTGATCGTCGAGGTGGCGCCGGCGCTGGCCATCGAGCGGGTCACCGATCTGGCCCTGCGCGCGGTGCCGGCCGTGGAGCCCGGCATCCTGTTCGTCGAGCGCCAGTTCGGCGTGCTCGAGGTGCATGGGCCCGGCCTGGCCGACGTGGAACGCGCCGGGCAGGCCATCCTGGACGGCCTGAACGCCAGCGCGTCGGACCAGTTGCGGCCCCGGATACTGTTCTGCGACGTGATCGAGGACATCACCGACCGGCAGGCGATCATCATCAACCGCAACCGCGGCGGTTCCATGATCATCCCTGGTGAGACGCTCCTGGTCTGCGAGGTGACCCCCGCGCTGTTCGCGGCTCTGGCGGCCAACGAGGCGGAACGGATGGCGCCCGGGGTGACGCTGGTGGACGTGGCGATGATCGGGGTAGCCGGGCGGATCTACCTGAGCGGGCCCCGCGAGGAGATCCTGCGGGCCCGCGACGAGATCGTCGCGGTGCTGGGCGGGATCGAGGGACGGCCCGATGACTGAGCCTGAGCCGGTGCAGGAGCCCGGCGCGGTGGACGGGGCCGGGCCGGTGAAAGAGGCTGGGCCCGTGCAGGGGCCTGGCGCGGGTGGGCACGACCTGTCGGGCGGCGGTGACGTGCTGGCCCGGATCACCCGCTTCGCCGACCGCGCCGCGCGGGCCGCCGGCTGCGGTCCCGGCACCACCGTGCAGCTGCTCAACGTGTCAGAGAACGCGACCTACCTGGTCCAGGACCCCGATGAGGGACCATCCATCCTGCGGGTGCACCGGCTCGGGTACCACACCACGGCGGAGATCGAATCCGAGCTGGCCTGGATGGACGCGTTGCGGGCCGAGGCGGGGGTGCGCACCCCGCAGGTCCGGTCGGCGCCCGGGGGCGGCCGGGTCATGACCATGGCCGACGAGACGGGCCAGCAGCGGCACTGCGTCCGTTTCGAGTTCCTGACCGGGGACGAACCCGCCGACGACGACGCCGCGCACTTCGCCGAGCTGGGCGAGATCACCGCGCGGATGCACCAGCACGCCCGGCAGTGGCAGCGGCCCTCCTGGTTCACCCGGTTCCACTGGGACTACGACGCGGCATTCGGTGCGGGCGCCCGGTGGGGGCGCTGGCAGGACGGGATCGGCGTCGGGCCGGCCGAGAGCGCGGTCCTGGGCCGGCTGGACCGGGTGCTGCGGGACCGGCTGGCCGCGTTCGGCACCGGCCCGCAGCGGTACGGGCTCGTGCACGCCGACACCAGGCTGGCCAACCTGCTCGTGGACGGCGGCCGGGTCAGCGTCATCGACTTCGATGACTCCGGCTTCAGCTGGTACCTGTACGACGTGGGCACCTCGGTGAGCTTCTTCGAGCATGAGCCGCACGTGCCGGAGCTGGTGGACAGCTGGCTGTCGGGCTACCGGCGCGTTATCGACCTGCCACCGCAGGACGAGGCGGAGATCTGGACCTTCATCATGTTCCGGCGGCTGCTGCTCGTCGCGTGGATCGGCTCGCATCAGGGCGCCGACATCGCCCGGGAGCTGGGCGCCGCCTACACCCAGGACAGCTGCGCCCTGGCTGAGCGCTACCTCAGCCGACAGGGTTAGCACAGAAGGGATCCTTAACGTGTTCACATCTATCGCGGGGCGGGCCGTCGTGGTCACCGGCGCCACCCGGGGCATCGGCAAGGGCATCGCCCGGGTGTTCGCGGACAACGGGGCGCGGGTCCTGATCGTCGGGCGGGACAAGGACGCGGCCGACGCGGCCGTGGCGGACCTGACCGCGGGCGGGGCCGAGGTCTCCTACCTGCTGGCCGACATCAGCGTCCGGGAGGGCTGCCAGCTGGTGGCGGCGACCGCGGTCGAACGGCTGGGCGGCGTGGACGTGCTCTGCGCCAACGCGGGGATCTTCCCGGACAAGCGGCTCGCGGACATGACCGACGAGGACCTGGACACCGTGCTCGGCACCAACCTGCGCGGCTGCATCCTGTCCGTCCAGGCCTGCCTGCCCGCGCTGCAGCAGTCCGCGCACGGCCGGGTCATCCTGACCTCCTCCATCACCGGGCCGATCACCGGCTTCCCGGGCTGGTCGCACTACGGCGCGAGCAAGGCCGGGCAGCTCGGCTTCATGCGCACCGCCGCCATCGAGCTGGCGGCGCACGCCATCACGGTCAACGCGGTACTGCCCGGCAACGTGATCACCGAGGGCCTGGTGGACCTGGGCGAGGACTACATCAACGAGATGACGGCCAGCGTGCCGCTGCGCCGGCTCGGCACCGTGGACGAGATCGGCTATGCGGCGCTGTTCCTGGCCTCCGACGAGGCCGCCTACATCACCGGGCAGACGATCGTGGTCGACGGCGGGCAGATCCTGCCCGAATCCCTGGGCGCCCTGGATGGTTAGCGTCGCCGGCGCCTGGATGCCGGGCCGCGGAGACGGCCGCCGATGACCGGAGAGCCAGCGGGCACTCTGCCGGACGGGGCCGCGCGCCGCCCGGCGGGCGGGCGCACCCCCGAGGACGTGCGGCGGGTGCTGGCGGAACGGATCTCGGCCGGTCACCTCCGCCCCGGCCAGCGGCTCGGCGCCGAGCGGGCTCTCGCGGCCGAACTCGGGGTCAGCCGGGCCACGCTGCGCCAGGCTCTGGCCGTGCTGGCCGAGAGTGGTGTGGTCCGCCGGGTGCCGGGTCGCGGCGGCGGCACCTTCGTCAGCCAGGACAAGATCGAGCGGGACACCTCCCGGGTCGTCGGCGTACCCGCCCTGCTGCGCAGCCAGGGCGTGCTGGCCGGGACCCGGGTGATCAGCGCCGGGCTGTCCGGGGCGGACGAGCCCGCGGCCCGTGCCCTCGGGGTCCAGCGCGGCGACCTGCTCATCGACCTGGTGCGGATCCGCCTCGCGGACGGCAGCCCCATCTCGATGGAACGCGCCATGCTGCCCGCTGACCGCTTCCCGGGGCTGCTGGAACTCCCGCTGGGCGGCTCGGTCTACGAACTGCTCGACGAGCACTTCGATACCCGGCCCGGGGAGGCGGTCGAGCGCATCGAGGTCGTCGCCGCGTCCCAGGACGAGGCGCTGGTCCTGGACGTGCCCATGGGCTCGCCACTGCTCGCCATCACCCGGACCACCACCGACCCGGACGGGGCGGCGTTCGAGTTCTCCTACGACCTGTTCCGCGGTGACCGGATCCGCATCATGGTGCGGACTCCGGGGGAGCACGCGGTACCCCCGGCTGAATCTGGGAGCGGCCGGGTCATCGAGCTGCGCCCGCACAGTGCTATCTGATCGACGGTGCTATCTGATCCACAGTCATCTGACTCACAGCCATCTGATCCACAGCCAACTGATCCACAGCCAACTGATTCAGAAACGATCTGATTCGAAGCGATCCGAGTCCTCCGGAGAGGAGTTCCGATGACTGAGCCAGCGGATAAGCCAGTGGGCCGGATCCGGTTCATGGACCAGCAGCGGGTCAACCTCGACGGGTTCGCAGTCGAGGACCCCGACCTGGGCCTGATCGCGCTGCGTTCACCGCACGATCCCGAGCCGGGGCTGGTGATCTCCGATGGCCGGGTGGTGGAGATGGACGGAGTCGCGGAGCAGGACTTCGACTCCCTCGACGCCTACATCGCCCGCCACGGCCTGGACCTGGCCGTCGCCGCCGAGGTGATGGCCCTGCCGGACACCGAGCTGGCCCGGCTCGCGGTCCGCCCGGACGTACCCCGGGCCGATGTCATCCGGCTGTGCGCGGGCGCCACGCCGGCCAAGCTGGCCCGGGTGCTGGCCCTGCTCAGGCCCGCCGAGCTGGGGCTGGCCATGACCAAGCTGCGGGGCCGGCGCACCCCCAGCAACCAGGCGCACGTCACCAACCGGCTCGATGACCCGCTGCTGCT
>DASQRM010000111.1:0-44872 GCA_035642895.1 Streptosporangiaceae bacterium | reverse complement strand
TGACTCTTCTGCGGTAAACCATGCTTCCGGCCCCGGCCAGAATCGCCGCCCCGCCGAGGCCGACGAGCAGCGGGTCCTGGAATCCAGCCGTGCCTCCGCCGCCGGTGGCCGGGGCAGCTGCGGGAACCGGGCTCGCCGATGTGTGATGCGCATGCGGCGTTGGCGTTGGCGTTGGCGTTGACGTTGACGTTGACTTTGACGTTGGCGACCCCGTTTCGGTGGGGGTGGTACTGGCGCTCGCACTCGCAGCGGCGGTATCGGTGCTACTAGCTGAGATAGAAGGGGTTGGCGAGGCGGTTCCGCCGGGTGAGAATGATACCGATGGCCCGGCCGAGGGCGTGGATCCCGAGCAGGCCGAAAGGGTTACGGAGGCGAGTAATGCCATGGTGCTGCACCCGGTGATGGCCAACTTCGCGCTGAGCCCCGGCCTCGCGCTGGTTGTGCGCACCTTCATGGAACCTCCTCACGTGGCGACCCGGCCGTTGGCCGCGCTGTCCGAAGACTCATCCCCGAAACTGCGAGGGCCATACCCGAAACCGCGAGGGCCATAAAGGGTATAGCCCATGTACGGTCACGCGATGACCTGATCACCCTCGAAATATCAGGCTACGGGAGCGGCCCACCCTGGGGAAGTCGCAGCGGAAGGACGGCGTGTTGGGGGATTCGGAGTGGCAGCGTGTAGCCGGGTTCCGTGTGGTCATGTCCTGGCCGCAGACGGGGTGCGCGCCTCCGCCCAAGACGCTGGTAAACCTCCGCGCCCGCGTGGCCGGATTCGCCGGTGCCGTTCTCATCATGGCCGGGATCGTCGCGGTCGCCGTCGCGATCGGCGCCCAGGTACACGCACCACGGCCCTCCCTGGCGGCAGCGGGCGCCCTGGGGCCATTGGGGGGCCACGGGCCACGCCTGCGGCCCTCACGGCCGGTGTCGGTCGATATCCCGGCCATTGGCGTGCACTCGAAACTGATGCACCTGGGCGTCAATCGCGACGGCACGATCCAGATACCGCCGCTCGCCACCCGGGCCGGCGAGGCGGCATGGTACAAGTACTCCGCCACGCCCGGCGAGATCGGCACGTCAGTGATCGAAGGCCATGTCGACAGCTATCAGGGGCCGGCCGTCTTCTTCCGCCTGGGTGCGCTCATCCCCGGGGATCGCGTCGACGTGACGCTCGCCGACGGGATAACCGCCGTTTTCCGCGTCACCGGCGTACGCGAGTACACCAAATCCAGATTCCCGTCGAAAACCATTTACGGCGCGGCCGGCTACGCGGCCCTGCACCTGATCACGTGCGGCGGAGCGTTCGACTACTCAACCGGTCACTACCTCAGCTCCACCGTTGTTTTCGCGTCCCTCACCTCATCGCACCGGGCGCACCGGGCGGGAGGGTAGCTGCCTCGCAGAGCCAGCCCCTGGCCGGCTCCTTCGGAGGTCAGGCTCACCCAGTCCCCTGACCAGCGTTATCTGATCAGGCGACCAGGGCGAGGGCGCCGGACAACCGGCGAGCCGCGAGGCTCTCCCGCTCATTCCCCAGTCGGGCCATGGGCGAGTTCACTGGCGATGTCGAGATGGCCGACGTGCCGCGCGTACTCCTGGAGCAGGTGGAACAAGACCCGCTCCAGCGGCGGCGGGTCGGCCCCTTCCCACCTCTCGCCGGGGGCGCCGAGGTCGTCCAGCGCGTGGGCGCCCACGATGGCCCGGGTTCGCGCCGCCTGGGCAGCCAGGGCCGTAGTGAGGTCGGCGAGTGTCTCCTGCGGGGCGACGTACCAGCGGCCATCCCGGCCGTCACCCCAGGGATCGGGAACGTCGCGGCCCTCGAAGCCCCATTCGAGCCAGCGCATCTCGACGTAAGTCAGGTGTTTCAGCAACTCGACCGGCGTCCAGCCCGAGGGCAGCCGGCTGTTGCGCAGTTCGCCGCTGGGCAGGCCGTCCAGCTTGCTCACCAGCCGGGAGCGGAAGTAGTCCAGGTAGCCGAGGAAGACCTCAGCCCGCGACGGAACCGGCGTCGTGGGCTCGGGGAACGGGATGCTCACCGCACTAGCCTGCCATGCGGCACCCAGGCACCATGCGGCATCCAGGCACCATGCGGCCTGCAGGCACTATGCCAAACTGGGCGGCATGGAGCACGGGCCTGGCTACGAGTTCTGCCCTTGACGGGCCCCGGTGGCCGCCGGGCGGCCCGCGCCGATGACGATCCAGCCGCTCCGGTCCCCGTCGAAGATGTCCCGGTCCGCCATGCGAAGAACGCCGTCTACGCCGTCTTCTTCAGCTCGGGATTCATCTACGCCAGCTGGGCGTCGCGGATCCCGCAGATCCGGGAGGAACTGCGGGTAGGCCCGGGGGCTCTGGGACTGGTCCTGCTGTGCGGGGCGGTCGGCTCCACCCTCGGTACGCCCCTGTCCGGGGTGCTCATCGGCTGGCTCGGGCAGCTCCGCACGGTCGTCGTGATGGCGTGGGCCGCAGCCGCGGGCCTGATCGTGGCCGCGGCGGGCTGCCGTCTGGGCCCGGGCGGCATTCCGGAGGTGGCGGCCGGGCTGTTCGTGTTCGGCTTTGGCAACGGAGCCTGGGACGTCGCGATGAACGTGCAGGGTGCGGCGGTGGAACGCGAACTCGGCCGGGCGATCCTGCCCCGGTTTCATGCCGGGTGGAGCATCGGCACGGTGGCCGGCGCGGGCGTCGGCGCGGTCATGGTCGCTTTGCACGTGCCGGTCACCGTGCACCTGATCGCGGCCGCCCTCGCCGTCGCCGTGGCCGTGCCCGCCGCAGCCCGCTACTTCCTGCCCGCGGCGCGGACCGCCGATCACCCGGGCCCCGGCAGTCGCTCGCCCCGGCGGCGCGCGCTGGCGGCCTGGACCGATCCGCGGACGCTGCTTATCGGCATGTTCGTGCTCTGCATGGCTTTCGCCGAGGGAACCGGGAACGACTGGCTGAGCCTCGGGGTCATCGATGGCTATCACACGGTGGCGGTCCTGGGCACTCTGGCCTTCGCCCTCTTCCTGGCCGCGATGACCGCGGGCCGCTGGTTCGGGCCCGCGCTCATCGACCGTTACGGGCGGGTCCGGATGCTGCGGATCTGCTGCGCCACCGCCCTGGCCGGCCTGCTCATGATCGTTTTTGGCGGGCTCCTGCCGCTCGCGCTGGCCGGCGCGGTCCTGATGGGGCTGGGCACGTCGCTGGGGTTCCCGGTCGGGCTGAGCGCCGCCGCCGATGATCCCCGCTATGCGGCTCCCCGGGTCAGCACCGCCGCCTCCATCGGCTACCTGGCCTTCCTCGCCGGGCCACCGGCCGTCGGTTTCCTCGGCGACCAGGTCGGGGTGCTGCACAGCATCACGATCGCGGGTTTCCTGATCGCCGCGGCCTTCTTCCTGGCCCGTTTCACCCGGCCTCTCCCCCAGCCCGCCGGGCAGCAGCCGTCCGATCCCGCGCCTGCCGGCTGACCGGCGCTACCAGGTCATCTGAAACCCGCTGCGCAGCGCGTACTGCAGCTCCCGGTAGCCGGCGGCTGACCCGGGCAGCATGGCCCCGCCCATTCCCGCGAACGACCCGTTGCTGAGCACTCCCAGCACGTTGAGCTTGTTGCGGGGCTGGAGCACGATGAGCTGGCTGCCAGTGACGTTGGACCAGGCCACCTGCGGCCTCGGATACCCTCCCCGCCCGGGCGGGATGGATACCCCTGGCCACTGCCAGGCCGCCAGGGTGCGCAGCAGCGAACCGGTGCGCGCGGAGTACACGGCGAGCGCCCCGGCCGAGGACCCGCCCGGCTGATCCGTCGGCACCGTGCCGATGAGCGTGACGCCATCGGGCGCGAGGAAGACTGCCGTGGGAGCCAGCTTGCCTGCCGGGGCGTGGAGCACCAGAACCTGGCCGGTAGGCGGCCCTGCGCCGGGGGCGTTCGTGTCGAGCAGGAGGACCCTGGAGGTAGGCATGGGATGACGCATCACGGGCCCGGTGGGCGGGAAGAATGTGCCCGGCTCTTCTCCGACTAGCAGGGTGCGCCCGTTCCCGCTCCAGGCCCCCTGCCCCGCAAGCGAGGGGTGCCACGAGGCCCGCGGCTGCGCCCAGGTGCGGACCTGGCCGGAGCCGAGCGTGATGACCTGCACGACCGCGCTTGTGCCGCGGTGGAAGGCCACCGCGAGCCGGGTGCCATCCGGGGAGAGCGCGACGCTGGGCCACTGCTGCGGAGTCAGTGTCTCCGGCAGGGACAGCGTGGACAGCTGCACATGCCCACCCGCGGTGATGCGCAGCAGCAGGAACACCATCGGCGTCCGCTGGTTACGTACCGCCAGCCTGGGTGACGGGCCTGCGTTGCGCTGCCAGTAGCGCATGGCCCCGAACACGAACACCCGTCCGTTTGCGGCACCGGTCAGGATGCTGAAATCGTTATATGGCTTCGGCGGGCTGACCGTGGCCAGCAGCTTCCCCGTGCTGGTGGCGCGGACCTTGAGGTAGCGGCCCGGTACGCCGAAGCTGTACTGCGTCCCGTGCGAGACGTAGTGGTAGATGTCACCCTGCACGCCGTAGACGTAGTACGGAGGGGCGCTGGAGTAGTCCGGCGGGATGCCGACCACGGGAGGCTGGCCCCCGATCACGTGGGACAGGGCGAGGGCCCCGGCGATCACCGCGATGACCGCGGCCGCGGCAGTCAGCGGCTTGGCCCAGGCCAGCCACGGCGGGCGGGCTCGGAGGGGCGCGCCGCCGGCCCGTAGGCCCCTGCGCCACGGGGCGGCCCGCCTGGAGTGACCGGCCGGGTGCGCCGCGGGTCCGGGCAGGCGCAGGTCGGGCAGGCTGTCCAGGGTGATGTGCCCGGACTCGGCCCGCAGGTCCCGGCGGAGCCGGTCTTCCAGCGCGCTCACTGGTCCTCCCGGAGGATCCGGCCCAGCGCGGCCAGGGCCCGGGCGGTCGTCGATTTGACGGTGCCGCGGCTGACTCCCATGGCCAGCGCCGTCTCGTATTCAGGAAGGTCGGCGAAGTAACGCAGGACGAGGGCCTCGCGCTGCCGGGGCGGGAGCCGGCGCAGTGCGGCGACCGTAGCCCGCTGCTCCTCACCCGCCAGCGCCTCGGCTTCGGCCGACGCGACCGCGGGCACGGCCAGCGGCCGGGGGATGCGCTTGGCGCGCCGCAGCGCCGGCCGGCAGCCGTTCAGCACCGACACCCGCAGGTAACCGTGGACGTTGCCGTGGTCGGGCAGCCGGTTCCAGGCGCGGTACAGGCCGCAGAACGCCTCCTGCACCACATCCTCGGCGGCCTGCCGGTCCCCGAGCATGATGAACGCGAGCCGGGTCAGGCCGAGAGCGTGGCTGCGGTACAGCGCGGTGACCGCCTGACTGGCATCGGCCCGGGCGTCGTCCTCCGGGCGGGCCGCCCCGGCCGCCACAGCATCGTCCCGAGCAGCGCGGAGGAGGTCGCCCGGGCGTGCCATGTCGCCTTCCACATATCAGAAACGCCGGCGGCAGCCGAAAGTTGCCTGGGACTACAGCGAAAATCCGATCGCGCGGAGTTGATCGCGGCCGCTGCCGGTGATGTCGGCCGGCCGCCAGGGCGGCAGCCATACCCAGTTGACCCGGAAGCCGGCCAGGTCGCTGAGCCCGGCCAGTTCCGTGCGGATCTGGTCTTCCATGATGCTGGTCAGCGGGCAGGCGGCCGAGGTCAGCGTCATCGTGATGACCGCCATCCGGTCCTGGATCTCGACCTGGCGGACGAACCCCAGATCGACGATGTTGACGCCCAGATCCGGGTCGATCACCTCGAGCAGGGCGCCGCGGACCTCCTCGGCCCGAGGGTCCGGCGCGGTACCCGGCCGGTTCGGGGGCGCCGGGCACGCGGGCGCCACTGGACCCGCCTCCGCCGCCGGGCCGGCCGCCGCCACCGGGCCGGTCATGCCGCTGGCGTGCAGCCCGGCCGGCCGCAACGTGATCTGCACCCGGCACGCCGGGCTGGCGATCCAGTCGGCCTGGCCGTGCGCCGTGCGGCGGACCCGGACGATGTCCTCCCCGGCCTGGACGCTGCCCGCGGCCAGGATGAGCCGGGCCGGGCTGAGCCCGGCCTGCTCGCCCTGCACGATGACCCGGTCGAGCAGGCGGGCGACGGCCTCGCAGGTGCGGCCCGGCCCGAACCGAAGCCGGGCCCGGGCGGCCACGGCGTCCAGGCCCAGCACCGCCCCGAGCGCCGTCCGGCCGTCCGGTTCGGACAGCCGGACCTGCTCCTCGTCGACTCGCAGTTCGGCGGACAGCAACCCGGGCTCGCTCACCGGCCCACGTCCACCCAGATGATGCCGTCCTCACCGACCTTGCAGCCGAAGACGGTCAGCCTCGCGTTGTCCGGGTTGATGCCGCAGCCCGTGGCCGCATCGAACTCCCACAGGTGCCGGGAGCAGACCAGCGTCTCGCCGTCGAAGTCGCCTTCGTCCAGCGGGCCGGCCTGGTGCGGGCACGTGTTCGCGTAGGCGCGGACCTCGCCGCCCACGTTCATCAGCAGGACGTCCTCGCCCTCGACGGTCACGGAGGTCATGTCACCCTCCCACAGCTCGTCGAGGTTGATCGTCTCGCGCCACTGCGGCGTCCGGGCAGTCTGTTCTGCCTCGGAGGCCTGCGCTGTCCGGGCAGTCTGGGCGGTCCGGGCGCCGTCCACCGTCAGCCCGCTCCCGCCTCGGCCGCGCTGGCCGGATCGAGCAGCCCGCCCAGGAAGTCTTCCCGGGCCGCGCGGGCCTGGGCCACCACCTCGTCGGCGGACCTCCCCTGCTCCGGCAGCGATTCCAGGAACTGCCCCAGCCCGTGCGCGGCGTCGTCGGCGCGGGCCGACCAGCGGGCGACCCACTTGCCCAGCACGCCGCGGTTCTCAGGCCGCTGGGCGACCGCGAACTCGGCCAGAGTGCGGCTCCAGCGACCGCGCCGGTCGGCGTCGGCGGCCAGGAACGACGTGAGCAGCCAGGTGAGATCGTCGCCGTTGGCCCGGGCCACCTGGCCGAGCTGGGTGAGCAGCACGTTATCCAGAGTGGGGCCCAGGACCAGGTTCAGCGCCGTGAAGGCCTCCCCCCAGTCGTAGCTGACCAGCGCGTACTCAGCCGCCTTGCGGGCTGGCTGCCAGCCGGCGTCGCCCTCCCACAGCGACCTTTCCGCGGAGCCGATGCCCGAGCGGGGGTGGCTGATCTGCAGCTCCCGGGTGCGGTAGGCGATCGTGGTGACCCGGCGCAGGAAGTCGGCGCTCGAGAAGGCCGCGGCGTTGGTGATGTAGGAACTAGGGGCCATGTAGCCGATATACGCCTCGACCTGCTGGAAGCCGTGGCACAGGTAACGCGACGGGGTGAGCAGGCGGGCCAGCAGGGCCACGGACCCGGGCGCCAGCGCCGCGTCCGAGCCCGCGTCGGCGTGTGCTCCCAGCGCGCCCTGGACCTTCGCCTCGGCCTCGGACTGCAGGCCGACATAGGCCCTGTAGGTCAGCGCGTCCGGGTCGCGATAGCCGTCCCAGTCGCTGGCCTGCAGCGGTGAGTTGTCCCGGTAGGTCAGGAACCACAGGTTGGGCGCGGACGACGGGTTCTGCTCGAACGCCGCCGCCCGGTTCGTGCGCAGGGTCCAGTTCTGCTTGTGCGTGACGACCTCGTACTCGCTGGGCATCTTGCGCACATCACCGAACGCGCTGAACGTGCGGCGCGGGCGCGGCTTGCGCGCCGGGGTCTCGGTCATGCCGGCACCTGCTTTCCGCTCTGGGGCTCCCCGCCCCGGGAGGCCGCGCTCCGGGAGGCCGCGCTCCGGGCGTGGCCGAAGCTCTCCCACGTGATGGCGTCGCTGCTGGTAATGGCCCGGCCGCTGAAGGCGGTCATCATCTCGCCGAACGAGGCGATCGCGAAGTCCGCGCCCAGGTAGCGGCGCAGCGTCTGCTCGGTCACCGTGATCCGGTCCTCGCCCTGCACCCGGACGTACGCGCCCCGGTCGACGACCTCGATGTCGGAGTCCGGGTTGTCGTCCTCGATGGCCGCGATGACCTGCTCGACCTCATCCCCCATCCGCAAGATGGGGCCGACCGGATTCTTCATGACCCCTCCGGGATGTCGTATTCGACCGCCACATGGTCAAGCGGCTGGATGCCCGCGGCCGCGACGGTGATGTCGGGCGGCATCCGCTTGCCCTGGTAGATGACGACCTTCTCGTAGGGCAGCGCACGGACGCGCCTGCCCTCCACGTGATGCGCGACCGCCGCGGCGACCTCGCGCATGGTGTTGGCGGTGGTGACCGGTACCAGGATCTGCACGAAGTCAGTAGCAAAAATGGCATTCAACGGAACCAGCTGAGGAGGCTGGTCCTCGATCCCCAGTTCCGCAGTCATGACTGGGCTCCTAGTGAGATGCCCTCGACCGGCCGCCCGACGTAGTCCCTGGTCCACGCCTCGTAGTCGGGGTCATCCCCCATCGCGTCGGGGGTCATGCCCATGTAGCCGAGGATGCCGCCGACGTCCATGGGCTGGATCTGCCCGGCCAGGAACCGGTCGACCAGCGTCTCGTGGTTGACGTTGTCGCGGTCCTTCCAGTAGATCTGCCGGCACGCGTTGGTGCAGAAGTGGAAGGTCTTCCCGTCGTAGCGCAGCGACCAGTCCCGCACCCGCCAGGTGCCGTCCCGGGACTGGGTGGCGTTGCAGCAGGGCAGGTGGCAGGTCATGCACAGCCAGGGCAGCGTCTCCGGCAGGGTCGCTTCGACGTTGTTGGCGTTGACGTTGTCGATCAGCACGTCCCACTTGTCGCCGAAGACCTTTTCCCAGTTCGGGTACTTCTCGGTCAGCCAGGCGCGCTCGTCCTTGCTGACCCCGGCCTTGGGCCGCCACCAGAGCGTGGGCCGCCAGTACCACAGGCCCATCTGCAGTCCGTGGTGCCAGATGTCCAGGCCGCGCATGAACTCGTCCCAGAACCAGGGCTTGCGCAGCCCGTAGTCCTCGATGGTGCGGACGAACTGGTCGATGACCCACTCCTCCATGAACTCCCGGTAGGACTGCTTCCGGTGCTCCAGGGGTGTGTAGTAGTCCATGGCCGGGCCGGTGAGCGCGGCGAACGCGCGGGCTGACCCCCAGAAGGCCTTGTCCACCACCCACTGCGCCCGGACCGGGTCGTGCTCGACCAGGATCTCCAGGGTCGGGCCGCCCTGCTGGGAGTGCCGCGCCTCGTCGGTCTGGATGGAGGAGATCATGTTGGCGAAGTTGACGTCGCCGGACTCCAGGGCGTCCGCGGCGAGCGCCACGAACTGGAGGTTGGTGAAGCCGGTCTCGAACGTGAACGGCAGCTCGATGGCCATGTCGACCACGTTGGGCGCGATCATCATGTTGTCGAACAGGTTGCGCAGCGAGATCAGCACCCAGTCGTTGGTGTGGAAGGCCTTCTGCGTCCAGTCGTACTGCGCGTCCTTCCCGACGAACTCGTGCCCGAAGAACGTGGTGATCTGAGCGTGCCGCAGCTCGTCCAGCTGCCCGAACGTGGCCATGTTCCGCCACGCCCCGTTCAGCCCGAACCGGGCCATCTTCAGCTCGGCCAGCACGGCCGCGTACTCAACCAGGGCCACGCCGCCGAAGTGCATCTTGGTGGCTGATTTCCAGCCCTCGTCGAGCCGGGAGAACGTCGAGGAACGCTGCAGGGCCGCCTTCACCGCGTAGGCCGAGGCCTCCTTGTCCCGCTGCACGGCCACGTACTCGGGGTAGCTGACCTTGTAGTCCTCTTCCCACGCCGACCAGGCTTCGCGTGGCACCTTGCCGGTGCCGCTGTGCCACTCGGGGAAGACCGCCTCATCGTCTACGTAGCTGTAGGTCCAGTCCACGTCGCGGACGAAGCCCTGCCATTCCTCGCGCTTGAGCAGTGCCATGGTCCATGGCCCCCTTCGTCAGTCGACTTCCTCGTGGCCCAGCTGCTGGCTCATGCTGGCGTCGTTCCAGTAGGCGGTGATCGCCTCGATGAGCAGGTCCTCGCCGATGCGGAAGATGAACAGGTGCGGCTCGCTGTAGTGCCCGCCGGCCGGCTTGGTCAGGGCCCAGGCCAGCTGCTGGGTACCCCCGATGTCCACCTCGGCCACCACGTCACCGTCGTCGTTCGCGGTCAGGGTGTGCACGGTGTTGGTCAGGTCCGGGAAGGCGGTGACCAGGCCGGTCCACAGCGGCTTGCCGATCGTGCCGACCGTGCCGTCGGCGCGCAGCACCCGCTGCTTGCCCCACATCTCGACCGGCACGTAGGAGAAGCCCGCGTTGATCGAGCACAGGTCGGCCATCCCGTTGACGTCGTGCGCCCGGTAGCGGTCGAAGAACTCGGTGACGACGGCGGCGGCCGACGCGGCGGTGCGCGCGGGCTGGGCCGGCGCGTCCTGCTGTGCTGTGCTCATCGTGCCTCCTCAGGCGATGGCGATCGCGTCGAAGCGCTTGACCGCGAGCCGCCGGTACAGCTGCTGCTGGCACCAGTACGCGGTCACGCCCGTGATCACGTCTCCGGTCACGGTGAACCGCCAGGCCTGGTCGATGTCGAGGTGCTTCTCCTGGTTGATGGCGCCGGCGTAGTCGGCGGCCTGGGTGCCCTCCACCTTGATCAGCGCGGTGACCACATCGCCGGTGGCGATGACCCGGCCGGTGGTCACGATGAGGTCCGGGAAGGCCTGGATCAGGTCACCGAGAACGACCCGCAGGACATCGGGGCCGCGGCCGCCGATGCCCAGGGGATGCACGGTGACCGCTGCCTGCGGGCTGACCACGGCGAGCGCGGCGTCGACGTCGTGACCCGCGAACGCGTCCAGGAAGGCCTGCACAGTCTGGGTGGGACTGGTCATGAGCGGATGCTCCTCGCAGCTCAGGCGGCGGCGCGGGCCGGGGCCCGGAGGGCCTTGATGACCGCGTCCGCGGTCGCCTCGGTCGATCCCGGGTTCTGCCCGGTGATGAGGTTGCGGTCGGCCACCACGTGGGAGACCCAGGCCGCGGGCGCGTCGTCGAACACGGCGCCCGCGTTCTTCAGCGCGGTGTCCAGGAACCAGGCCATGCCGAGCAGGCCCGCCTCGGTCTGGAGTTCTTCCTCATCGGTGAAGCAGGTCAGCCGGTAGCCGTCGAACAGCCACTGCCCGTCGGCGCGTTCCGGCGCCGACAGCAGCAGAGCCGGGCCATGGCACAGCGCGGCGATCGGCGCGGACTTGCCGTGCAGCGCGACCAGCAGCCGCCCGGCGTCCGGGTTACCGGCCAGGTCGACCATGGGCCCGTGGCCGCCGGGCGTGAACACCGCGTCGAATCCGGCCAGTTCCTCGTCGCTCAGCGCGGACAGCGCCACAGGGTGCTGGAAGCCCGGGATCGCCTCCAGCGCGGCCAGCCGTGCCGCGGCCAGCTGCTCGCTGTCGGCGCGCTGCGCGTCCACCTCGGCCTGGATCTCCTCCCGGGTCAGCCCGGCCGGGCTGTCCTCGGCGAGCACGTCAGCGAACTGCCGGTCCTGCCGCCAGGCCCGCTTCGCGGCCGCGCTGACGATCCGGTGCGCCTGCGCGGGGCTCTGTCCCCGCGCTTCGAGCAGCGCTGCCACCCGCCGCGCGGCGGCCAGCCCCAGCTCGGTGTTCTGGTGCAACGTGATCCGGATGTCGTCCACGTCGTGCGCGAACGTGCGTACCACCGAGGCCAGGTAGTCCTTGTCCTCCTCGGGATAGTGGAAGAACCACGACAGGCCGTACGGGTCCGCATACGGCGGCTGGCCGTCCGGGGTGAGCACGGTGACGTCGAAGCCGGCTGCGTCGAACCGCTGGTGGGGCTTGAGCGCTTCCTCGGCGAAATAGCCGGTGGGGTGCGCGGTCCCGTCCGCGAGCGTCATCTCACGGGCGCTGGTCATCAGATAGGCGATCCGGGTCATCAGCCACCTCCACGGCGAGGGCTGCCTCGGCACATTGCGCGTGCTGGTGACTTTGCCATCGCGCCGGCGATCCAGCTACGCCCTGCCATGACGGTTTCCTGCTGACATGTTGCCCATTCCGGTGCTGATGCCGGATTCTTGCTGATCTCTATCGTGATCTGGCGGAACTGGCGGTGACCAGGGATGGATCCGCGGGGCCTGGTGCCGCATGCTGGGCGGAGCGAGGCAGGGAGGCAGCGCGATGAGTCCAGGGCAGGCCGAACGGCCGGTGACCTCAGGGGAGCTGATCGCGGAACTAGCCGCCCGCGCGCCGCGGACCGGCGCGAACACCGGGACGTGGCCGGGGCTGACCGTCTACCGGTTCACTGCGCCCGCCGGGCCCAGCTGGGAGGAGATCCAGTCGCTGTCCCTGTGCGTCGTGGCCCAGGGCCGCAAGGCCGTCACCGTCGACGGCGAGACCTACCTGTACGACCCGTTTCACTACCTGGTGCTGAGCAGCCACCTGCATTTCCAGGCCGAGATCCTGGAGGCCTCGCCGAGCCTGCCGTTCCTGTCCTTCGTCCTGCAGATCGAGCCGGCCCTGGTCCGCCGGGTATCCAGCGACATGCTGGAACGCCGCACCACGGCGTTCCGCTCGCGGCCCGGCGAGGCGCAGGCCCCGCCGGGCCAGGCGCTGGTCTCCGCGCTCGACCAGGAACTGCTCGGGGCGGTGCTCAGGTTCCTCCGCGCGGTGGGCCGGGACACCGACCGGCGGGTGCTGGCTCCCCTGTACCTGCAGGAGGTGGTCTACCGGGTACTGCAGCGGGAGCAGTTCGCCCGGCTGCTCTCGATCGCCGCGGCGCAGGCCGCGACCAACCCGGTGTCCGCGGTGCTCGACTACGTGCGGGCCCATCTGTCCGAGCCACTGACCGTGGCGGACATGGCCGAGCAGGTCAGCCTGAGCCCGTCGGCGTTCGCCCACCTGTTCCGGGACGTCACCGGCCGGTCGCCATACCAGTTCCTGAAAGAGATGCGCCTGGACCAGGCCCGCGAGCTGCTGGTGGACGGAAACCTGGCCGTGGCCCGGATCTCCAAGGAGGTGGGCTACGCCAGCGTCTCGCACTTCATCAGCGAGTTCCGCGGCCGGTTCGGCGTCACTCCCCGGGCCTACTGCGACATGAACGCCATGAACCGTCAACTGGACGCTCAGCGATGACGCGGCCACCTAATCTCGCCCGTTTCACCGCATCGTTCCCCGCCCGGCCGCAGGTGACCTGCCGAACCAGGCCGATCCCGCGCCTCCTGGGCTGAGTCCACGCTTTACGCGGTGGCCAGCGCCGCGGCGCTGGCCACCGTCCCGCGACCGCCTTACCTCAGGACTCTGGTGAGATCCCGTCCTGGATCTCACTGATGAACTGGTGCCACTCATCGCGGCTGAATCGCAGGATGGGGCCGTTCTGGTCCTTGCTGTCACGCACAGCCGTACGACCGGCTGGGAGAGACGCGACCTCGACGCAGTTCCCGTTGACAGAACTCGCGCTGGACTTCCGCCATGCCGCGCCCGGCAATCCGGCCATATCCTCCCCGCTGCCTCTGGAGGCAGGTGAATTACCAGGAAGCCCAGAACTCCTGAGCACGGGGGCCGTCGCGTCTCTTCGCATTTAATTATCCTCCCACGTCTTCGCATGACTGATTGAACGTACCAAGTACTCATGAACAACCATCACGGCCGAAACTCGCCGATACGTGCCAAAACTAGAGCCGCTGAGACGTTTTCCGAATCAGTCCACGCGTCTCCTCTGGGTTCAGAGCCGCGTCGGATAGTGCTGCGAAGGCAAGGCGATACTGGTGAGTGTCCGCCTCACCTTCAAAGTGCAGGTCGCTTTGAAGATGCTCGGTGGTAACCACGTCGTGCAGGACCGCCTCATGCCCCCTGCCGAACTGGAGCAGTTCGAATGAGGCGGTGATCACCGGGCGCAGCGTTTGCAGTGGAAGTACCTGAACCGTGACATTCGGTTTCCGTGATATTTCCACGAGGTGCGCTAGCTGGGCCCGCAACACTTCTATATCCACATTGCGTCGCACGATAACCGACTCGTCCAGCACAACAGAGAATTCAAGCGGAGTCTCGCGGAACAGGATCTTCTGCCGCTTAAGACGCACTTCGATCCGCCGGTCGATCTGGGTGGGCGGCAGCGGAATACCGCCATGAAAAGCGCTGATCACCTGGCGGGCATAGGCCTCGGTCTGCAGCAGCCCCGGCATGACCTCAACCTGCCAGGTCGACGAGGAGCTGGCCTCGTCCTCCAGCGCGATCAGGGCGATCAGCTCCTCCGGGAGGTCGTCCGAGTACGCCTCCCACCAGCCTCTCTCAGTCGCTCCGCGGGCCAGGGCCATCAACTGCTCACGATGGGAGCCGGTAACCCCGTAGTAGTCCAGGAGCTTGCCGACCTCAGCCACATTGGGTCCGGTCCGGGCCAGTTCGTAGCGGCTGACCTTGGAGGGCGACCACCCGAGCGCCTCCGCGACTTCGTCACCGGTCCGTTCGGCGCGCAGCCGGCGAAGTTCCGCACCCAGGCGGCGCTGCCGAACCGTCGGAGCCCCTGAGACAGCCACGTACTTCCTTAGCTCGAAGCGAACAACGGGAGCAGTGTGTCAGATGGGGATCACACCGTCGCTGCCACATGCCATGACACGCCCAACAATTGTATCGGTGCAGGTATTGATGAAACTTGCACCGCGACTGACAATGAAAGCATCAACTGCGCAATCCCCGCAAGGGTGAATAGCGAAGGGCCCGCGACATGGTCGGCGGCTGGGGGAATCGGAGCGGCCCGCTGTCCTCTGTCACGCTCCGGCCCATGTGGTCATGGGCCCCGGCCGCGGGCCGGAGATGCGCTCGTTCGGCCCGCGGCCCCCCGGCCCGGACGTGTCGGCCTTGATCGCCCATGACCTGGCGCATCCCGGCCAGAGCCCGATACGACACTGGGCCGGCGGTTGCACCCGTCGGCCCAGCGAGAACCACCCGACCCCATTCCGCAGTTTCAGGACAGGAGATTTAAACAGATGGTTGCCCACCACCATACATCCCAACATGCCCAACCATCCATACTGACTATTCCATCGCCACGGCGCCACTGTGGCAGGCGGCGCGGGCACCGACGAGCCGGGCCGTCATGTCGGCTGTGGTGATCGCGGTCATCTCTTTCCTGTCGGGCACGTTAGGAGGCTGGTGGCTGACGATGGTCGTCGTCACGGCCTCGATCTCGTTCTCCCAGGAACGGATGGAACGGAAGGTGCGCCACTGGCAGGCCGAGACGGCCCGAGCCGAAGCAGAGGCCGAGCGCCTGGCCCGCGCGGTCATAGCCGCTTCGCGCACGACGCAGCGGCCAGGCGGTGACTGGCCGCACGCTCACTAGCTGCCGCCAGCCGGCAGACCCGGCGGCCGATGCTCCGTGCCCTGGCCGCCGGGTAGCCGTTCTCCCACCCACGCCAGCTCGCTGTACAACCCGGCGGCTGAGGATGCTCACTACTGGCCAGCTGGCCGCGTACACGGGGGTGACGGTGCGCGCCGTCCGGCATTACCATCAACGCGGGCTGCTCGCCGAGTCCGCCCGGGACACCTCAGGCTACCGGCGCTACGACGGGCGGGCCGCGGTCGAGCTGATCCGGATCAAGACCCTGGCGGAGGCAGGCATGCCCCTCGCCCGCGACCACCCCGGTGCCTCCGCGTGACCGGGGGCATCGAGATCCGCGGGCCCCGGCTACTGCTCCGGGCCCTGCAGGGCAGTGAGATCGACGAGGAATGGCAGGCCATGGTCGACGCCGATCCCATGGTCATCGCCGAACTGCCCGATGAGGAGGCTTTCCGGGCCCGGCTGCGGCGATCGGGCCGCCTGGTCGACGGCGAGCTCGACCTGGCCGTCGACCTGGACGGGACGCTGATCGGGCGGATCCAGACGTTCGTGCCGCCGGGCGGCCCGCTGCCCCCTGGGACTTTCGACGTGGGGATCGGCCTGCGCGAGCACGCCCGGGGCCAGGGCCATGGCCGCGAAGCCCTGGCCCTGCTGACCGGCTGGCTGTTCGAGCACGCCGCCGCCCAGGTCATCGAAGGCGACACCGATCCCGCGAACGCCGCGATGCGGGCGGTCTTCCACCGGGCCGGCTGGGCCCAGATCGAATCGCAGACCGAATTTGGCCGCGAATGGGCTGTCTACCGGATCACACGAGAGGACTGGCTGACCTCGCGAAATAAGGGCCGGACTCCTTACTGAACAGGAGGATGATCGCGCCCAGCCCGACGAGCCAGACAATGACGCTGACGATCAGCGGGGCCAGCACGTGCACCTGGGTAAAGGAAATGATCAGGTCCAGCGTGTTGATGCCGAAGAACACCGCCGAGACGAGCACGACCGCGCTGAGCGCGGCGCCCGCGTACATGAGCCGGACCGCGTTCCGGACCGAATTCGGCGGCCCCGCGTGGGCTGGCTCGGGCACCTGCGACACAACAAGTCCTGCAGCCACGCTACGCCGCCCGGGTACAGCCATTCAGCCTGATTTGCCTTGCCGGGCCAGGGCCTGGGCCAGCATTTGCTCGATCCGGTCCAGCCGGCAACTCAGGTCGGCCTTTTCCTCATCGGCCTTTTCCTCGACGAAATAACTCGCCACCGTGGCGCTGAGCGATCCGATCAGCCCGATGCCGACCAGCATGAGCACCACGGCCACGCACCGGCCGCCGCTGGTGACCGGGTAATTGCCGCCGTACCCCACCGTGGTCACGGTGACGATGGCCCACCAGAGCGATTCGCCGAAGTTATGGATGTTCGCGCCGTGCGCATGCTGCTCGAAGGCCAGTTCCACAACCGACGCGACCACGACGATCCCGGTCACGCCCATCAGGACGAAGTGCAGCCCACGATGGGTGAGGATCCCCCGGACCCGGTCAGCGCGTTGACCAGGACGACGGCGGCCCGGGACAGGTTGAACAGCCGCAGCAGCCGGACGGCCCGCAACGGCCGGAGCACCGGCAGCACCACCACAGCGAGGTCGACGAGGTGGTGGGTGATGAAGCGGGTGCGGGACGGCGACAGGTACAGCCTGATCACGGCGAGCAGGGTCAGCGGCAGGTTGGTGGCCGCCGAGAAGCGGTCGTACGCCTCCTGCGACCGGGCGTACTTGAACGCCACACCGCCCCCATCTGCTCACCGTCACACGCAGTTCACTTTAAGTGTTTCCCCTTTCACGGCCTGCTATCCGGTGAACCGGGCACTGGGCTCACCGCGCAGATGCCCGGGCGGGAGCGTGCGGCCGCACAGGACGAGCGCCAGGTCCTGGGCCGGGCCGGACATCGGCACCCCCGATCCGAGCGACCAGTCCAGGTCCTCGGCGTGCAGGGCGATCCCGGCCAGGTCGGTCCCGAAGAACTTCTGTGACTTGGGCCCGGTGACCGCGGCCAGGACCGTCCGCAGGCGGTCCTCGGGAACCCGGCGGTCGAGGCCGAGCGCGACCGTGATGTCCAGGCCGTGGATGACGTCGTGGGTGAGCGCGCCCTCGAATCCGCCGCCGGGCGGCTTCCACGGGTTCCGTTCGTTGTCCCGCAGGGCCGCGGCGAGTTCTCCCGGCGGGGCGGCCGCGTCCCGCCGGGCGCAGCGGTCGGCCATCCGGTTGAAGTTCCCGCGCGACCTGACCATCTCGAACGCGAACCGCGGGAGACGGTAGCGGAACGGCATGGTGATGTGCGCCACTACTTCGCGTACCCGCCACCCCCGGCACAGCGTCGGGGCGTCCCACGCCTCCGCGGGCAAGCCGGCCAGGATCGCAGCCAGGTCCCGGCGCTCCGCCGCGATCGCCCTGGCGATGCCCGCGTTCTCCGTCTGCGCGGTGCTCATGGTGTCCTGGTCCCCGGGCCTGTGGTGCGGGCCGCGAGGTATCCGGCGAAGCGGTCCAGGGAGGTGAGGAAGCCAGCCTGGGCCTCGGGGGACCGGGCAAACTCGGGCACGTTGACCTGGCGGATCTCGACCCCGGTGCGAGTGCCGCCGAGGTCGGTGAAGGTCACGGTCACCGTCATCCCGGAGTGGGCCTCGGTCCACACCAGCCTTTCCGGCTCCACGACCTCGTCGTAGACCGCCTGGGTGGGGTAACGGCTGCCGTCGGCGTCGTTGATCATGACGGTCTCGAACACCCCGCCCGGGCGCGGGTCCAGGGTGATGTGCTCGACCGGGGCGCTGGTCCCGGCCGGGCCCCAGAAGTGGGTGAGGTGCTCCGGCTGGGTCATGCACTGGAACACAAGCTCGCGCGGGGCCTCGAAAACCCTGGCAAAGACGAGCTCAGCCGGGCCTGCTGCTGAGTTGCTCACTGGTCGCTCCTTTCGTTAGACGGTGCCCGCCCTTCCGGCGGTGCGGGTTGTTCCGGCGGGATCTGCCCCGGATCGCCAGCCGGTCCTCGCTGGAGATCGCGCAGGTGGGCATCGAGCTTGTCGAACCGCTCCGCCCAGATCCGGCGGTTGTCCTCGATCCAGGCGGCGGCCGGCTCGAGCGCTCCGGCCTCGAGGTGGCAGGGCCGGAACTGGGCGTGCCGGGTCCGCGAGATGATCCCGCAGCGCTCGAGCACCTTCAGGTGCTTGGAAATCCCGGGCAGGGTCAGGTCGAAGGGAGCGGCCAGCTCGTTGACCGTGGCGTCTCCTCGCGCCAGCCGGGCCACGATGGCCCGGCGGGTCGGATCCGCCAGGGCCGTGAAGGTGGCGTCGAGCTGATCCTGCGGCACTGCTACGCCAGCACTGGGCATCTGACCTCCCGCAACTGTGATCCCTGCTCAGTATTTGAGCATCTAGTTAATTAGCTGTCAAGTTAAATATGTGACGAGCTCAGCTCGGCCCGGGCCGTCGCGGCTCATGGCCGGGCGGCGATGGTCACCTCGACGCGGAATTGCTCGGTGACCACGCCTGCGGGGTGCAGGTCCAGGACGGCCGCGCGGATATTCCCGCTGTATGCGCGGGCTCGCTCTCACCGAGAACGTCATTGACGACGACCACAGCCCCGCCTGATCGCCGTCCTGGCAAGATGGCGGCATGGAACGTGTGCTTGGAATCGGCGGATACTTCATGCGGGCCGCCGACCCGGCGGCCCTGGGTACGTGGTATCGCGATTGCCTGGGCCTGGACGCCGATGAGAACGGCCTGTGGCGTCAGGAAGCCGGGCCGACGGTGTTCGCGACGTTTGAGTCCGAGACCGGCTATTTCGGGTCCCGCGCCCAGCAGACCATGCTCAACTTCCGGGTCCGCGACCTGGATGCGATGCTCGCGCAATTGCGCGCCAAGGGAGCGGACATAGCTACAGAGACGCAGGACATGGAGGGTGTCGGCCGGTTCGGCTGGGTCACCGATCCTGAGGGCAATCGGGTCGAGCTGTGGCAGCCGGCTGACAGCGTCTTCATGCCCCTCCCTCAAGGGTTCTAGGTCGCCGCTGTGGCCGCCTGGGCGCTTTCTAGTTCGCCAACGCTGATTTCGACGCAGAACTCGTTGCCCTCAGGATCGGCGAGGATCACCCAGCCGAACTCGGGGCGCCTGTCGCTGACGATCGTGGCGCCGAGCCCGTGCCCCCAGAACCTGGCCAGGGCGCGAGGATCGGCGCAATCGAACGTGATGTTAAGAATGGCAGAACTCACGGCATTCTCCGCTCTCCAGTGCGGGCAGGCAGGCGTCTGTCCCATGATGTCGCGGGCGATGAGCCAGGCGGCTGTACCGTGCCGTCATGGCTATCTCGTTCAATGCGGAGACGCTCAGGCTGCTGGGGGGGCGTAACTACGCCGTCCTGGCCACCATCAACCCCGACGGCAGCCCGCACACCTCCACCATGTGGGTCGGCCTCGACGGGGATGACCTGCTGTTCTCCACTGTGGAAGGACGTGTGAAGCACCGCAACATGCTGCGCGACCCGCGCGTCAGCGTCACCGTGTGGGACTCCGCGGACCCGGAGATCTCGGTGGATCTCCGCGGCCGGGTGTCCACGACGCCCGACCCCGAGCGACTGCTGCACATTCAGTTGGCCGATAAGTACGAGGCCGATCCGGGCGAGGCCGTTCCGGGCGCGCACCGCGTGATCGTGCGGATGGCGGTGGAGAAGGTGGCCGGGCATGCCGCCTAGCCCGTGATCATCTACGAGTGGCGTGGGCCGTTCACCAGCACCGAGGTCAGCGCGCTGCACGCGGCGGCTTTTGGTCAACGGGAGGCCGCCCGGAACTGGCGGGATCAGGTGGAACGCCACAGCCTGGGCTGGGTCTGCGCACGAAACGGGGATGATCTCGCCGGGTTCGTCAACGTGGCCTGGGATGGTGGCGCCCACGCCTTCATCCTGGACACCATGGTCGCCCCCCGGATGCACCGGCAGGGCACCGGCACCAGGCTGGTCACCCTCGCCATCGCCGAAGCGCGCCGGGCGGGCTGCGCCTGGCTGCACGTCGACTTCGAGGAGCACCTGCGGCGGTTCTATCTCCGCGGCTGCGGATTCACCCCCTCCCCCGCCGGCCTCATCGCGCTGTGAACCGCCCGGTCACGTAACTCCGCCCCCAAACCGGACCACTGAATAGCCATTGAATTGGACCTTATCAGGGACCCGGTTGGTGCCTACCGTCACGTACATGAGCACAACGACGCAGACCGTACACGCCGGGCCCGCAGCATCCACCGAGCCGTCGGACCGCCGGGCGCCGCGCGCCCGGCTGATCAGCGGCCGCCTGGCCCTGGCGCTCCTGTCCTCCTTTGGCGCGCTCACCAGCTTCTACCTCCTGCTGTCGGTGACCCCGATGTACGCCGTGTCGGCCGGCGCCGGAAGCGCCGAGGCCGGCGTGGTGACCGGCTCGCTCATGCTGGCTACCGTCCTGGCCGAGTTCGCCTCAGCCAGGCTGATGAGGCGTTATGGCTACCGCACCGTGTTCGCCGCAGGAGCACTGCTGCTCGGCGGGCCGGCTCTGGCCTTGCTGGGCCCGCACAGCGTGATCGCGATCGTGGCGGTCAGCATCGCCCGCGGCGTCGGCTTCGGCCTCAACACCGTCGTCATCGGAGCCCTGGTGGCCACGGCGCTGCCTCCGGAACGGCGCGGCGAGGGGATCGGCCTGGCCGGAGTCGTCGCCTGCCTGCCCGCGATCGTGGCGCTGCCGTCGGGTGTCTGGCTGGCCGAGAACGCCGGTTACCCAGTTGTCATAACGATCACGGCGGTCAGTGCCCTGGCCCCGCTGGCGGCAATCCCGTGGCTGACCAGCCGGGATCATCAGGCGGAAGCGGGCCCGGGTCCGGCGCAGTCGGCCGGCCTGCTGGCCAGCCTGCGATCCGGCGGCCAACTGCGGCCGTCCCTCGTCTTCGCGGCTACGACCGTGTCGGCTGGTGTGGTCGCCGCATTCCTGCCGCTCTCGGCCGGCGTGTCCGGCGGCGTCGCCGCCCTCGGGTTGCTCGTGCAGGCCGTCGCCTCGACGGCCAGCCGCTGGTGGGCCGGGCGCCACGGTGACCGGCACGGCCACGCCGGCCTGCTGGTCCCGGGACTGCTGACCGGCGCCGCGGGGATGACCCTGCTGATCTGGGTGACCGCCCCGTTCGCCCTGATCACGGGCATGTGCCTATTCGGGATCGGCTTCGGGATCAGCCAGAATGCCACCTTCGCGCTGATGATCGACCGCGCGCCGGTCTCCGGCTACGGCACAGCCAGCGCCCTGTGGAACCTGGCCTACGACGCCGGATACGGAGCCGGTCCGGCCGTGTTCGGTGTGTTCGTCGTGTACACCGGCTTCCCGGCGGCCTTTGCCCTCACCGGGATGCTGATGCTCGCCGCGCTCGTCCCAGCCATCCGTGACCGCTCAGCCAACGGCCACTCAGCTTACGGCCACGATGCAGGACGGTGAATGTGCCGCTAGGCGACCTGCCCAGCCGCTGAGTCCACCCGGCGCAGCAGGTGGCGCAGGGCCCGGGCGGACGGAGTGCCCGGGTCCGCGGTCATGAACACCACCTGCTGGTCGTCGTCGGGCACGGCCAGTACGTCACAGTTGATGCGCACCGCCCCGATCTCGGGATGGGTGAGCGTCTTCGAACGGTGGCCAGGCGCGCGTACCGGGTTGGTGTCCCACACCTGCACGAACTCCTCGCTTCCGGCCCGCAGCTCGGCCAGCAGGCGGGCGAGCCGTGCGTCACGGGGGTAGCGGTCGGCGGCCCCGCGCAGCCGCGCCACCACGATGTGGCTGAACTCCTCACCGCCGGAGCTCCGGCCCAGGCTGGGTTCCAGGAAACGTCGCCGGGCCAGGTTGGGCTCGTCCGCGAGGCTGCCCACCAGGGCCTCGGCGAGCGGGTTCCAGGCGACCACGTCATACGCCGCGTCGGTGACCACGGCCCCCGCTTCCGGGATCCGGCGCAGCAGATCAGCCACGTACGGGCGAACCTGGCGAGCCGGGCCGGGCGGCGGCGCCGGGCTCGTGCCCGCCAGCCGGAACAGGTGGGTCCGCTCAGCCGGGGTGAGGCGGAGCGCCCCCGCGAGCGCGTCCAGGATCCGCGGCGAGGGGCGCGGGCCACGGGCCTGCTCGATCCGGGCGTAGTACTCCACGGACATGCTGGCCAGGCGGGCGACCTCCTCGCGGCGCAGACCGGGCGTGCGGCGGCGCGGGCCCGCGGGCAGGCCCACGTCGGCGGGGCGCAGGTCCGCCCGCCGATCGCGCAGGAAACAGGCCAGTTCCTGTTTGGCCATCAGCCACCTCCGGTTCCAGGTATCACTTGTGCCTGGATCAGCCCGCCCGCCACCAGGCAGAGTCGACACCATGAACGATTCCACGGCTCTCGTTACCGGCGCCAACAAGGGCATCGGCAAGGAAATTGCCCGGCAGCTCGCGGCCGCCGGGTTCGCGGTGCACGTCGGCTCCCGCGACCCGGAGCGCGGTCAGCGGGCCGTCGACGAGATCGGCGGCGGAGCCCGGCTCCTGGTACTCGACGTGACCGAGCCAAAGAGCATCGCCGACGCCGCGCGGCAGGTCGAAGACCTCGACGTCCTGGTCAACAACGCGGGAATCCTGGTGGATGGCCGGACGGCACCGGAGGCGGACGTGGAGAGCTTCCGCCGGACGTTCGAGACGAACCTGTTCGCCGTCCTCGCGGTCACCAACGCCTTCCTGCCGGCGTTGCGGCGGTCCGCGCGGCCCCGGATCGTGAACATCTCCAGCGGGACCGGATCGCTGACCTGGAGCACCCACCCGGCAGAGCAGCTCCCCTCAGTGGGCACCGGCGCCGCGTACCGCTCGTCCAAGACGGCGCTGAACGCGCTGACCGTGTTCTACTCCCAGGCCCTGGCGGGCGAGGGCTTCCGGGTGAACGCGCTCGCGCCCGGGCTGCGGCGCACCGACCTTAACGCCCGCGCCGCCGCCAGCGACGGGGATCCGGCCGAGGCGGCCGCGGGCGCCGTCCGGCTGGCCCTGCTCCCCGACGACGGCCCCACCGGCGGGTTCTTCTCCTGGGACGGAACCTCCGCGCCCTGGTAGGTGCCCCGGGCCGGGGGGCAGCGTCAGCCGCCCGGCCATAACGGCCCCCGTCCATAATGAGGCTGTGCCGCGACTCGTCACCCCCGCCGTTGCGCCCGGCAGCCTCGCGCGGTTGCGCCAGCCCGTACTGGAACAGGACGGCTTCGTGCTGCGGCCCTGGCGGGCGTCGGACGCGCCCGCCGTGGCCGAGGCCTACTCCGACCCGGGCATCCAGCGCTGGCACAACCGGTCGATGAACGGGCCGGAAGCACAGGTCTGGGTGGGCTCGTGGCCCGGGCGGTGGGCCGAGGAGAGCGGGGCAGGCTGGGCCGTCGACGGTGCCTCAGGACTCCTCGGGCAGATCAGCGCGCGCCGGCTGGACCTGGCCGAGGGCCTCGCGGAAGTGTCCTACTGGGTGACGCCCGCCGCCCGTGGTCACCGGGTGGCGCCGCGGGCCCTGTGCGCGCTGAGCGCGTGGCTGTTCGACCATCTCCGGCTGCACCGGGTCGAGCTGGCTCACTCGACGATGAATGCTGCCTCGTGCCGGGTCGCGGGCCACGCCGGCTTCCCGCTCGAGGGGACCAAGCGGGGCGAGTCGCGGCACCGCGACGGCTGGCATGACATGCACCTGCACGCCCGGCTGGCCGGCGACCCACGGCCCGCCCTGGCTGGCATGATGCCGTGAGGCCTCGGGGGTAAAACCACTGTGGAGTGAGCAGATGGACGCGATATTCGAGCAGGTCGTCGATGTCCGGTGGCGGGACACGGACGGCCTGGGGCACGTGAACCACGCGGTGTTCCTGACCTATCTCGAGGAGGGCCGGGACGCGTTCTTCATGCAGGCCTTCGGTGGCGAACCCGATTACGTGATGGCCCGGATCGAGGTCGACTTCCGCGCGGAGGTCCGCCACCCGCAGCGGCGCGTAACGGTGCGCCTGGCGGTGGAACGCCTGGGCACGACGAGCCTGACCACCCGCGAGACCATCCTCACGCAGGACGGCGAGGTCGCCGCCGAGGCCCGCGTGGTCACCGTCCGCTGGGACCCGCAGGCCCGCAAGCCCGTCCCGTTCAGCGAGTCGGAACGTGCCCGGCTGACGGGCGTCATTGAACGTTGAACGGTTCTGGCGCACGACCCGCACTGGCGGTTATCCGGCGAGCCGGGCTTCGCGCCGCAGCAGCGCAGGCAGTTCCTCGGGTTCGGGTGACACGCCGCTGAGGCCGCGCGCGGAGAACCACCGGGCCACGTTCGCCGCGTCCCGGTCCAGGAATTCCGCGCCGCGCGGGTTGGCGATCACGTCCACGACCTGAGGCAGGTCGATCATGATCAGCCGGTCCTGGTGGACCAGCAGGTTGTACGCGGACAGGTCGCCGTGGGCCAGACCACGGGCGGCCAGGACGACCAGCGCCTCGACCAGCTGGACCCACAGTCCGGCCAGCTCGCGGCCCTCCGGGCGGATCTCGGCGAGCCGGGGAGCGGCGGTGCCGTCCGGCTCGCCGATGAACTCCAGCAGCAGCTCGGTGCCGAGCACCTGCACCGGGTACGGCACCGGGACACCCGAGCACTGCAACTGGACCAGGGCGGCGAACTCGGCGTTCGCCCACTGCCGCGCGATCATCTGCCGCCCGGCCGCGGTGCGCTGGGCCATCGCGCGGCTGTCCCGGGATTCGCGGACCCGGCGGCCCTCCAGGTAGGCGCTGTCGCGCTGGAACATCTTGTGGTCGGCGTCCCGGTAGCGCTTGGCCGCCAGCAGGCACGAGCGGCCGCCGCCGGGCAGGCCGCGGCGCAGCAGGAAGACGTCGGCTTCCTTGCCGGTCTTCAGGATCCCCAGCTCGGTATCGACCGCGGCCAGGTCGGTGACCAGCCAGGACGGGTAGGGCCGGGGTCCCCGCTCCCCCGCGGTGGACTGGTCCCAGGTGGTCCAGCGGTCTCCCTCGGGCAGGCCATCGACGGCGTCGAGGGCGTCCGGGGCGGGTAGCGCGCGGCGATGCCGGTTGCGTTTGGCGAAGGTGGGTTCGTCGTCGTCAAACCGCCACTTGCGGCGGCGGAAGGCAGAATCGGGCACGGGTGGTGCTCCTCAGGCAGGCGGTCAGGGTGGGCAGCATGAACTGCGAAACGGGCGCACGCATGATCAGCCCTCCTTCCGCTCGGCCGGCATCGCCGGCTCTTGGCCTGTAGTCCCGAGGCTGCCAGCCGAGGGCTGCCGGGGCAACTGATTTTCCGGCCCTGGCCCGCCGGTGATGACGGGGCCGAACTAAGGATCTAACGTTCAATAACGGCCATACCGGCCCGCTGCTGCTCCCCGCGTCATGTCGTTCAATGAGGAAGGGCTGACCCCTGTGGTGGATGTGCAAGGAACCTGCGACGCCCGGTTCGAGCCGGTCCGGGACATGCTCGCCGGACAGCTCGACTCGGGCAACGACACGGGCGCGAGCATCGCGGTCGACGTCGACGGCCGGACCGTGGCCGATCTGTGGGGTGGCTGGTGCGACGAGGAGCACCGCACGCCATGGACCGAGAACACCATCACCAACGTGTGGTCCACCACCAAGACGGTCACCAACGTCGCGGCCCTGATGCTGGCCGACCGGGGGCTCCTCGATCCGTACGCGCCGGTCGCCAAGTACTGGCCGGAGTTCGCGGAGAACGGCAAGGAGCGCATCGAGGTCCGGCACATTCTCAGCCACACCTCGGGGGTGTCCGGCTGGGAGGCCCCGTTCACCATCGAGGACATGTACGACCGGGACGCTGCCACCCGCCAGCTGGCCACCCAGGCGCCGTGGTGGGAACCTGGCACCGCGTCGGGCTATCACGCGCAGAACCAGGGCCACCTGGTCGGTGAGCTGGTACGCCGCCTGAGCGGCAAGCCCCTGAAGACCTTCGTCGCCGAGGAGATCGCCGGGCCGCTCGGCGCCGACTTCCAGATCGGCGCGATCGAGGCCGACTGGGACCGGATCGCGCCGGTCACGCCGCCGCCTCCGCTGCCCTTCGACCTGGCCAGCCTGGACCCGGACAGTCCGGTCTACAAGACCTTCACCGGGCCGGTGGCCGACGCCGGCGCCGCGAACACGCCCGCCTGGCGGCGCGCGGAACTGGGTGCGCTCAACGGCCACGGGAACGCGCGCTCGGTCGCCCGCATCCTCCGGGTGCTGGCCCTGGGCGGCACGGCCGGCGGGGTGCGGCTGCTGTCGCCGGACGCGATCGGCCTGATCTTCGACGAGCAGAGCCACGGCCCGGACCTCGTCCTCGGCGTCCCGCTCCGCTTCGGCATCGGCTACGCGCTGCCCGAGACCGAGACGGTGCCCTACATCCCGCAGGGACGGGCCTGCTACTGGGGCGGGTGGGGCGGCTCGGTCATCCTCATGGACCTCGACGCCCGGACCACCATCAGCTACATGATGAACAAGATGGGACCCGGCATCATCGGCTCGGACCGTTCCGAGGCGTACGTGCGCGCCATCCAGGGCTGCCTGACCTGACCTAGCGGTTCCCGAGGTAGTCGTCGGCGAGCTTGGGCGGCGCGCACGCCAGCCATCCGTCGGTGAGCGCATCGCGGAGCGGCTGGTCCGCTACGCCTGGCAACTGGATGAGCACCGCGGAGTACCCGTCGAAGTGCGGGATCGTGAAGAAGGGGCCCGGGTTCGCGGCGAGTACGGCTTCTTTCTCGCCGAGGTCCTCGACCCGGACCGCGAGTATGGGGCCCTCCGGCGGGGTCTCCTCGCCGAACCGCCTGAGGTCGGCCTTACTGAACGGCCGTTCCCACGCGAACGCCTTCCCGGCCACAAGCCACGTCCGGTTCCCGTGCCGCTGATTCTCAGTGACCTCGGGCAACTCCGCGGCCATCCGGGCTACGTCCTCGATAGTCGCCACGGTCCTAAGTTACCGGCGCCGTACGTCACTGGCCCTGCACGTGACTGGCGCCGCACGTCACTGGCGCCGCACGTCACTGGCGCAGCGGATCGAACGGCGCGAGGTCGAGACCGGGATCCAGGCCCAGGGCGGCCCGGGCGGCGATGCCGCCGGCGTACGGCCCCATGGTGAGCCCCTCCGCGCCCAGGCCGGTGGCCACGAACAGCCCGGCCACGCCGGGCACCGGGCCCAGCTGCGGGCAGGCGCCGGGACCCGCCGGGCGGAACCCCACCCGGGTTTCCAGGTACGTGGCGGATCCGAGGCCCGGGGCTACGGTCAGGGCCTCCGCCAGTACCTGCGACAAGCCCGCCGCCGTCACCCGGTGATCGAACCCGGCGCCCGGCTCCCGGGTCGCGCCGATGACCACCCGGGAGTCCTCGAAGGCGAGCAGGTAGTGGCCGCTGGCGACGGGCAGGACCACCGGCCAGTGACGGGTGTCCGTCGATCCGAGCGAGAGGTGCACGATCTGGCCGCGCTGCGGGCGGACCCGGACCACGACACCGGCCGGCTCCAGGAAAGACGTCGTCCAGGCCCCGGTGGCCGCGACGACTGCGTCAGCCTCGATCAGTTCTCTGTCCGCCAGCACACCGGTGACCCGCCCGGCCTGGCACACCAGCGCCGCGTCGCCCGCCCGGATCGTGGCCCCTTTCCGGCACGCCGCCCTGACCAGGGCGTGCATGAACTTCCGGCCGTCTATCCGCGCGGCGCCCGGGATGTGCACCGCAGGCATGTGCGGGCGCAACGGCGGGAACAGGCGCTGAACCGCGGAGCCGGTGACGACCTGGACGTCCCCCATCTCGGGGTGTTCCGCCCGCCGGGCCTCAAGCTCGGCCCGGACCGGCTCCAGCTCGTCCTCGCGGTCGGCGACGACGATCGCCCCGGACTGGCGGTAGGAGACGTCCGCCTCACCGAGGTCCGCGAGCTCGGCCACCAGCGCGGGGTAGGCCTGCGCCGCGGCGCAGGCGAAGTCGTATCCTCCGGGATCGTCCACACCGGAGGTCCAGGGGCAGATGATCCCCGCGCCGGCCGCGGTCGCCTGGCCGGGCCACCCCGCATCGATCAGGATGACCTCCGCCCCCAGGCTGCTCGCCGCGTAGGCACAGGCACTTCCCACGATCCCGGCGCCCACCACGACCAGCCGCATGCGGTTCTCCTCCCGGAACGATCTCCCCGGCAATCCTCCCGCGTGCGTCTGACCGGAAACCTGTCGTGCGAGCGCCTTTCCGAGCACAATTTAGGCGCCGTTTCCGGACGGGGGCGTCCGGCCCGAGGCCGCGGAGGGGACCCATGACGCAGACCACGATCCAGGGCGGGCACGGTGACCTGCCGGTGTACCTGGCCACGCCGCCGGGCCCGCCGCCCTGGCCGGGCGTGGTGGTCATCCACGACGCCATGGGCATGAGCCAGGATGCGCGCAACCAGGCCGGCTGGCTGGCCAGCGAGGGCTACCTGACCGCCGCGCCCGACCTGTTCTCCTGGGGCAGCACACTGACCTGCGTGCGGGCCGCGATCCGCGACATGAGGCGGCGGCAGGGACGGATCTTCGAGGACGTGGAGGTGGTCCGGGACTGGCTGGTCCGCCAGCCGGGCTGCTCGGGCCGGGTCGGGGGGATCGGCTTCTGCATGGGCGGGGGCTTCGCCCTCCTGCTGGCCCCAGACCATGGCTACGGCGTGGCCAGCGTCAACTACGGCATGGTGCCCAAGGACGCGCCGGACCTGCTCACCCGGGCCTGCCCCATCGTCGGCAGCTTCGGCGGCCGCGATCGCACCCTGCGTGGCGCGGCGCAGCGGCTGGAGGGCGCGCTGACCGCCGCGGGGGTGGCCCACGACGTCAAGGAGTACCCGGCCGGCGGCCACGGGTTCCTCAACGACCGCCAGGCCGCGGGCGACCCGATTCCGCTGATGGTCAGGGCCATGACGCCCGTGCTGGGCTTCGGCCCGGAGCCGGCGTCCGCCGAGGATGCGCGCAGGCGCATCATCGAGTTCTTCGGCACCCACCTGGCCTGATCACCAGTTAGTACGTGGCCCGGCCGCCACTCAGGTCATACACGGCGCCGGTCGAGAAACTGCATTTGTCCGAGGCCAGCCAGGCCACGAGTTCCGCGACCTCCTCGGGCCGCCCCAGCCTGCGCATCGGGATGAGGCTGGTCATGTACTCCAGCACCTCGGGTGTATTGGTGGCGTTCATGGGCGTCTCGATGACCGCGGGCGCGATCGCGTTGACGAGCACCCCGCTGGTGGCCAGTTCCTTGCCCAGCGACTTGGTCATCCCGATCACGGCGGCCTTGCTGGCCGAGTAGGCCCCGAGCCGGGGATTGCCGTCCTTGCCCGCCATGCTGGCCAGGTTCACGATCCGGCCCCAGCCCCGGTCCCGCATGCCGGGCACCACGGCGCGGCACAGGTGAAACGTGCCGGTCACGTTGACGGCGAACGTCGCCGCCCACTCCTGGTCGCTGACCTCCCACAACGGCTTGTTGGGACCGACAATGCCGGCCGAGTTGACCAGGATGTCCACCGGGCCGATCGCCTCGATGGCCGCGTCTACCGCCGCGGGGTCGGTCACGTCGGCCACCACGTCCGCGTCCCCGGACACGTCCAGGGTGACCACCCTGATCCCGTCCCGGCCGAGCCGCTGCGCGCTGGCCCGCCCGATGCCGCTGGCTCCGCCGGTGATGACAGCTGTACGGGACATAGTGTTCCTTCCGTAGCGGCAAGCACGATCAACCAGAACGTTAGGATCGCAGCATCCGGCGCAGGCGGCATTCGCCGCGGCCGCCGCCGGACCCGGGAGGGCGGGCATGCGGGCGTTCGTACTCACCGGCCCGCGCCAGTTCACCGTGGCCGAGGTCGAGCCGCCCGTGGCCGCGCCCGGCCAGGTCGTGGTGGACGTCGAACGCGCCGGGGTGTGCGGGACCGACGTCGAGTTTTTCACCGGCCACATGGCGTACCTGCATCAGGGCCACGCGACGTACCCTATGCGGCTCGGTCACGAATGGTGCGGCGCCGTGTCGGCGGTCGGGGCCGGGGTGGATCCCGCGTGGGCCGGCCAGCGAGTCACCGGCGACACCATGCTCGGCTGCGGCCGCTGTCACCGCTGCCGCAGCGGCCGGCAGCACGTCTGCGAGGAACGCTTCGAGATCGGAGTCCGGGGCGGCTGGCCTGGCGCCCTGGCGGAGCAAGTGCCAGTGCCGGTCGCGGCGCTGCGCGCGCTGCCCGACAGCGTCGGCGCGGCCGCCGGGGCGATGGTCGAGCCGGCCGGCAGTGCCCTGCGGGCCGTTCAGGCCGCCGCCCTGGCGCCAGGCGACACTCTCCTCATCCTGGGCGCGGGCACGATCGCCCTGCTCGTAGCGCAGTTCGCGCTGGCGCACGGGGCCGTAGTCCATGTCCTGGGCCTGACCCAGCCGTCGCTGGACTTCGCGCGGACGCTCGGCGTGCACGGCGCGTGGACCGCGGCCCAGCTGCCTAAGGTCCCGTTCGACGCGATCATCGACTGCTCCACCGGCACCGAGCTGCCCGCGCTGGCCCTGGACCTGATCGAGCCGGGTAAGCGGATCGTATTCGTAGGCCTGTCCGCGGAGCCCAGCCTGATCGACACCCGCGCCATGGTGCTCAAGGACGTCACCGCGGTCGGGATTCTCAGCGCCTCCCCCGCGCTCGACGGCGTGATCGAGCACTACGCGACCGGATCAGTCGACCCGGGGCTGCTCGTGGCGGCCACCGTCGGGCTCGACCAGATCGGCGACGTCCTGGCCGGCACCCGCCCTCCTGGAGCCGGCCCCGGACCGAAGCTCCACGTCGATCCTCGTCTCTGAGCACCCGGGCCGAACGCGCAGGTTTCCCTGCGCCTGGTTCCCGCAGCGCCTGGCTTCCCGCCGCGCCCTGACTTCCTCGATGCGCCCTTACTTCGCGCGCCCGGCTTCCGCCGCGCCTGGCTTCCTGCTGCGCCCTGACTTCCTCGCTGCGCCCTGACGTCGCGCCCGGCTTTTGCTAACCCGGCAATATGGTTTGCCAATTCTGCCGCCACCGGCGCACTGTGAGGCACAGCTCGCCGCCACCCGCGGCGGCCGCCGGCGCAACCTGAGGAGAACCTCACATGAACGAGAACCGGTACGACGTGGTAGTCGTCGGCGGGGGCCCGGCCGGGCTCAGCGCGGCCGTGGCCCTGACCCGGAGTCGCCGCACGGTGCTGGTGGCGGATTCCGGGGATCCGCGCAATGCCCCGGCCGCGCACGTCCACAACTACCTGGGCCGCGAGGGGACCCCGCCCGGCGATCTGCTCGCCACGGGCCGCGCCGAGGTGGCCGGGTACGGCGGGGAGATTGTGACCGGCACGGTCACGTCCGCCCAGCGGCTGGATGATGCCCAGGAGGACGGCGCCCGCTTCCGGATTGTGCTGGCCGGCGGGGAGCCCGCGCTGACCGGGGGCGTGCTGACCCGGGGCGTGCTGGCCCGGCGCCTGCTGGTTACCACGGGGCTGGCTGACGAGCTGCCTGACGTGCCCGGGGTGGCGGACCGGTGGGGGCGTGACGTGCTGCACTGTCCGTACTGCCACGGCTGGGAGGTGCGCGACCAGGTGATCGCCGTCCTGGCCAGCGGCCCGGGCGCGGTGCACCAGGCGCTGCTGTTCCGGCAGCTGAGCGAGCACGTGACCGTGCTGCTGAACACCGCGCCCGACCTGGGCGGGGACGCGCGTGAGCAACTGGATGCCCGCGGCATCGCGGTGGTGGAGGGTGAGGTCGCCACCCTGGAGGTGACCGGCGATCGGCTCACCGGGGTGCGGCTGCGCTCCGGTCAGGTGGTCCCGTGCCAGGCCGTGGTGGTGCAGCCCCGCTTCACCGCGCGGGCCGGCGTGCTCTCCTCCCTCGGGCTGGAGCCGGCCAGCTTGGAGATGGGTGGCCAGGTCGTGGGCAGCTACGTGCCGGCCGGTCCCGCCGGTGACACCGCGGTCCCCGGGGTGTGGGTCGCCGGCAACGTCGCCGACCTCAAGGCCCAGGTGATCAGTTCTGCGGCGGCCGGCCTGAACACTGCGGCGGCCATCAACGCCGATCTGGTCGAGGAAGACGCCCGCGTGGCGGTGACCGCCCGCCGCGCGCTGGTCTAGTTCCGCCGCGAATCTCGATAGGTACGGCTATGACTTGCCCGCCCGCGGCATTTGTGAGACAGTCATTCAGGGCGCGACAGTTTGCCTTCCCCCCCGCACTGGCACTGTCGCAGGTACACCTTGTTCCCGGCTTTAATCATCTTCGGGTTAAGCCGCGACTATAATTGGGGGATTAATGCGTTACAGCGCCGCACTTGCCGCCCTTTTCGGGTCCGCCACACTCATGATCCCGTTCGCGGCGAGCGCGCAGGCGGCGACGGCCGGCCAGATACAGTTCCGCCTAATTCAGTACAACACCCCGGGACCAGATCTTCCGGTGACGAACGCCAAGCTTAACCAGGAGTTCGTCACCCTCAAGAACACCGGTACGACCAGCCGTAACCTGACTGGCTGGACGGTGGAGGACTTGGCTGGCCATGTCTATAAATTCGGCAGATTCACCCTCAAAGCCGGGGCCAAGGTAGTCATTCACACGGGCAGCGGGACGAACAATTCAACCAACCGCTACTGGGGCCACGGCTACTACATATGGAACAACACCGGGGATAAGGCCAAGTTGCACACCGCCTCGGGAAGGTGGAAAGACTCATGTTCCTGGGGCGACGGTTCCGGCTCCCTATATTGCTGACCTCCAGGTAATGGCCAGTATCTGGGCTGATGGCGGCCCAGCCGGGAGCATCAGGGCAGCAGCTGGCCGTCCTGCCCGGCCAGTACGTGCATCGGCTGGCCGGCGTAGCGGGAACCCGGTCCCTCGCCCCGGCGGGTAAGAAAGCTCATCGGGTCCCTTCTACCCTCCCGTGTCCTTGAGCCGGCTGAGCGCCCGGCGGGCCTTCTGCTGAGCGCTCTGTGTTTCGCGCACCCGGCGCCGGGTCGCGGTCAGCCGGCGCCGGGCCTCGTCCAGCTGATCCTCGAGTCCCCAGATCGTGTCACGCTCATCGCGCTCGTCCTGGGCCGCCTGGTCCGCCGCCCGGCTGGCCTCGGCCACCACCTGTTCCGCGTCGGCGATGGCCTGCCGCCGCTGCTCAGCCGCCCGCGCCTGTTCAGCCGCTCTGGCTTCCTCGGCGGCCTTCGCTTCCGCTGCGGCCTTCGCTTCACGCGCGGCCTTGGCCTCCGCCATAACCCGGGCTTCGCCAGCGGCCTTGACCCCGCCAGCCGCCTTCGGCCGGTCAGCAGCCTTCCCCGGCTGAGCCGTCCGCGCCTTCCCGGCCGTCCCAGCCGCCTGCGGCCCCTCGGCCAACCGTGCGCCCGCCCCCGCCTCAGGGACCACAGCGGCCTCGGCTGTCCCTGCGGAGGCGTTCGCGGGCGGCGGGACCAGGGCCAGCCCGGGCAGTCCGGGGCTGAAATCAGCGCGATGGACCGGCCGCAGCAGCGTCCCCGCGGCCAGTTCGCGGGCGACCTGCGGATCGGCCAGGGCCGCGCCAAAGGTGGCGGTGAGGTCTTCCCGCAACGCCGCCGACGGGGCCTCCTCGCCGGCGTGCTGCAGCGCCTGCCGTATGAGGGTGTCAACCAGCCGCCGCCGCGCCTGCGACAGTTCACGGATCTTCGTCCCGTCGAGCGCAGCCGCGGCGGCGCGCAGCTCATCGCCGAGCTGGACGAGCTGGTCGGCCACCCCGGGATCGGCGCGGAGCAGCTGGTTGATCATCCAGGCCGGCCTGGTGGGCTTGCGCAGGCCGGCGATCTCCTTGGCCGCGGGGCGGTCACCGGCGGCCCGGGCCTGGGCGGCCAGGGCGCTGCGACGCTCGGTGAACCCCTCTGGATCCGAGCCGTACAGCTCGGTGGTGGCCTCACCTACGAAATCGGTACCGCTCACCCCGTCATCGTTCCCCGCGCCCGCACGCCTCACTACTACCAGCGTGACCCTCCCCGCGCCGCCCGGTCCGCACCCCTGGACGGCGCGGGGAAGGAGTAATCAGGCGGGCGTGATGACGACCTTCAGGGCCGAGTTCGCGGCCGCGTTCTTGAACACGTCGTACGCGTCGTCCATCTGATCGAACGTGAACGTGTGCGTGCCCATCTTCTCGGCCGGGATCCGGCCGCTGGCCACCATCTTGAGCAATGTGGGAATGGACGCCGTATCGACCAGCCCCATGGTCAGGGTGACATTCTGGATCCACATCTCCTGCATCGGCAGCGCGACCGGGACGCCGTGCACGCCGATGTTGGCGATGTGGCCGCCCGGACGGACCAGCGACGCCGTGGTCAGCAGGGTCTCGGGGTATCCGACCGCTTCGATGGATACGTCCACCCCGAGTCCGTCAGTCAGCGCGATCACGTCCGCGGCCGCGTTGGGGCCCGCTTCCACCGCGTCAGTCGCCCCGAACTCCAGCGCCTTGTCCAGCCGGAACTTGTTTGTGTCGACCGCGATGACCTTCGATGCGCCCCACAGGCCGGTGGTCAGGATGGCCGACAGGCCGACCGCCCCGGCGCCCACCACGGCCACGGTGTCGCCCGGCCGCACCTGTCCCGCGAGCACTCCGACCTCATACCCGGTCGGCAGCGAGTCGGCCAGGAAGATAGCCTGCTCGTTCGTGACGTGCGAGGGGATCGCGTACAGCGAGGTGTCGGCGTACGGAACCCGTACCGACTCGGCCTGGGTGCCGTCGATGAGGTGGCCGAAGATCCAGCCGATCCCGCCGACGGTCTGGCAGTGCGAGGGCATGCCCTGCTGGCAGTACTCGCAGCGGCCGCATTTCGTGATGGCCGGGACCAGCACCCGGTCGCCGACCGCGAAGCCCTTGACCGCCTCGCCGACCTCGGTAACCGTGCCGACGGCCTCGTGGCCGAGAATGCGGCCGTCGGTGACCGCCGCGACATCACCCTGGAGAATGTGCAGGTCGGTGCCGCAGATCGTGGTGGTGTCGACCCGTACCACCACGTCGGTCGGGTCCTGAATTGCAGCGTCGGGAACGTCTTCCCAGGCCTTCTGCCCGGGGCCGTGATACACCAGCGCTTTCATGGCCACCTCCGTTGGTAGGTAATGCGACGGTAAGCCCGCCGGGCGGATCGGACTGTTTCAGAATTGGACCGTTGACCGGAGCCGCCCGGCGAACTCCGCCTCCGGGGCCGGTCATAGGCTGACATTTGCGCGCATATTCATCGCTGGCGCCAGCGGTGTCATCGGCACCAGGCTGGACGTGTTCGACGCCGCCGCACGCCGCCCGCCAGAGCCTCCCCTCGCTGGCGGCGCCGTCGGCGTGACCCTGGTCGTGGACGACGGCGCCGGGCCGGATACCCGACCATGATCACGGTCAATATGCGGTGTGATGAGTCAGAAATTGACCGTTATTGTGCCGACCTGCTCAGGTTGGTCAGGTGAGGGCGGTGATCGCGGCGGCGAATTCCGCCGGGCGCTCCAGCGGGGTGAAATGGCCCGCCCCGGGCAGGTGAATCAGCCGGGCGTCCGCGAAGAACTCGTCGATCCGGTCCGACCACTCCGGCGGGAACAGCGGGTCATGCGCGGGCCAGAGCACGGTGGTCGGCACGGTGATCCGGTCCGCTGGCGCGGGCGGCTGTTCCGCGAGGGACCTGGCCACAGATCCGGCCCCGGCCCGGTACCAGCCAATAGACGCTGCGAACGCACCCGGCGGCGAGTACGCCGTCACCAGGTCTTCCAGATCCCGGGCCGGCAACTCGAACTCCGGGCCGGACCAGTGCTCCCAGAAGTGGCGCAGGTAGGCGCGCACCGCGGCGGGGTCGCCGTCGATGAGTTCCGTGGCCAGCTCGAGCCGGTGGAACTGCTGGTACCAGAACTCGCGCTGGGCGCCGGGGCTGAGGATCCGGTCGCCGATGCCGGGGACGGGGGGCGAGATCACCAGCGCGCGGACCAGGTCGGGATGCTCCGCGGCGAGGGTCTGGGCGATCCGGCTGCCGATGTCGTAGCCCGCGATCACCGGGCGGGTCAGCTCCAGTTCCCCGATGAGCCCGGCCACGCTGCGGGCCTGCGCGGCCGCACTGTACTGGGCGGCTGGGTCGGCTGGATGCTGGTCGGATTGGCCGAACCCGCGCAGGTCTGGCGTGATTACTTCAGCGGTGTCCGCGAGCAGTGGCACGACCTCGCGGTAGTCACCGCGGTCCCCGGGCCAGCCGTGCAGCATGACCACGGCTGGGCCACGGCCGGACCGGTGGTAGGCGAGACGGAATCCATCGACCGCAAATTCCTGGCGCATGCCGCGAGTATCCCGTCTCCAGAAAACCGATTTCAACGACCCGAGTGGGGCACGACCAGGCCCGATTCGTAAGCCGCCACTACGGCCTGGGTTCGGTCCCGCAGGCCGAGCTTGTTCAGCACCCGGCTCACGTGGGTCTTGACCGTCTCCTCAGTGACCACCAGGCGGGCCGATATTTCCGGGTTGGACAGGCCCTCCGCGACGAGCCGCAGGACCTGCGTTTCGCGCGGGGTGAGCGCGGCGAACGCGGCCACCGGAGTCTGGTCGGGCTTGGGGCGCATCAGGGCGAACTCCCCGATGAGGCGGCGGGTGATGGCCGGGGCGAGCAGCGCGTCACCGGCCGCGACCACCCGAACCGCGTCGAAGAGCCGCTCGGCGGTGACGTCCTTGAGCAGGAAGCCGCTGGCCCCGGCGCGCAAGGCGTCGTAGACGTACTCATCCAGGTCGAACGTGGTCAGGATGAGCACGCGCGGCCCGCCCGGCGGGGACGCCGCGGCCGGGTCCCGCCTGCTGTCCTCGTGCGGAGGGCGGCTGGCCCCGCCTGAGCCGACCACCTGCCTGGTGGCCTCGATGCCGTCCATGCGCGGCATCCGGACGTCCATCAGCACGACATCGGGCTCCAGTTCGTGGCAGAGCCGCACCGCCTCGGCCCCGTCGCAGGCGGTGCCCAGGACGGCGAAGTCCGGCTGGGTCCCGAGCAGTTCGGCGAACCCGGTGCGGACCACTTGATGATCATCTGCGACCACGATCCTGATGGCCGGGGCCGGGCTGCTCATCCCGCCTCCCCCTTCCCGGGCAGGGTGGCGTGGACCAGGAATCCGCCGCCCGCCGCCTCGCCGGTGCTCAGCTCACCGCCGACGGCGGCGGCCCGCTCGCGCATGCCGAGCAGCCCGTGGCCCCGGTCCGGCCAGACTCCGCGCAGCCCAGCTGGGTCCGGCGGGGCTGCGTCCGGCCGGGCTGCGGGCGGCCCGGGCCCGTTGTCCCGGATCAGCAGCTTCAGCTGGTCGTCGGCGTAGTGCAGTTCCACATCGACGGCAGCCCCAGGCGCGTGCCGGCGGGCGTTCGTGAGGGCTTCCTGAATGATCCGGTAGGCGGCGAGCTCGACCCCGGGATCGAGGGTGACTGGGGCCCCGTGCAGGATCAGCCGGGTCCCAGTGCCGGACGCCTCCCGGGCCGCGTCGAGCAGTTCGTTGAGCTGGCGCAGCCCCGGCTGGGGCTGACGGTCCGCCACACCGGTCTCGGTGTCCTCGCGGAGCACGCCGAGCAGGCGCCGCATCTCGGTCAGCGCCGCCCGGGCGGTGTCCCCGATCGACGACAGCCGCTGCGCCCCGGCCGCGGGCATCCCCGGGGTGGTGAGCCGGGCGGTCTCCGCCTGCACGGCGATCATGGAGATGTGGTGCGCCACCACGTCGTGCAGCTCGCGGGAGATGCGGGCGCGTTCCCCCCGCGCCGTGTGCTCAAGCAGGGTGCCCGCGATGGCCTCCCGCGCGGCGCTGTGCTCGATCGCGTCCCGCTGGGCCCGTCGTGCCGTCCCGGCCAGCGCGGCCGCCGGGCCGAGCGAGGCCAGCAGCAGGGCCGGGATCTTGGCCGCAGAACCAGACGAGGCCGTCAGCGCGAGGATCAGGAACGGCACGCTCAGCGCCGCACTCAGCAGGGGTGAGCCACGGCGGCCGAGCCGGTACGCCACGGCGAGCTGCGCGATCAGGCCCGCCACGGTCAGCGTCTGGAACCCGGCGAGCGACACGATGCTCGCCGCGGACATGATGACCGCGGCCCAGGCCGGCCGGGTCCACAGGAAACCGAGCGGCGTGGTGGTAGCCAGGCTGACCAGCGCCAGGACGACCAGGGAGAACCACCACCCGGCCGCGGCGCCGCCGTTGAGTGCCCGGCCGCCGGTGAGCGCGCCGTCCACCGCCACCCACACCGCCTGGGCCACCGCGAGCATCCCGAGCAGCACAGCCGCGGTGACCGGCGCGTACGGCAGCGCACTGAGTCGCCCCCACACCGCTGTCCCTGCGCTCCGCCTGTCATCCGCTTGGCCCACGTAACTCATTGTCGCCGCTGGTGCGGCACCATGCGTCACCCCGGGCCGCTATCCCCGCGTCCCTCGTGCGGGGGATGCGGGGCTCCGGCCTCCCCCGGCACAGCGGCGGGCAAGACCGCTCTGCGGCGGGACGACTCCGGCGGTGGTCCTTCCCTAGCCTTCCTGACATGGAAGCGACGATCGAGGTATCCGGCCTGCGCAAGAAGTTCGGGCCGACCCTGGCGCTCGACGGGATGTCTTTCACCGTCCAGCCGGGCCAGGTCACTGGCTTCGTCGGCCCCAACGGGGCCGGGAAGTCCACCACGATGCGGGTGATCCTGGGCCTGGACGCGGCCGACGACGGCACTGCGCTGGTGGGCGGCCAGCCGTATCCGAGCTTGCGGCATCCGCTGAGCCACGTCGGGGCCCTGCTGGACGCGGCCGCGCTGCAGCCGAGCCGCAGCGCCCGGAACCATCTGCTGTGGCTGGCCCATTCACAGGGCCTGACGGCCCGGCGGGTCGATGCGGTGATCGAGCAGGCGGGCCTGCAGACTGTCGCCAGGCGTAAGGCAGGCGGCTACTCCCTGGGCATGCGGCAGCGGCTGGGGATCGCCGCCGCCATGCTCGGCGACCCGCCGGTGCTCATGATGGACGAGCCGTTCAACGGCATGGACCCCGAGGGCATCGTGTGGATGCGCGGGTTCCTCCGGTCCCTGGCCGGGCAGGGCCGCGCGGTGCTGGTGTCCAGCCACCTGATGAGCGAACTACAGGACACCGCCGATCACCTGGTGGTGGTCGGCCGCGGCCGGGCCATCGCGGACACCAGCGTCCGCGAGTTGCTCGCCGCCGCCTCCCGGGACCGGATCACGGTGCGCACGTCCGCGCGGTCGGAGGCGATGACGGTGCTGGCCCACGCGGGGGCCACCGTCGCTGCCACCGACCGCGACACGCTGACCGTCTCGGGGCTGCCACCGGAGCGGGTCGTGGCGCTGCTCGGCGAGAGTGCGGTGACGTTCTCGGAGATGACCCCGCACCGGGCCAGCCTGGAGGAGGCCTACATGGAGCTCACCCGGGATGAGGTCGAGTTCCGCGCGCAGCCAGCAGCGGAGCCCGTAGAGGAGGCCACGTCATGACTACGCAGGCCACGATGCCGCACCCGCCGGCCCCGCAGTCCGGGCGGGACGGATTCGCCCAGCTCGTCCGCGCGGAGTGGACCAAGCTGCGGACCGTGCGCGGCTGGGTCATCGGCCTGGTCGTCACGGCCCTGGTGATGGCCGGGCTCGGCTTGCTGACCGCCGTGGGCGGCAGCAGTTCCTGCCAGTCATCAGGCGGCGGCCCGGCCCGGAGCGGCCGGGCCTGCGGGCCCACCCTCACGGTGGGGCCAGGCGGTGAGCCGGTGACCGACAGCTTCTATTTCGTGCGCCAGCCGCTCACCGGGAACGGCAGCCTTACCGTCCGGGTGACCTCGCTGACCGGCCGGATCCCGCCCGCGAACGGCAACCCCCCGCTCAATCCGAACGTGTCACCCGATACCCGCCCCGGCCTCGTGTCCTGGGCCAAGTCGGGGCTGATCCTCAAGGAGAGCACCCGGCCGGGATCGGCCTACGCGGCGATCATGGTCACCGCTGACCACGGAGTCCGCCTGCAGGGTAACTACACCAGCGACACGGCGGGCCAGCCGGGTGCCGTGTCGGCGGCGTCCCCGCGCTGGCTGCGGCTAACCCGTTCCGGCGACATGATCACCGGCTACGACTCGGTCGACGGGACCCACTGGACCCAGGTCGGCACCGTTCAGCTGGCCGGACTGTCCCCGACCGTCCAGGCCGGGCTGTTCACCGCCTCCCCCGCCTACCAATCGATCTCCTCGAACTTCGGCGGCGGGACCAGCGGGAGCATCCTCCCCAGCCAGGCCACCGCCGTCTTCGATCACGTCAGCCGATCAGGCCGGTGGCCGGCCAGGACCTGGTCCGGCGATTACATCGACGCCGCGGGCGGGTCGGGAGTCGGCGGGTATCACCAGGCCGGCGGGCGGTTCTCGGTGACCGGGTCCGGCGACATCGCGCCAGTCATCGCCGGGTCGGACGCCGGCGGCCCGATCCTGACCCTCTCGAACCTCCTGGTAGGTACCTTCGCCGGGCTGATCGGGGTACTCGTGATCGCGGCCATGTTCATCACCGCCGAGTACCGCCGCGGCCTGATCCGCACCACCCTGGCCGCGAACCCGCGGCGGGGCCGGGTGCTGGCGGCGAAGGCTCTCGTCATCGGTTCGGTCACCTTCGTGGTCGGCCTGATCGCGGCCACGGCCGCGGTCACCCTCGGGGCGCAGATAGCGCGGCACAAGGCGTACGTGTTCCCGGCGACGTGGACCACCGAGCTGCGGATGGTCGTCGGCACCGCGGCGCTGCTCGCGGTGGCCGCCGTGCTGGCCCTGGCCCTCGGCGCCGTGCTGCGCCGCAGCGTGGCCGCGGTCACCATCGTGGTCGTGGCGATCGTGCTCCCGTACATCCTGAGCGTCGCCTCGGTCCTGCCGGTCGGCGTCCTGGACTGGCTTCTGCGGATCACCCCGGCCGCGGCCTTCGCCATCCAGCAGGCCGCACCGCAGTACCCACAGGTCACCGCCCTCTACTCGCCCGGGACCGGCTACTTCCCGCTGGCGCCGTGGGCCGGCTTCGCCGTGCTGTGCGCGTGGGCTGCGCTCGCCTCCGGCCTGGCCGTGGTCCTGATCCGCCGGAGGGACGCATGAGCGCCCTGAAGGGGCGCGGCACCGGCTTGACGCAGGAGCGAGGGACGAGCGACGAGGGAAGGAGGTGCGCTGAAGCGGGGAGGGGGAGGTGGGCGGGGCTCCGGAGGGGCAAAGAAACACTGCACGCGGAATGGACCAAGCTGCGCACCGTGACCGGTCCGGCCTGGTTGCTGATCGCCACGGTCGCCGCGACCGTGGCGATCAGCGCCGCGGCGAGTGCCGCCGTCCGGTGCCCGTCCGGCATCGCCTGCCCGGTCGACACCGCCAAGCTCAGCCTGACCGGGATCCAGTTCGGCCAGGCCGTCGTGGCCATCCTGGCCGTCCTGGTCATCAGCGGCGAGTACAGCACCGGCATGATCCGGACCACCCTCACGGCGATGCCGCACCGGGTCACCGTGCTCGGCGCCAAGGCGGCCATCCTCAGCGGCCTGGTACTGGCCGCAGGCGGCCTCGCGGTACTCGGCTCCGTGCTCACCGGGCGGTTTATCCTGCCCGGCCACGGCTTCACCGCGGCGCGTGGCTTCCCGCCGCTGTCCCTGGCCGACGGGCCCGTGCTGCGCGCCGCCGCCGGGTCGGTCCTCTACCTCGCCCTGATCGCCCTGCTCAGCCTGGGGATAGCCACGGCCGTGCGGGAACCCGCCGTCGCCATCGGCATCGTCCTCAGCCTGCTCTACCTCGCCCCGATCATTGCCCCGCTGCTGAACCAGCACTGGGAGCGCCACGTCGAGCAGATCGCCCCGACCACGGCTGGCCTGACCATCCAGGCCACCAGCGGCCTGCGCAGCCTGGCTATCAGCCCGTGGGGTGGCCTGGGCGTGCTCGCCGCCTGGGCTGCGGCGGCCCTGCTGGCCGGCGGGCTGGCGCTCCGGCTGCGGGACGCCTGACGCGAGCCTGCCGGACCGGGGGGATGCCGTTATCGTGGCTCATGACCTCCTCGCTGGTCCGGAGTGCGCACGTGGCCACCAATGCCCTGCACTCGCTGATCTACTTCGTGCCCGAGACCGAGCAGCAGCTGACCAGCGTCGGACTCAAGCCCGGCCGGATGTGCTACTTCGCGGGGCGGGCGGCCCCGATGGGAGCGGTCAGCGGCGGCGTGGTCACCGCGACCTTCTACAACTTCAGCCCGGGCCTGGTCGCCCGCTGCATCCCGCAGGCGTGGGACCTGGCCCAACCGGACGCCGTGGTCGGCGCCCGGTTCGCCGCGGCGGACGCCGCCCTGACCCGTCTGCTGGGCCCGGAGATCATCGCCTCGCGGGACATGGTCACGCTGGCCGGGCTGGCCCGGGAGGCCGCGCAGGCCTGCCGCCCGGAAGGCCGCCCGCTCTACGCCGGCCACGCCGACCTGGACTGGCCGGAAGCCCCGCACCTGGTGATGTGGCACGCGCTGTCCCTGCTGCGTGAGTACCGCGGCGACGGCCACATCTGCGCCCTCCTCGGCGCCGGCCTGTCCGGCCTCGAGGCACTGGTCACTCATACCGCCACCGGCCGGGGTTTCGTTAGAGAATTCGCGCAGGCCAGCCGCGGCTGGAGTGACGAGGAGTGGAAGGGCGCGGTCCAGGCGCTGACCGCCCGCGGGCTGCTCGCCGGCGACGGGTTGCTGACCCCGGCCGGGGACGCGCTGCGGGATCACGTCGAGGAGGAGACCGACCGGCTGGACACAGGCCCGTGGCAGCACCTGGGTGACGAGGGCACCGAGGAGGTCGTGCGGATCGGCAAGGCGATGACGCGCACGGTCATGAAGGCCGGCGCGTTCCCCCGGGAGGGCGTGTTCGCGCGGTAGCCGCTCAGCCGGCCGGAACATTCCCGTCCGGCCCGGCGGGCACTGGCCTCTCGGCTGGTCAGTGCCCCCCGGTACCGACCTCCTCAGTAGCGGCCGGCCAGATGCGCCCGGCCTGCCGGAGGTTCGTAGGGGTCTGGCCAGAAATCGGTGATCCGCACGATGCGGCCGGCCTCATCGAGGTCGAAGAAGCACAACCCGGTCTGGCTGTCCCCCGCCTCCGAAAACTCGATCATGCTCACCGCGGTGCGATCCTGGCTGACGATACGCTGCGCCGCCAGGTGCCAGTCGCCGGGGAACCCCTCGGCGTTGAACCGGATGTAGGCGTCCCGGCCGCTGACCCGCTCCCGCGTCTGCGGAGCCTCATAAACCACGTCGTCGGCCAGCAGGGCCCCGAACGCGACCCAGTCCCTGGCCTCCGCCGCGGCCCAGTAATCCGCCACCACCCGCCCGGCGCCTGCCGCGTGCTCCGTACCACTCATGCCGGCCAAGCTACCGGCGGGGTCTGACAGAAAACGTGCCCCCGACGCGCTGGTGCTTGCTCCCCGCAGGGCAGGCCCAGGCCGAGCTGGTCAGCCGGTTATTCATCTCCACGTGCGGCCGACCGGCGCGGTCGACGCTGAAGGTGCTCCTGAATCGAGCCTGGCGCTACGAGAGGCTCTTGACGCTCACGTCGTTTGCCCGGACGAAGAATTTCCGGTGGTTGAAGGAAATCTGATCGTAGGCCGTCTTGCCGATGATGACAGTGTGATCGTCCGGCAGGCTGGAGTCGATTGTCGCGGCGTAGTAGTAGTCCGCGGGAATTGTGCCGATCGTGGGGTACTCCTGGCCAGCGGGAATGGTGTACGACAACTTGACCGCAGTCATCACGGGCACGGCCGCGGGGTAGGCCGATTTCGAGGGATAGGCGGCACCGTACAGCGGGATCGACGCCACCCCCTGCTTCGGCGTTATCACCTTGCCGTTGGTATACCGTGCTGTTCGCCCGGGTCCAGGTGGATTGTAGAACCACGCCTTCCGGCCGGAGAACCAGATAGCCGTCCAGTTGCCGCTGTGCCCGGCGTAGACGAATGTCTCTTCGATCGTGGCCTTGTCACCCCAGTCGCTGTCGACTGTGGTGCCATTTCTGCCCTTCGCTGTTCTTCACTGTCCGCGCGGACACGTGCAGCAGGTGTGCCGCCTCGCCGAGCGTGTCATGAGCCCGGTCCAGGGTTATATCGCGCGGAGTTGAACGAGACAGGCCGGTACCACCGTCATCGGCAGGGAACGTCCCTGCGGTCAGGTCCATCAGCCCGTAACCGCCATCCACACTCGGCGCATCACCCTGGCGCTCCCAGCGTGACTGGTTGTATGAGATGGCCAGCAGCAGGCGGACGGGCACGCGAAACTCTCGCGCCGCCGCTCGGATAAGCGCCATCCGGTGCCCTGACGCCGCCATACCTGGGTGTGACCTGGTCGCCGCCAGGCCAATGCTGCCACTCGCAAGGCTTACGGCCAAGCCTGTCATCACCGAGATTGCCAGCGCGGCCGCCCTCGCCGCGCCTGGGGATTTAAGCCTCCAACCGGTCTCACGCCTGGGTGCCATCTTCCTGCCCTCAAGTTAAGTGTGTTCGACGACCTGCCCCAAGTGCTCCATCGAGGACAATTAGATAACCCCGGTGTCCAGCCCGAAATGTGATGCATAAGCGGCATTGAAAGCCCAGTTGCCCATACATTGGTACTGGTAGTCATAGCTGTACCGGACGGCAAAAGCTCGCCTGGTGGCCTGATAGGGCGGACTTACCCCAGCTCAGGTCTTCTTCACGCGGATGCGAGCATGGCGACACCCAACAGCCCCCACCCTGGCTATTCATCTCCAA
>DASQRM010000110.1:0-24417 GCA_035642895.1 Streptosporangiaceae bacterium | reverse complement strand
AGGTCCACGAGAGCGACGTTCGCTCCCTCGGCTGCGAAGGCGGCGGCCATCCCCGAACCAAGCCCGCCGGCGGCTCCCGTGATCACGACCGTGCGGCCCGCGAAGCGCATTCAGGCCCTCCCGTTAAGCGATTGTCTGAAGACCTTCTTAGGATTGTGATCACGGTAGTCCCCGGTGCTGACCCCTCACCAGATCGAGCCAGCCGGATACACACCAAGGGGGCCGCGCAACAATCATGAAGCGGTACGGGGGATCGTGGGCCGCCAGGGATTTCCTGGCCCACCGCGGCCTGATCGCGCTGGCAGCCGGGGCCGCGATGGCCGAAGCCGCGCTGCTCTGCTGGCTCGCGCCCCCGGCCCGCTCCCTCGCCGGCCAGGTGACGGCGGTGGCCCCGCTGGCCCTGTTCCACGATCTGCGCTGGATGTACGGATATGACCGTTCCTGGGTCGGGTTCGCGGTGCTGCTCGCCGCCGTCCTGGGCATCCGTTCCGCGCTGAACACCGCCCTGGCCAGGCTGGCCTGGCCCCGGTCTGTGCCCGCGCCCGGCCTGGCGGACATGTTCCGCGCTGCGGCCGGGCTCACCGCCGCGGCCTGCCTGCTGCTGTCGCCGGCGGCGGCGATGGCGCTGGGGGTGGCCATCCTCCCGTTCTCCTGGCCCTTCCTGGCCACGGTGCCGGTCATGCTGCTCATCTCGCTGCCACTGAGCCATGGCGGCATCCTCGGCTCCTGGTGGCGGACCCTGCCGCCACCCCGGGCGATGTACTGGCTGCTGGCCGACTTCGCCGCGCTGTCCGTGGTGGCCGCGGCCATCGGGCGGCTGCCGGTCGCCGCGGCGATCCCGGTGTGCGGCCTGGCGGGTGTGGCCAACGCGCGGGCCTGGTTCGGCGTGACCAGGGCGGTCGTCCGCCGGGAAGGCGCCCGCCGCGAATTGGCCGCCGCGGTGGCCCGCCATCCGGCGCCACTGCTGCCGCTGTCGGTCCCGCTGGCGCCGGTGGCCATGGTGCTCGCGCTCGCCATGGTGGTCGGGCTGACCCGGCTGGCCTTCGTGATCGGCAACCCGCCGCACCACAGCAACCTGGCCGCCGTGGGCCCCGCGCCCGACGCGGCCGGTGTCCTGGGCAGGTCCGCTTCCTCCGGGACCGCGAGCAGTCACGTCAGCCGGGCCGCGAGCAGCGTGGCCACCGGCCACGCCACGCGTGATCCGGTGCTGGAGATCCGGGGGTTCGGGTCGACCTGCTGCGCCGCACCGAGGACCCTGCGCCCGGTGGCCCCCGGGGCCCTGGTCCAGCAGTTCTCCTACCGGGGCATGACCGCGTCGGGTCACCCGCTCCCCCAGGGCAGCGCGGCCAGTGACCTGCCCCTGCCCGAACTAGGCCGCCGCATCGCCGCCCAGGTCCGGCGGCTGCATCAGGAGACCGGCCGCCCGGTGGACATCATCGCGGAGAGCGAGGGGACCCTCGGGGTGGACGCGATGCTGGCCACCCACCACGGCCTGCCGCTCGGCTCCGTGGTCATGATGAGCCCGATCGTCGCGCCCGGGCAGGTGACCTACCCGGGCGGCAACGGCCGGGCTCTGGTCCCCGCGGACGAGTTGCGCGCGATGGTCTGGTTCGTGGGGGGCCTGTCCCCCTTCGGGTCCTCCGGGGCGCAACGGCTGATCGACTCGGTCGACGAGGTGGGGGCCCGGTTCGCGGCCTCGGCCGCCCGTCATCACCCGCTGCGCTGGCTGCTGCTGGTGCCACTGGCCGACGCGGTCACGCTGCCCGTCTGCCCGCTGTCGCAAGACGTCCGGGTCATCCCGGCGCTGCACGGCGACCTGCTCGGCAACCCGGGGGTCACCGCCATGGTGCGCGGTTTCCTGGCCCATCAGCGGGTCCCGGAGCCAGATGGGTATAAGGCCACCGCCGAGATCGTCGCCGCAGCCGCCGCGGCCTGGCGGATGCCGGTGACCACGGCGCCCACCCACGCGTGCGGCCACTGAGCCAACGCCAGCGACCATCGCGGGGCCGCTAACGACCCTGAGCTGACGACCTTGAGCCACGGAGGCAGACTCCGCGTCAGTTAGGCACCACCGGGAGGAACCCGATGCTGTGGCACTCCTCGCAGAGGTGGCTGAAGCACGGCACGTCGCGGATTATCCAGGCCGCCATGGCCGTGGCCGGGCCTCGGCAGATCTGGCAGCAGGCTGGCTTCGCGTCGGCCGCCCGCAGCAGTGCGCCGGTGCAGTCGCAGCAGGTGAGCGACCCCGCCGGGAGGTACCAGAGCGGAGGCTGGTCCGGATGCGGGCACCGGGGGAGAGTGCCCGTGGCCAGGATCTCAGCGGCCGCGTCCTGGAGCCTCCCGGCAGGGGAGCCGTTCAGCGGGCGGCCCTGGAAGGCCCGCGCGACAGCGAGGTCGTCAGGCACGCCGCGCACCTCCAGAGCGACACCCGGGCAGGAACGCTGTGAAAGTACCGCAAACTACGCGCGGCTGACCGGGCAATCAGGAGATCTGCGGTGCGTCCGGGTCAGGATGCCGCCGGGTCACGAGGCGCCTCGGGTGGCGCCTCGGCCTCGAGGTCCCGCTTGGCCTGCTCCAACTCCTGCCGGGCCGCCGGGTCCGGGGCCGGGTACTTCGGGTCGATGTCGATCAGCGTGTCCGCGATGACCGCAGCCGCACAGAGGTGGGTGAACCACTTGTGGTCCGCGGGCAGGACGTACCAGGGTGCCCATTCCGTGCTGGTGTGGCTGAGCATCGCGGAGTAGGCATGCTGGTATTTGTCCCAGTACCGGCGTTCGCGGACGTCGCTGGCGGCGAACTTCCAATTCTTCTCCGGGCGGTCGATCCGGCGCAGGAAGCGGGTCCGCTGCTCTTCCCGGGACACGTTGAGGAACATCTTGACCACCTTGATGCCGTTATCGGCCAGGTAGCGCTCCCAGTCGTTGATCTCCCGGTAGCGGCGCGCCCAGATGTTGCCGGTGCGGCTCTCCGGCGGCAGTTTCTCGCTGTCGAGGATGTCCCGGTGCACCCGGACGACGAGAACCTCCTCGTAGTGGGAGCGGTTGAAGACGCCGATCTCGCCGCGGGCGGGCAGTTCCCGGGCGTGCCGCCACAGGTAGTCGTGCCGGAGTTCCGCGGAGGATGGCTCCTTGAAGCTGGACACCCTGACGCCCTGCGGGTTCATCCCGCTCATCACGTGCCGGATCGTGCTGTCCTTGCCGCCTGCGTCGAGGGCCTGCAGCACGACCAGCACCCCGTAGGTGTCCTGCGCGGCCAGCCGGTCCTGGTATTCGGCCAGCAACTTAACGCCCTGGCGGAGCAGGTCCTGCCCGTCCTGTTTCTTGCGGACACCGAATCGCGCTCCGGGATCGAAGTCCCGGGCCAGGTCGACACTCGACCCCGGCTTCACCCGCAACGGACCGACCAGGTCCTTGATCCAGCCAGCGTGCTCATCGGTCATCCGCGGTCCTTCCGGTCATGGGCCCGGCGGTCCGGGGCCGCCGGCTCAGTAGATCGTGCGTGGGCTCAGGTAGATCATGGTCAATGTGGCGGATCCGATCCAGGTCCGGGGCAAGGTGATCCCGGCCGACGAGCTGTCCTGGCGGTTCTCCCGGTCATCCGGGCCCGGCGGGCAGTCCGTCAACACCAGCGACAGCCGGGTGGAGTTGTCATATGACCTGGCGGCCTCGTCGGCGCTGGGCCCGGTGCTCAAGGAGCGTGCGCTGACCGCGCTGGCCGACCGGCTGGTCAACGGGGTCCTCACGATCAGCGCGTCCGAGCATCGCTCCCAGCTGCGCAACCGTGAGGCGGCCACCCGCCGGCTGGCCAGCGTGCTGACCGCCGCGACCGCCCCGCCTCCCGCGGCCCGGCGGCCGACCAAGCCAACCCGTGGTTCGCGGGAACGCCGGCTCGCGGCCAAGCAGCGCCGCTCCCAGATCAAGCGGCTCCGCCGGTCCACCGACGAGTGATCAGGTCTGGCCTGTTCAGCTCCGGCGCAGGCCGGTCACGGTCACGGCGAGCCCGCAGAGCGCGATCAGCGGCCCGATCAAGACCCACAACATGACGCCCGTCATCACGCTGCCCTTGATGAACCCAAGACCTTGCAACGTCCAGACGACGCCCGCGATGGCGATGAGCATGCCCGCGAGCGTGAGAAGGATCCTCCACACGTGATCGGCCCCCTCTGCTGAGCATTTGCCCGCTCAGTGCCGCCGTCGCTCGGCACTGCCTCGCCTCACCTGCGGGGTGCAGCGTTACCCGGGCCCAAATCTTCTCTCTCAGAAATGATTGTGGGCTAAAGCCCGCTGAAACGTAAACAAGTCGCAGGTGTCAGGTTGATGTAGGGCGGACCGGCGCCCCGGCCGCAGCGTTGTGCCGCCGACCTGCACCGGTTCGTGGTTACTGCGCTCCGGCGCGGAAGGCGGGGTTGCAGATGCGTGGAAACGCTTGCGCCCGGTCATGATCACCGGAATCGTACGGCGTGTCTGGTCACGCCACCCCAGACGCGCGCCCCGGCGGGGGCCGTTCGTGGTAGCGAATCGGAGGAAAAGGCATGTTGCGGGGTTTCAAGAACTTTCTCCTGCGTGGCGACGTCATCGTCGTCGCGGTCGGGCTGGTCGTCGCGCTGGCCTTCAGCGGCCTGATCTTGGCGTTCACGACCGACATCATCAGCCCCATCGTGGCCCGCTTCCAGGGCGGCAGCTCGGCAGGCCTGGGCGTTCAGCTGGGCCGGGCGGGTAACCCCAAGACGTTTGTGGATTTCGGGTCCTTCATTTCCTCGGTCATTTATTTCATCATTTTCATCGCGGTTGTCTACTTCATCATCGTGGTGCCCTATAAGCACGTCCAGGCCCGCCGCGGTCAGGTGGTATTCGGCGATCCCGCTCCGGTGAAGACCTGCCCGGCCTGCCTGTCCAGCGATCTGCCCGCCGCCGCCAGCAAGTGCAAGTACTGCGGCACCGAGCAGCCGGCCATCACGGCCTGACCTGGTGCGGGGCTGACGCAGCCCGGGCTGACCCGCGCCAGGCTGACCGGCGGGCCGCGACCCTGGATCACTTCGCATCCGCATAGCAGTCGACCACGGCGGTGGTCACCGGGAACCGGACCGGCGTCGCGCCGAACAACAGGCGGCCCGCTTCGTGGGCCGCGTCGCCGATGGCCGTGACCACCTCCGGGGCCGCCGCCCGCGGGCAGTGCACGATCACCTCGTCGTGCTGGAAGAAGACCAGCCCGGGGCCTTCCATGGGTCCGGCCGCCGGACCGGCCAGCGCGGCGAGCCGGCGGCGCAGGCCGGCCAGCAGGACCAGGGCCCAGTCGGCCGCGCTGGCCTGCACCACGAAGTTCCGGGTGAAGCGGCCGCGCGCCCGCAGCGAGCGCCGGGCCCGGTGGTCACCCGTGCCGGGCTCATCGGCCGATGCGGTGAGCCCCCGCCACTCGGCGGACGGCGGCGGGCACGACCGGCCGAGCCGGGACCGGACCACCCGGCCCTCCTCCCCCGCGCGGGCGGCGGCTTCCACGTAAGCGTCGGCCCGGGGGAAGCGCCGCCGGAGTACGGCCAGCAGTTGGGCGGCCTCGCCGCCGGCCCCGCCGTACATCGCGGACAGCAGCGCCACCTTGGCCTTGGCCCGGTCGCCGCCGAACGCCCCGGCCAGCGCCTGGTACAGGTCGCCGGACCCGGCCGCCTCCGCGAAGGCGTGATCACCGGCGAGCGCGGCGAGCACCCGCGGCTCCAGTTGCGCCGCGTCCGCGACCACCAGCACCCAGCCGGGATCCGCAACGACCGCACGGCGCACCACCCGCGGAATCTGCAGCGCGCCGCCACCACGGCTGGCCCACCGGCCCGAAACCACTCCCCCGACCACGTACTCCGGGTGAAACCGGCCGCCGCGGACCCACTCATCCAGCCAGGCCCAGCCGTGCGCCGCGTGCAGCCGCGCCAGCTCCTTGTATTCGAGCAAGAACGGAACGGCGGGATGGTCGATCTCCCGGAGCACGCCAGAGCGGGTGGACTGGACCGGGACGCCGTCGGTCGCGAATGCCTTCAGCAGCTGCGCCGGGGAGTCGGGGTTGACCTGGCGGCCGCCGAACGCGGCGGAGATCTGGGCCGCCAGGCCGGCTAGCCGGGGCGGCCGGAACCCCGGCCCGGGCCGCCGGCCGAGCAGGCTGGCCAGCAAGGCGTCGTGCACGTCAGCCCGCCACGGCATACCGCGGGCGCTCATCTCCGCTGCGCCCAGGCCGCCCGCGGACTCCACGGCGGCCAGCAACCCGAACCTGCCCGGGTGGGTATCCGCGGCGATCCGGCGCAACTGGTCGGCGTGCACGCCGACCAGGGCCCGGAGGACCTCACGCGCCTCGGCGACTCCCGGCTCGGCCGGGCCGAACAGGGTGGCTTGCCCGGTGGCGGGTGGCCGGCCCGCCGGCCCCGCGCCGGACAGGCCCGCGCCGGAGAGGCCCGCGCTGGAGCCGGAGAGGCCCGCGCTGGGATGTCCCGTAGCGCTCAGGCCGGCGCCCTCGCGGGCGCGCAGCAAGGCCTCGGTGAGGGCGGCGTCGTGGCAGCGGTCCACCCGGACCCCGCCATTCAGCAGAGACGGGTAGATCGCGGACGTGTCAGCCCAGACCCAGCGCACATGTTCGTCACCTGGCCGGGCGCGCTCGTACTCCGCCACCGCCGCCGGGAAATCGTTGACCAGGGCGGGCGCGGCGTAGCCGCTGCCGTCCTCGGCGAGTTCCTGCAGGAGGGCCGTGCGCCCGGGCCCGGCAGCTACCGCAACCCGCACGCCTCAGATTCTCCGTCGTCCCGCCGACAATCCGGCGCGGCGGATCGCGAATCCTCTGGTGTCTGGCCCCGGCCCGGTCCCTGGGCAGGCCGGGCCGGGTCCAGACGTCTGCACCCTCAGCCTGAGGGTGGTCCCTGGTGCCCACCGACCGGGCCGGAGAACCGCGCGGGTGTCACAGAGGCATGCAATCGCCCGGACCTTAGCGATGGCTGAGGACATGCTTAGGAATGCCTGTTGAGGAAGGCGGTGAACCCGGCCGCCAGGGCCACCGCGACGCGCTCCCGGAACCGCGGGCTGGTCACCCGGGCCGCGTCGGCGGCGTTGCGCATGTTGCCGCACTCGATGAAGACCTTGGGCACGGTGGAGAGGTTCAGTCCGCCCAGGTCGGTGCGCACGTCGAGTCCTCGCGTGCCGACGTAATCGGAGTAGGGCTCCCCGGTGATCCGGTGGTAGGCGTTCCTGATGTCCGCGGCGAGCCGACCCGACGGCCCGATGACCGGGGCGTCCGGCACCCCGGCGATGCGGCCCGGGGAAATCACCTCGAAACCGTTTCCGGTGGCCGGGCCGCCGTCGGCGTGGATGGAGATGGCCGCGTCCGCGTGGGCCCGATTGCCGATCGCCGCGCGCTGGGTCACGCACGGGCCGACCCCGTGGTCGTTGGGGCGGGTCAGCACCACGGTGGCGCCTTCGGCCCGGAGCAGCCGGGCCAGCCGCATGGCGACATTGAAGGTGAAGGCGTGCTCGGGATAGCCCGCGTCGGTCTGCGCCCCCGCGGTGTCGCAGGCCTTCCATTCCGTGAGCACGTTGACCAGCCGGTCGATGATCGCCGGATGCGACCAGTTGGCGCCGTTGTGCCCGGGATCCAGGGCGATGACCTGGCCAGCCAGCGGCCGGGCCGAAGGACTGGGGGCCGTCATCGGGTGCTCAGCCGTGGGCTGGCCGCCCGGCGTGGCCGCGGCCGGGCCGACCGCGGCCAGGCCGGATGGGTCTGCGGCCCCGGTGCCCCGTGCGGTACCGGGTGTTGCGGCGCTGGACGCGGCGGCGGGTGAGGGCCGGCTCCCCGCGAGCCCCGCGGTGCCGCTCACTCCGGCGCAACCGGTGAGCCCGGCCACGAACACGGCCAGGACGCCCGCAACACGGGTCAAGCCGGGCCGGGTACGACGGCGCATCATCCGGGACTCCCGCTCGCTGGGCACCAGGCCACCGGTGTGATCAGGCCCGATTCAGCCGAGGGTACTCCGCTAGCTCACCCGTTCTGTGGCGGTTCCGCCGCTTCCGAGACGGGCCTGCTGCCGGCTGCGCGCCACGGCGCCTCCGGCTGTCGCCCAGCTGGCCAGGCGGGCCGCGGCCTGGCCCGGCAGTTCACCGGCGGCCCATCCGGCCAGTTCCGCGGCCATGGTTTCGGTAATGCTGCTCCGGCTGGCCGGATCAGCCGGGGGGTCGGGCGCCCCCGCCGGGCCCGCCGGGACCTGGTCGGCGGGGTGCGTGGCCGCCGGCGGTTCCTGTCCGGGGCTGGACGGTGACGAGTCGCCCGGAGCGGAAGCCGGCGAGTCGCCCGGACCAGTGCCCGGCGAGTTGCCCGGACCGGTGGCCGAGGACCCGCCCGGCGCGGCTGGCGAGTCACCCAGCGCAGAGGGTGACTCTCCCGGAGCCGACGGGGGCCAGTCCGCCCCGGACGGCGTGGAGCCGTGCCGGGGGCCCGGCACCGGACCGTCGCCCCGGCCCGCGGTCCCGGCGCGCTGGGCATCCCGGTTGTGTTCTCGCGGGAGCTCATCGTCAGCCACCTGGTGCTTCCCGGCCAGCGCGTCACCGTCCCGCACGTCCCCGCCCGGCGCGTCACCGTCCCGCACGTCCCCGCCCGGCGCGTCGCCGTCCCGCACCTTCCCGGCTCGCGCGTCCTCGTCCTGCGCGTCGCCGGCCCGCACCCCGTCGTCCGGCCCGTCCTGGCCGGGCGCGTCGCCGGCCCGCAGGTCCTCGGCGCGCCGGTCTTCGTCTTCGGCACCGGGTCCGCCCGGTGCGCCGCGCCCACCCGCCAGGGCGTACCCGCCCGCCGCGCCGTACGGGCCCGCGGGGTCGTACGGCTCCCCCGGGTATGGCACCCCGTAGGGAGCCCCCCCGGCGTAGGGCACGCCATACGGCCCGTCCACGCCATTCGGCCCGTCCACGCCGAACGGCCGGGGCTCGTCCGGCGCCGCGAAGTCATCCGCCGGCCGGAATTCGTCGGACAGCCCCAGCTCGCTAGGCGGCTTCAGGTCATCGGACCACCCGGGCCGCTCAGCATCTCGCAGCGACCCGCCTGCGGCTGGGCCCAGGTCAGCGGCCGGGCCCAGATCAGCGGCTGGGCCCAGGTCAAGAGGCAGTTCCGGCTCGCCCGGCTGAACCGGACCAGCCTGAAGCGGATCAGCCTGAACTGGACCTGCACCGTTCAACTGCTCCCGGCTCTCGCTGAACTCCGGCGGCCAGCCCTGCACGGGGATCCGCCCGCGCACGTCGTCGAGCAGGCTCTGGTCGTACCCACGATCTGGCCCGGCCGGCCGGTCGGCGGCGAACCCGGGCCGCCCAGGCGCCCGGTAGCCGGGATCGGCGGACCCCGGCGTCCCCCCCTCGGCCGCGAAGCCGATGCTCGTCTGCAGCAACGCCGCGAGCCGCTCGGCGTCCTCGGCGTCCACGCCAAAGACGACCCGGGGCCGCCCCCACGGCTCCTCGATCGAGTAGCCGACGTAGCTCGAGACCGGCGGCAGTGGCTCTGCCTCCAGGCCCTGCGTGGTACGCCACCGCTCCCACGCCCGCTCCAACAATGTCGCGGCGCGTTGCGCGCGAGATACCAGCCTTGGATCAGGCATTGTGCGATCCTCCCCTAAGAAGCGGTGCCGCGCCGGGCCCCGCGGCTCCCCCGGCGGGCGGCGGCATCGCGGCCCGCCACGGAACGTGCCCCCGCACGCGCCGCAGCACCGAGCCGCAGATGCCGAGCGTGCCGCCCACCCCCCCTGGCTGGCGGCCGTGCTGGCTAGCGGCAGTGCTGGGTCGAATCGGTCCCCGTTCGCAACACTGCTCGCTATCAGCAGGGACCAGTATGGCGGACCTGGCCGCCGAGCAAAGGCAGTTACAAAAAGTTAGACCGTTGCTACGCCTAGTAGCCACGGTCTAGTCACTTGCCCCCCGGAAGAATGTGGTTCCCCGTCTGGGAGATGACCCAGGATCGACCCCGGCAGTTCTCTCGAACTCCTGCGAGCGACCTGCGCGTTTGCCGCTCGCCGGCCCGGCTGTCCGCCGGGGCCGACCCCCCCTCGTGTACTGCTGTACTTCGTGTACTCCGTGTAATGCTGTCCTGCGTGTAATGCTTGCTCGCGGGCCTACTCCGAACGCTGCTGCGGAATACCCGCCAGGAGCGCGCGGACTTCGGTCTCCCGGTACCGGCGGTGCCCACCCAGCGTCCGGATGGAGGTCAGCTTCCCGGCCTTCGCCCAGCGGGTCACTGTCTTGGGGTCAACGCGGAACATTGTCGCGACCTCTGCCGGTGTCAACAGCGGCTCAGCCTCGGGTGTACGTGCAGACATGTCTACGGCCTCTCCTCTTGGACCAGATTGCGATCCTGCGGTTGTTGCTTTGCCTGGCTCCGGGTGGAGCCTGCCGTGGATGTCCTATATGGCCCACTGAGACCATATTGCCATCACCAGCGGTGACAAGTCGACCACCAGGAGCAAAGATTCTGTGACAGGTCGCCCCCGTTGCTCCACTGTTATGCGTCACGCTGCGTGATTCTAGCGACACGTATCGTTGCAACGGGTGGAATCTGGAAAGTCGTCCTCTGATAGTTCAGTTGGCGGCTTCGAGTGACTCCAGGCCGTGCCACCTGCTCCGCAGCCGCTGATACAGCACGCCGGCCAGGTCCTGCTGGCCTTCCCGGCTCGCGCTGATGGCCGCCGACACCTCCGCGACCGACTGATCCGCCCGCAGCGAATCGTCGTCGAGCAGGTCCACAAGACCGCCGTAATCGAGTTCGACGACCGAATGGGGATGGAACTCTTCCAGCCAGCGGCCGATCTGCGCGATCTCCACGGTGGCGCTCCACGGACCCAGTCCGTCGCGGCCGCTGGACTCGCCGGCGCCGTCCCCGCCGCCCCCGGTACCGGGCGGGCTCGTTAAGGCGTCGCCGCTGGTGCGCCGGAGCGCGTTCAGGGCCCGGGCGATCCGCCGCCGGGCCTGCGACATGGCTGTGGCATAGATGAGCGTCCGGGTCGCCGCCGCGGTGGCCGGGCCGCGGTCCTCCGCCTCATCCGCCCCGCCCAGTACGAGCCACCGCTCCTCGGGGGCGAAGGGCACGAACCATCCGGGGGGCACGGCCCACGTGCAGGACTGGATGAACACCCGCAGCGATGACGCCTGGCCCTGCCAGCATGCGAAGTCACGCAGCGCCTCATCGGCCTGGCCCGCCGCGAACGCGCTGGCCAGCAGCGGCCGGGCGGTGGACCGCAGCCGGGCCAGCTCGAGCCAGGACCGCAGCCGCGTCTGCCAGGGGCAGATGTAGGTAACGCCATCGGCCCAGCGGACGTAGGCATGACCGCTCTCCCGCCGCGGCGCGGCGATCGGCGGTGTGGCGATCAGCCTGCCGAGCGCCTCGGCCTGCTCGGCGTCCAGCGCGGCCGCCCGCCGGGGCCGCTGCGCGGAGGCGGCGTACTTCGACCAGTAGCGGCCCTCGGCGTCGCTGAACGCGGAGAGCGGTTCGTAGACGCGCAGATAAGCCGCGTAGGGTCGCACGTTCGAATCGTGGCACGGCCGCGCGGCGGGGTACATGTCCTGCGGATAACGAGATCGTCACTGGTCTGCCGCAGCGATATTGTCGGATCCGGGCCGGCCCCACCCCAGGTCGGCTGACCGGCTGTTCAGCCAGGCCACACGGATCCACCAGAACGCGAAGGGTGTCACTACCGTGACGAACGTGTTCCCCTCTCCTGCCGCCCTCACCTCCAGTCCCGACCCCGGGCACGAACAGGTCGTTTTCTGCCAGGACCGGCAGAGCGGCCTGCGCGCGATCATCGCGATCTACTCGACCGCGCTCGGCCCCGCGCTCGGCGGGACCCGCTTCTACCCCTACCCGGACGAGGACGCGGCCCTGTCTGACGTGCTCAATCTGTCCCGCGCGATGGCCTACAAGAACGCGCTGGCGGGCCTGGACCACGGCGGCGGTAAAGCCGTGATCATCGGCGATCCCGCCACGCTCAAGTCCGAAGCGCTGCTCCGCGCGTACGGCCGCTTCATCGAGTCGCTGAGCGGGCGCTACATCACCGCGTGTGACATCGGCACCTACAGCGAGGACATGGACATCATCGCCCGCGAGTGCGGGTACGTGACCGGGCGCACAGTGCCCAACGGCGGTGCGGGCGACTCTTCCGTGCTGACCGCGTTCGGGGTCTTCCAGGGCATGCGGGCGGCCGCCCAGCACCGATGGGGCCAGCCCAGCCTGGAAGGACGCCTGGTCGGCGTGGAGGGCGTGGGCAAGGTCGGGCGGCGGCTGGTGACTCTCCTGGCCGAGGCCGGGGCGGCCGTCGTCGTGTGCGACGTGGATCCGGGCGCGGTCAGCCGGGTGGTGGCCGCACATCCGGGCGTCCAGGTGGCGGCCAGCCGGGCCGACCTGCTCGGCCGCGACCTGGACGTGTACGCGCCGTGCGCGCTCGGTGGCGCGCTGGACGACGACACCGCGGCGACGCTGCGGGCCAGCATCGTCTGCGGCGGGGCGAACAACCAGCTGGCGCACCCGGGCATCGAGAAACTGCTGGCCGACCGGGGCGTCCTGTACGCCCCCGACTACGTGGTCAACGCCGGGGGCGTGATCCAGGTCGCCGATGAGCGGAGCGGGTTCAACTTCGAGCGGGCCCAGGCCCGGGCGGAGCAGATCTTCGGCACAACCAGTCAGATCTTCGCGCTCGCCGGCACCGAGGGCGTACCGCCCGCGGTCGCGGCCGACCGCCTGGCGGAACGCAGGATGTCCGAGGTAGGCAGGCTGCGGGGGATCTGGCTGGGTGGCTGAGGCGGCCCCCTGACCGGCCCGCGCAGCGGGCGACGGGCAGGAATTGATGCCAGTCAATCCGCCCTGCTCGCATCCTGCAGAGGCGCTTACGGCGCAAAGCAGGTACGGTTGGATCTGTACGCAAGCTGGAAGCGCGTCGCACTTCAAGCGGTGGAGCGGCGACGAGCCGTCCCGCATGCGTAAACCCGCAAGTCATCAGCGCAGGGAGCAGGGGCCCGAGAGTGGCTCCGCATGTTCGAGGGGGTCGAGCCAATGGGGCGCGGCCGAGCCAAGGCCAAGCAGGTAAAGGTGGCACGCCAGCTGAAGTACAACAGCGGCGGCACGGACCTTGACCGGCTGCGGACTGAGCTGGGTGTCGGCAGGGACGATGAGGGCGGCGACGGCGGTGACGCCTACGCAGACTTCGACGGGCGTTACTCCGATGACGCCGACGATGCCGATGACGACGATGAAGACGACGACGATGACCTGGGCGGTAACGGGTCACATATGAGCCGGTCGGAGCGGGCCTGACCAGGGCTGGACGTTAGCCATCGGACGGATGCCGTCCGGCCACGTGCTGGCCCGTTCAGTGCTGGCCGGCCAGTGTTGCCCAGTCAGGCTGGTGCAGCCCCGTCAGCGTGGCCCGGTCAGTGTTGCCCAGTCAGCCGGGCGGTCCCTGAGCCGGGCACGATCTCGCCGAGCACCCACGCCGGGACGCCGCGGCTGGTGAGCGTGCCGAGGGCCCGGCCGGTGTCGGCCCGGGCCACCACGGCCGCCATGCCGACGCCCATGTTGAACACCCGTTCCATCTCGTCCGGCGGTACCCCACCCCGCTCCGCCAGCAGGCCGAACACGGGCTGGGGCCGCCAGGTTCCCCGGTCCAGGAGCGCATCGCTGCCCGCAGGCAGCACCCGGGCGAGGTTGGCGGCCAGCCCGCCGCCGGTGATGTGGGCGTAGGCGTGCACGTCACAATCGCGGGCCAGGGCCAGGCAGTCCCGGGCGTAGATCCGGGTGGGGGTGAGCAGTTCGGCGCCCAGCGGGCCATCGAGTTCGGGGAACTCAGCCGCCAGGTCCAGCCCAGCCCGGTCCAGCACCTGCCGGACCAGCGAGAAGCCGTTGGAATGCAGCCCGGAGGACCCCAGGGCCAGCACCACGTCGCCGGACTGCACCCGGTGCGGGCCGAGCAGGTCATCGTGGTCCACGACGCCGGTGGCCGCGCCGGCCAGGTCGAAGTCGTCCGGCCCGAAATGGCCGGGATGCTCGGCCGTTTCCCCGCCGATCAGGGCACAGCCTGCTTGCACGCACCCTTCGGCCACGCCGGCCAGGATGGCCGCCGCGCGTTCCGGCTGGAGGGCTCCGAAGACCATGTAGTCGGTCATGAACAGCGGCTCCGCCCCGCACACCACCAGGTCGTCCACGACCATCCCGACCAGGTCGATGCCGACCGTGTCGTAGCGGCCCAGCCTGCTGGCGATCAGCACCTTCGTGCCCACGCCGTCGGTGGAGGTGGCCAGCAGCGGCCGCCGCATGGTGGTCAGCCGGGTCGCGTCATACAGCCCGGCGAACCCGCCCAGGCCGCCGATCACCTCCGGGCCGCCGGTGCGGGCGATCGACGCGCGCATCAGGTCCACGGCGCGCTCGCCCGCGCCGATGTCGACGCCCGCGTCCCGGTAGGTGCTCATCGCGGGTCCCGGCGGGTATGCATCACGACCGGACCGGGGGGATGACTTCCAGCACATGCTTGCCCCGCTCGGCCTCGGCGACCGGGATCGGGTACTGGCCGTCGAAGCAGGCCCGGCACAGCCGCGCGGCCGGGATGGTCGTCGCCCCGGTGAGCCCTTCCAGCGAGATGAAGCCGAGCGAGTCGGCTCCGATCTCGTCGCGGATCTCCTCCACCGAGGAACTGCCCGCGATCAGCTCGGCCCGGGTCGCGAAGTCGATCCCGTAGAAGCACGGCCAGGCCACCGGCGGGCTGGAGATGCGCACGTGCACCTCGGCGGCACCCGCCTCGCGGAGCATGGCCACGATGGCCTGCTGGGTGTTGCCGCGCACGATCGAGTCATCCACCACCACGACCCGCTGCCCGGCGATGACCCCCCGGAGCGGGTTCAGCTTGAGCCGGATGCCGCGCTGCCGGATCGTCTGGCTGGGCTGGATGAACGTCCGTCCCACGTAGGAGTTCTTGACCAGCCCCTGCCCGTACGGGATGCCGCTGGCCTGTGCGTACCCGATGGCCGCCGGGGTGCCCGACTCCGGTACCGGGATGACCAGGTCCGCCTCGACCGGGTGCTCGGCGGCCAGCATCCGGCCGACCTGGACCCGGGTGGTCTGGACGCTGCGCCCCGCGATGGCCGTGTCCGGGCGGGCCAGGTAGACGTACTCGAACAGGCAGCCCGCCGGGTGCGGCCGGGCGAATCGCCGTGACCTGACCCCCCGCTCGTCGATGGTGACCAGTTCACCCGGCTCGATCTCGCGGACGAACGAGGCGCCCACGATGTCCAGGGCCGCGGTCTCGCTGGCCACCACCCAGCCATCGGCCAGCTGACCCAGCACCAGGGGGCGGAAGCCCTGCGGGTCACGGGCCGCGTACAGGGTGTGCTCATCCATGAAGACCAGCGAGTAGGCCCCGCGCACCAACGGCAGGGCCGCCAGGGCACCCTCCTCGACGCTGGCCATCCGGGGGTCAGCGAACAGCGCGGTGAGCACGTCCGTGTCCGTGGTGGCCCGCTGGCCGCCCGGACCGCGCTCACCATTGGCCCCGCTGGCGATAGCCGCGAGTTCCAGGGTGTTGATCAGGTTGCCGTTGTGGCCGAGGGCCAGGCTGGCGACCGGGGTGGACCGGAAGGTGGGCTGGGCGTTCTCCCAGGTCGAGGCGCCGCTGGTCGAGTAGCGGCAGTGCCCGACGGCGATGTAGCCGCGCAGCGTGGACAGCGCGGCCTCGTCGAACACCTGGGCCACCAGGCCCATATCCTTGTAGACCACGATCCGGTTGCCGTCGCTGACCGCAATACCCGCCGACTCCTGGCCCCGGTGCTGCAGGGCGTACAGGCCGAAGTAGGCGAGCTTGGCGACTTCCTCACCGGGGGACCACACACCGAAGACTCCGCATGCGTCCCGAGGGGGCCGGTCTCCGGGATCCACGTCGTCCGTCAGTCGGCCATCGGGGTTGACCACCCGGTCAGTCTAATAACGCGGAGCCGCTGGTCGTACCGCGCAGCAGCGGCAAATGCCCCGAGAGGTCCGCTCGTGGCCCGCTCGCGCTGACCCGCCCGGCCTCCCGGGCCTGGGCCCAGGAGAGCCGGCCCAGGGCCAGCCTGACCCAGGTCACCGGGTCGGTCTCCACCACGTTCGGCGGAGTGCCCCGGGTGTGCCGCGGCCCGGCGATGGCCTGGACCGCCGCGTACGGCGGGACCCGGACCTCCACCGCGCGGCCGGGCGCGTCGGCGGCCAGCAGGCCGAGCAGGTACGTCACGGCGGCCCGCAGGGCTTCGCGCTCCGGCTCCGCGTCCGCCTCCAGCGCTTCCAGCACCGCGAAGGCCAGGGCCCGGCCGAGCACCGCAGGCTCAGCCGGCCCGGCCCAGGGTTCCTGGTCCAGCGCGGACCGCTGGGCGTCCAGGGCGGCGCGCAGTCGCTGCGGGTCGGGGCGGCGGGGAGGCATCAGTGCTAACGTACCGTGACTTTCAGCACCATGATCCGGGACACCGGGTAGACACCCGGGTCCGCTGGGTGACGATATATATCATGATTTGAGCGATTTCCTCATATGGCTGGCCTAACCGGCGGGAAACAAGTAATCGTCATGCCTATGGCGGGGATTCACGGTCCTGGGCGGCGAGGCAAGAGGAGATCGCGGGCCACCGCTGCTGTCCTGATCAGCGCGACAGTCGTGCTGGCGGTTCTGGTCGGGGTGGGCGTGGTGGCGTTCCTGCACTCCAGGGGCGGTAACACCGCGTCGGGGGGGCAGGTCAGGCTGTCCAACAAGATCACCAGCCAGCAGACGGTAGGCCTGGCCAACTTGGGCCGTACCGGCCAGGCCGGCTCCTCCGGCTCCTCCTCGACGCTGCTGTCCGGCGGGCCGGGCGGTCTCGTCTTCACCCCCAGCAGCGGCGGCGAGAGCGTCCAGTCCAGCCAGCAATGGCAGGCCGACGAGATGGGCTCCGGCGGATTCGTCCTGCTGTTCTCCGGCAACGGGCAGTGCCTCACCGTGATCGGCAGTGGCGCCCAGGCCACCCCCCAGATGGGCCGCTGCGACATCGCACTCAACCAGCGCTGGTACCACCCCTTCCTGCACACCGATTCGCAGGGCCGCGACTACTGGCAGCTCCGGAGCGCCTCCAGCGGGCGCTGCCTGGGGCTGAGCAACGCCTCGTCGGGCGGGTCCGTGGTGCCGGAATTGCAGAAGTGCTCCGCGGCCAAGCCGTGGAGCCAGCTGATCATGTTCTGGTCGGTGTTTTAAATTCTCCGCAACGAAAACCGGCCCGGCCCGCTGACTTAGCTGAACTCGGCCAGCTTTACCGGGCCAGCGATACCGGACCAGCGATACGGGGCCAGCGATACGGGGGCTAGCTGAAGAGGCCGGGCAGCGGGCCCTGGTGCGCCGCGGCGATCTCGTCCACCGGGATGTCGAAGCAGCCCTGCACGACCAGGCTGTCGCCGCCGGCCACACCGAGTTCACCGGCGGGTACGCCGTGCCGGGCGGCCAGCGCGGCGAAAGCCCGCTCGGAGCCCGGCCGGACCGCGACCACGGCGCGGGCGGCCGACTCGCTGAACAACTGGGTGAACGGGTCGCCCGGCAGCACCACCTGGCAGCCGAGCCCCTGATCCAGGCAGCACTCGGCCAGCGCGATAGCCAGGCCGCCCTCAGACAGGTCGTGGGCCGCCTCCAGCAGGCCGTCCGCGGCCGCCGCGGTGAGCACCCGGGCCAGGGCCGCCTCGGCTGCCAGATCCACCTCAGGCGGCCGCCCCCCGCAGTGACCGTGGGTCACCTGCGCCCACGCCGACCCGCCGAACTCGGCCGAGGTCCGGCCCAGCAGGACGATCGCTGCTCCCTCGGTGCGCGGCCCGATCGCCACCCGCCGGGTCACGTCGGCGTGCACCCCGAGCACCCCGACCACCGGCGTGGGATGGATGGGCGTCTCGCCGGTCTGGTTGTAGAAGCTCACGTTGCCGCCGGTGACCGGCACCCCGAGGGCCGCGCACCCGTCGGCCAGGCCGCGGACCGCCTCGCTGAACTGCCACATGACGCCCGGGTCCTCCGGCGAGCCGAAGTTCAGGCAGTTGGTCACCGCGAGCGGCACCGCCCCGGTGGCCGCCACGTTGCGGTACGCCTCGGCCAGCGCCAGCTGCGCGCCCGCATACGGGTCCAGCAGCCCGAACCGGCCGTTCCCGTCCGTGGCCAGCGCGATCCCGAGCCCGGTGTGCTCGTCGATCCGGATCACCCCGGCGTCCTGCGGCATCGCGAGCACCGTGTTGCCCCGCACGTGCCGGTCGTACTGCTCGGTGACCCAGCTCTTGTCGGCCAGCCCCGGCGAGGCCAGCAGGGACAGCAACGTGGCCCGCAGCTCCGGGCCGCCCTCCGGGCGGCTCAGCGCGGCCGGGTCGTCGGCCAGCAGCGCGTCCTGGGCCGCGGGGCGCGCGATGGGCCGCTGGTAGACCGGTCCCTCGTCGGCGGCGCTGGCCGGCGGGATGTCCACCACCTGCTCACCGCGCCAGGTCATGCGCAGCCGGCCGGTGTCGGTGACCTCGCCGATCACCGTGGCCAGCACGCCCCAGCGGGCACACACCGCCATGAACTGATCGACATGGCCCGGCTCGACCACGGCCATCATGCGTTCCTGCGACTCGCTCATCAGGATTTCGGCCGGTCCGAGCCCCGGGTCGCGGAGCGGCACGGCGTCGAGATCGACGTCCATGCCGGTGCCGCCGCCCGCGGCCAGCTCAGCCGTGGCGCATGAGACGCCGGCCGCGCCCAGGTCCTGGATGCCGGTGACCAGGCCGGCCGCGTACAGCTCCAGGCAGCACTCGATCAGCAGCTTCTCCATGAACGGGTCGCCGACCTGGACGCTGGGCCGCTTCGCGGAATCGCTCCCACCGAACGTGGCACTGGCCAGCACCGAAGCGCCGCCGATGCCATCCGGGCCGGTCCGGGAGCCGAACAGGATCACCTGGTTCCCGGTCCCGCGGGCCGCGGCCAGCTTGAGGTCCTGGTGCCGCATCACCCCCACGCACAGCGCGTTGACCAGTGGATTCCCGCTGTAGCAGGGGTCGAAGGCGAGCTCACCGCCGATGTTGGGCAGGCCCAGGCAGTTGCCGTAGAACGAGATGCCGGCCACCACCCCAGGCAGCACCCGGTGGGTATCCGGCGCTTCCGCGGGCCCGAACCGCAGCGAGTCCATCACCGCCACCGGGCGGGCCCCCATGGCCAGGATGTCGCGCACGATCCCGCCCACGCCGGTCGCCGCGCCCTGGAACGGCTCCACGTACGAAGGGTGGTTGTGCGACTCGACCTTGAACGTGACCGCGTACCCCTGGCCGATGTCTACCACGCCCGCGTTCTGGCCGATCCCGGCGAGCAGGGCCGGCGACGGTGGCGCGGAGTCCGCGAACCGGCGCAGGTGGACCTTGGACGACTTGTAGGAGCAGTGCTCGCTCCACATGACCGAGTAGATGGCCAGCTCCGCGTCGGTCGGCCGACGGCCCAGCAGCTCACCGATCCGCTCGTACTCCGCACTGGTCAGGCCGAGTTCGGCGTACGGCTGGGGCTGGCCGGGCGTGGCCCCGGCCCGGCTCACGGTGTCCGCGGCGGCGCTCACTGGGCCTCCCGAGATGCTCGCGCCGCCCGGCCGGAAAAACCCCACCGACCGCTCGGCCGGGCCTGACGGCCCACCCTCGCAAGCCGGTACCGGACGGCGCTCACTGGGCCGCCATCGCACGCAGGACGGAGGTGAAGAAGCCGAGACCGTCGGTGCCGGGCCCGGTGAGTGCGTCGATGGCGTGCTCCGGGTGCGGCATCAGCCCGACCACATTGCCCGCCTCGCTGCGCACGCCGGCGATATCTCCCACCGAGCCGTTGGGGTTGCCGCCTGCGTAACGCGCGACGACCTGGCCGGCCGAGGTCAGCCGGGCCAGCGTGGCGGGATCCGCCACATAGGCCCCCTCGCCGCTCTTCAGGACCAGCTCGATCTCCTGGTCCTGGGTGTAGTCAGAGGTCCAGGGGGTCTGGGTGTCCTCGATGCGCACCCGCACCACCCGGTCGATGAACCGCAGGCCCGCGTTGCGGGTCAGCGCGCCCGGGAGCAGGTGCGCCTCGCAGAGGATCTGGAAGCCGTTGCAGATGCCCAGGACCGGCAGCCCGGCCCGGGCCGCCGGGATGAGCTCGCCCATCACCGGCGCGAACCGCGCGATGGCCCCGCAGCGCAGGTAGTCGCCGTAGGAGAAGCCGCCCGGCAGGATGACCGCGGCCAGGCCGCGCAGGTCACGGTCGCCGTGCCAGAGCGGGACCGGTTCGGCACCCGCCCGGGCCACGGCCCGTGCGGCATCGGCGTCATCCAGCGATCCAGGAAATGTGATGACACCCACGCGGGCGGTCATGAATATCCTCGCAGCGGGGAGGCGGGGTGGTCTGCCTGCAGGTTACCGTGCCAGCCCCAGTACGCGGGCCCAGCGCTGCGGGCCACGCCGGGCGGGGCGCCGGGCCGGTGGCCGGGGCTAATGGCGGGGTAGTGGTGGGGCTCAGCCGGCGTTCCGCAGCGCGCTCTCGTCCCCGAACCGGCCCTCCAGCATGGGCGCGTCGTTCCGCCACGCCATCCGCTTCTCCAGGGATACCACGGTGCCCAGGCCGGGCCCGCTGCTCAGCGTCACATCGTCCACGCAGGCCCGCATGATAGCCAGGCCGCGGCCCGACTCGGGAAGCATGGCAATCATCTGGTCCTCGGTCAGTGGCCGCCCGGCCGGCCGCCATCGCCCACCGGGGCGCGGCGCCCGCCGGCCCGCGGTGCCCGCCACCCGGCGGCGGAAGCGGGCCGGCGCGTGCACGGCGTCCCACATTGGCCGGCGCGGGGCCGGCACCATGAGCGAGTCGAGGCCGCGCTCGTCGTTCAGCACCTGGATCAGGCAGCCACGCTGGCCGATCCGGGCCACGATCTCATACCGAGGACCGGGTGCCCCGTGCTTGAGCACGTTGGTGCAGGCCTCAGTCACTGCGAGGAGGAGGTCGCTGACCCCTTCCTCATCGGCCCCGAGCCGGCGTAGTGTGTCGCCCAGGACCCTGCGCATGACGGGCACGCTGAGTGCCTCATGCGGAAACACCAGGCAGAACTCAACGTCCACAATCGACTCCTCGGCGCGTCTCATGTGAGCCCGCATCCGCCCCTCAGGTTCCCTCATCCCGTGTTGGCGCTGGCCACTTGTGACCTTTCCCGGCCCTGGCCCGGATAATCGTGAACTCTGAGTGTTATGTAGTTGTGCTCGAGGGTCTGGTCGGCTGCCCGGCCGGTCAGGTCAGCTTTCGTGCAGGGTGAACTCCTCGATCACCTGGTTCGCCAGCAGTTCCCCGGCCAGCTCAGCCACCCGGGCCAGGGTGGCCTCGTCCGCCAGCCCGCTTAGTTCCACCTCGAACCGCTTGCCCTGCCGCACCCCGAGCACCTGGCTGAAGCCGAGCCGGTGGGCGGCGCTGGTGATCGCCTCCCCCTGCGGATCGTGGATCTCCTTGCGGAGCATCACGTCGACGACGATTCGGGCCACTGGTTCCTGCCTCTCTTACGGACTGCTCTCATGGACTGCCTCATAGGCTGCGTACAGCTGAGCAACACCAGGGTTTCCCGGGCCGCAGCCCGGTCTGCCACGATGGCTTAGTGAACCCCACCACCATGGGGGCTAGTGAACCCCACCACCAGAGGGAGTGCACGTGACCGTCGACGCTGACGGTGCGGTCACCGCACCGGGAGCCCCGGCCGGCCTGGACCGGCCGCCGGGGCCGCGTACCGAAACCGTCCAGCTGCTCACGCCGGAAGGCGAGCGGATCGAGCATCCGGACTACCCGCTGGACCTGAGCGCCAGCGAAGTGAAAGACCTCTACCGGGACCTCGTCCTGGTCCGCCGGATCGACACCGAGGCCATTGCCCTGCAGCGCCAGGGTGAACTCGGGATCTGGGCCTCCCTGCTCGGGCAGGAAGCGGCCCAGGTCGGCTCCGGCCGGGCCCTCGGGCCGCGGGACATGGCCTTCCCCACCTACCGGGAGCACGGCGTGGCCTGGTGCCGCGGGCTCGACCCGACGCGGCTGCTGGAGCTGTTCCGCGGGGTCAGCAACGGCGGCTGGGACCCGGCCGCGCACAAATTCCATCTGTACACGATCGTGATCGGCGCCCAGACGCTGCACGCCACTGGCTACGCGATGGGCATCCAGCGGGACGGCGCGGTGGGCGAGGACGGCGAGGCGGTCATCGTCTACTTCGGGGACGGCGCCACCAGTCAGGGAGACGTCAACGAGGCGTTTATCTGGGCCTCGGTGTTCAACGCGCCGGTCGTGTTCTTCTGCCAGAACAACCAGTGGGCCATCTCCGAGCCGCTGGAGCGGCAAAGCCGCATCCCGCTGTACCAGCGGGCCAGCGGGTTCGGCTTCCCGGGCCTGCGGGTGGACGGCAACGACGTGCTGGCCTGCCTCGCGGTGACCAGGAAGGCCATGCAGGCCGCCCGGGAAGGCCAGGGCCCCACCCTGATCGAGGCGTTCACCTACCGGATGGGCGCGCACACCACCACCGACGACCCGACCCGCTACCGGCTGGCCAGTGAGCTGGAAGCGTGGAAGCTGAAGGACCCGATCGAGCGGGTCAAGGCGTACCTGGTCCGCACCGGCGCGGCCGACGCCGCGTTCTTCGAGACGGTGGACGCCGAGGCCGACCAGCTCGGCGGCCGGGTCCGCCAGGCCTGCCTGGAGATGCCCGACCCGCAGCCGCTGGCCATCTTCGAGAACGTCTACGCCGGGCCGAACACGCTGCTGGACGCCGAGCGCGAGCAGTACGCGGCCTACCTCAACTCGTTCGACGGGGAGGAGGCCCGATGACGGTCATGACGCTGTCCAAGGCGCTCAACGCAGGGCTGCGCAAGGCGCTGGAGGACGATCCCCGCGTGCTCATCATGGGCGAGGATGTGGGCAAGCTGGGCGGCGTGTTCCGGGTCACCGACGGGCTGCAGAAGGATTTCGGCGAGAGCCGGGTGGTCGACACCCCGCTGGCCGAGTCCGGCATCATCGGCACCGCGATCGGGCTCGCCCTGCGTGGTTACCGGCCAGTCTGCGAGATCCAGTTCGACGGGTTCGTGTTCCCGGCCTTCGACCAGATCGTCAGCCAGCTGGCCAAGATGCGGCTGCGCTCGCTGGGCCACGTGACCATGCCGGTCACGATCCGGATCCCGTGCGGCGGCGGGATCGGCGCGGTCGAGCACCACAGTGAGTCCCCGGAGGCGCTGTTCGCGCACACCGCGGGGCTGCGCGTGGTGGCCTGCGCCAATTCCACTGACGCCTACACGATGATCCAGCAGTCGGTCCACTGCGACGACCCGGTCATCTTCTTCGAGCCGAAGCGCCGCTACTGGGACAAGGCCGAGGTGGACCCGGCCGCCGAACTGGGCGACGCGCTGGCCCTGGACCGGGCCCGGATCGTGCTGGACGGCACCGACGTGACCCTGCTGTGTTACGGGCCGATGGTCCGGACCTGTGTGGAGTCGGCCGTGGCCGCCCGGGCCGACGGACGGTCGGTGGAGGTCATCGACCTGCGCTCGCTGGCCCCGCTGGACCTGCCGACCATCTACGACTCGGTGCGGCGCACCGGCCGGTGCGTGGTGGCCCACGAGGCGCCGGTCACCGGCGGCCTGGGCGCGGAGATCGCGACCCGGATCACCGAGGAGTGCTTCTACCAGCTGGAATCGCCGGTGCTGCGGGTGGGCGGTTTCTCCACCCCGTACCCGCCGTCGCGGCTGGAGGACCACTACCTGCCCGACCTGGACCGGGTGCTGGACGCCGTCGACCGCACCTTCGCCGTCTGAGAGGGGGGTGGTGATGACCGAATCTGTGACCACCGGTCCGGTGACCACCCAGCGCCGTGAGTTCCGGCTCCCGGACGTGGGCGAAGGGCTGACCGAGGCGGACATCGTCAGCTGGCGGGTGCAGCCCGGCGACACGGTGATCGTGAACCAGATCATCGTGGACATCGAGACGGCCAAGGCCGTCGTCGAGCTGCCCAGCCCGTACGCGGGCGTGGTGGCCGCGCTGCTGGTGCCCGAAGGCGAGACCGTGGACGTGGGCACGCCCATCATCGCGGTGGACGTGCCGGGCCCGGCGGGCGGCGGCCCCGCGGCGGTTCCCCCCGCGGCACCCGCCGGGACCGGGACGGCCCCAGCAGCCGGCCAGGCCCCGGCGGCCGGCCAGCCTGGCGGTGCCGTCGATCCGGCCGCCATCGCGGCTGCGGGACCGCGTCCCTCCTCCGAAGACCTGGTGCCGCCGGTCCCCCCGCCCGCGGAGCGGCAGGCCGTCCTGGTCGGCTACGGGGTCAAGGCCGGCGCGACCACCCGGCGGCCGCGCAAGGCACCGGCCGGGATCGGCTCCGTTGCGGAGACCAGGCCAGCCACCGCCAACGGTGCGGCGGGCGCCCACGTGAG
>DASQRM010000109.1:0-9080 GCA_035642895.1 Streptosporangiaceae bacterium | reverse complement strand
CCTCCAGCGCGTTGAAGTCCGGCGTTTCGAGGTTCTTCCAGTTCCACCAGTGGTCCGCGTCGGCCTGGCCATTCAGCGTGCCCCGGCCGGTGATCGCGATGTTCCGCTGGCCGTAGCTGTAGACCGGCGGCGAGTAGTTCATCAGCTCGATGCCCTGCCAGCGGGTGAACACCACCGGCAGGTACGCGTTCGGGTCCTGGCTGAACAGGATGACCGAGTTCGTGTTCTGCAGATGCAGGTCGACGTGGCTGAGCAGGTGGATGGCACCGGTCAGGAACTGCCCGGCCGGCACGATCACATGCCCGCCGCCGGCCCGGTTACAGGCGGCGATGGCGGCCGCGAACGCGGCCGTGCAGTCAGTGGTCCCGTCACCGACCGCACCGAAACGGGTGATCGGGAAGACCCGCGGCGGGAAAACCGGCCGGCGCACCGACGCGACGATGCGGTCGGCGGCCCGGTCGGCGGCCGAGCGCGGGCCGGACGGCTGGCTGGGCCGCCCGATGGCAGCGCTAACATTTGCCGCGCCGGCCCACAGCGGGCTGGTTAAGGCGCCTGCTCCAGCCAGTGCGGAGGCGCGAAGCAGCGCGCGGCGGTTGAGTTCGTTCGGCATTGAACTACCTCCTCGGGAGCCGGGGGGGCGCCCCCCGGGCTAACTCAGCGGGGGTCGGGCTCAGGATTCCGGCCCGGCCTGGCCAGGAAGCCGAAATCACAGCCCTTGTCCGCCTGGGTCACGTGCTCGCTGTACAGCGCGCCGTAACCACGCTCATACCGGGGCGGCGGCGGCCGCCAGGCGGCGCGGCGCTGGTGCAGCTCCGTGTCGCTCAGCTCCACCCGCAGTGCCCGTTCGGCCACGTCCAGAGTGATCAGGTCGCCGGTGCGGACCAGGGCCAGCGGTCCCCCGACGTACGACTCGGGGGCCACGTGCAGCACACAGGCGCCGTAGCTGGTCCCGCTCATCCGCGCGTCGGAGATCCGCACCATGTCCCGCACCCCCTGGGCCAGCAGGTAGTCCGGGATGGGCAGCATTCCGTACTCCGGCATGCCCGGGCCGCCCAGCGGGCCCGCGTTGCGCAGCACGAGCACGGAGTCGGCGGTCACGCCCAGCGCAGGGTCGTTGATCTGCCGCTGCATCTCCCGGTAGCTGTCGAAGACGACCGCGGGGCCGGTGTGCTTGAGCAGCGCGGGCTCGGCCGCGATGTGCTTGATCACCGCACCGTCCGGGGCCAGGTTGCCGCGCAGCACGGCCAGGCCGGCCTCGGCGGCCAGCGCGGTCCCCGGTTCGCGGATGACGTCGGAGTTGTAGACCTGGGCCCCGGCCAGCTGCTCGGCCAGCGGCCGGCCGGTGACCGTGATCCGGTCGGTGTGCAGCGCCCCGGGCACCTCAGCCAGCCGGGCCAGCAGCGCGCGCAGCCCGCCCGCGTAGTAGAAGTCTTCCATCAGGTACTTCCCGCCGGGCCGGATGTTGGCCAGGACGGGGACCCGGCGCGCGATGTCGTCGAAATCGTCGAGGCTGAGCGGGACCCCGCACCGGCCGGCCATGGCGATGAGGTGGATCACCGCGTTGGTGGAGCCGCCGAGGGCCAGCACGGTGGCCACCGCGTCCTCGAACGCCTCGGCGGTGAGGATCCGGTCCGGGGTCAGGTGCTCCCACGCCATGTCCACGATCCGGCGGCCGGTCGCGGTGGCCATCCGGTAGTGCGCGGAATCGACCGCCGGGATGGACGCCGCCCCCGGCAGGGTCATGCCCAGCGTCTCGGCCGCGGAGGTCATGGTGGAGGCGGTGCCCATCGTCATGCAGTGGCCGGGCGAGCGGGCGATGCCGCCGGCCAGGTCGGCCATCTCGCAGTCGCCGATCAGCCCGGCCCGCTTGTCGTCCCAGTACTTCCACAGATCGGTGCCGCTGCCCAGGGTGGTGCCACGGTAGTTGCCCCGCAGCATCGGGCCGGCGGGCAGGTAGATGGCCGGGATCCCGGCGCTGGCGGCACCCATGATCAGTGCGGGGGTGGTCTTGTCGCATCCGCCCATGAGCACCGCGCCATCGGCCGGGTAGGACCGGAGCAGTTCCTCGGTGTCCATGGCCAGCAGGTTCCGGTAGAGCATCGGGGTCGGCTTCTGGAAGGTCTCCGACAGGCTGGCCACCCCGAACTCGGCCGGGAAGCCGCCCGCCTCCCAGACGCCGCGCTTGACGTGCTCGGCCCGCTCCCGCAGATGCATATGGCAGGGGTTCAGCTCGGACCAGGTGTTGACGATCGCGATGATCGGCTTGCCCGCGTAGTCAGCGGGATCGGCACCCATCTGGCGCATCCGGGTGCCGTGGCTGAACGCGCGCATCCCGTCGCCCCCGAACCAGGCAAAGCTGCGAAGCTGCTCGCGGGCGAGGCGGGGCGCGCCGGAGGAGTGTTCCCCCCGAGCCTGCGACGCGCGGGGGGTTCCGGGGGGTCGCCCCCCCGGGTTAACACGGCTCACAGTTGGTCTCCCTCCGCGGACAGCCCCCAGCCGGCCAGGATCTTGCTGATTTCCTCCCGCACCGGGTCCGGCAGCAGGCGGCTGGGCGGACGGACGTCCCGGCGGGCCAGCTCCAGCTGGGCCAGGGCCTCCTTGACCACGCTGACGTTGTCCGCCGACGAGTCGGCCGCGCGCAGCTCCTCGAACCTCCGGCAGTCGTTCCAGACCCGCAGGGCGCCGGCGTGGTCGCCGCTGCGCAGCGAGGCCAGCAGGCCGAGCGACAGCTGCGGGGCGACGTTGGCCAGCCCGGAGGTGAAGCCCTGGGCGCCGTACGCCCAGCAGCCGGGCGCGGTGAGCTCGGCCAGCCCGGCCAGCCAGGTAAACCGGGCCAGGCCGGCGTCGCGGGCCACCCCGGCGAACTGCACCATGTCCCTGACCCCGTACTTGACGCCCACCACGTTCGGGGACCGCCTGCCGAGCTCGCGGATGTGCCGGCCGGCGATCCTCGGGTCGCGGATGTACAGCACGACGCCGAGGTCCGGCGCGCTTTCAGCGATGGCCGCGTGGTAATCGACCCAGCCCTCGGCGGACATGTACGGGCTGACCGGCTGATGAATCATGATCATGCGGGCCCCCGCCGCGCGGGCGTGGCTCGCGGAGCTGATCGCGGTGGGCAGGTCATGGCCGACGCCGGCCAGCACCTCCGCGCGGCCCCGGGCGGCCCGGATCGCGGACTCGGTGGCGGCCCGGGTCTCCTCCGCCGACAGGGTGTAAAACTCACCGGTGTTGCCGTTGGGGGTGACCAGCGTGATCCCGTTGTCGATGAGGCGGCGGATCAGCCGGCCATGGCAGTCCCAGTCGGGGGCGCCGTCAGCTCCGAACGGGGTCACCGGGACGGCAGCCACGGTCGCCAGGACGTCCCGGAGTTCCTCGGTGACAGCGGGGTCAATGCTCATCGGTACTCCATTCGGTTGCGGGCGCCACAGCAGCGCGGGCAGGCATCGGGAAATGCCGGTCCGCGAAACCGGCGATGTGGGCGCGGAGCAGGGCCGCCGCCTCGGTGGCCGCACCGCGTCGCGCCGCGGCCAGGATGGCCTGATGCTCAGCGGCCTCCTGCTGCCACGACGGGGCCTGCTCCCAGGACAGCGCGGACACCAGCGCGGTCTGATCGCGCAGGTCGTCCAGGGTCTTGACCAGCAGGCTGTTGCCGCAGGCCAGGTACAGGGCGCGGTGAAACTCGCGGTTGGCCAGGCTGCGCTGCGCCTGGTCGGTGGCGGCGTCCGAGGCCTGCAGGGCCGCGTGTGCACTCGCCCAGGCCTGGACCGGGCTGGCCTCCGCCGCGCCGCGGCCGACCGCGCGGCGGACCGCCTCCGGTTCCAGCAGCAGCCGCAGATCGTAGATGGCCGCCGCGCTCGCCGGATCGATGGCCCGCACCGTGGCTCCCCGGTACGCGCTCATCGTGACCAGGCCCGCGCCCGCCAGGGTCTTCAGCGCCTCGCGAACCGGAGTCTTGGACACGCCGAGCAGCTGAGCCAGTTCCGTCTCCACCAGGTTCTGCCCAGGACGCAGCTCCCCGGCCAGGATGGCCCGTTTGATGGCGTCCAGGACCGCCTCGGTGCGCGAGGGAGTGGCCCCGGTGGTTCCGTTAAGGAAACTGCGAGCCGGCGGGACCATGGCGGTGCTCACCGGGCTCCCCCGTCAGCGCACGTTCGCATACGGCATCTCATATATGACATGACTCTACGAGCCGGGAACCGCACCGTCAACGCCGGTACGGTTCCGGGTCAGCCGTTCTTGCGGGCGACGCCGCCCCACATGGCCGCCCGCCGGGCGCCCTCGATCTCGGAATCCTGCCGCCAGTGCTGCACCGGGACGACGCCCGGCTCCAGCAATTCGAGCCCGGTGAAGAACTGCGTCACCTCGGCCTGGTTGCGGTAGAAGCCCTTCTGGGCGAGCAGGCGGTTGAGCCGCTTGCCCATCTCGGCCATCTTCTCCGGCTCGATGTCCGAGGCCACGTGCGAGAGCAGCAGGTAGCTGCCCGGCGGCACGGCGTCCATCAGCTGGCTGACGATGCTGTGCGGGTGATCCTCGGGCCCGATCAGGTGCAGGACCGCCACCAGCATGACCGCCACCGGCTGGGAGAAGTCGAGCAACCCGCGGGCGTGGTCGAGGATCTTCTCGGTTTCACGCAGGTCGGCGTCGAGGTAGTCGGTGCTGCCCTCCGGGCGCCCGACCAGCAGCGCACGGGCGTGGGCCAGCACGATGGGGTCGTTGTCCACGTACATGACCCGGCTCGCCGGCGCGACGTCCTGCGCGACCTCATGGGTGTTGTTGGCGCTGGGAATGCCGGTGCCGATGTCGAGGAACTGGCGGACACCGGCTTCCCCGGCCAGGAAGCGCACGCCGCGGGCCAGGAACGCCCGGTTGGCCCGTACCGAGGAAACCAGGTCGGGATAGGCCGCGAGGGCTTCCTCGCCGGCTATGCGGTCGGCCTCGAAGTTGTCCTTGCCGCCCAGCCAGTAGTCATACACCCGGGCGATGTGCGCCACGCTGGTGTCGAAGTCGACCTGTTCCTCCTGGTCCGGGGGAAGCGGCGCGCCGAGCCATTCGCTGGTCATCCCTAACCGCCTTTCACCGCGCATCCCCGGATCTATCCTGCAGCGCCAGAGCCTACTCTGCCCCCCTGGGGGACGACCCCCCTGGAACCCCCGCCTTCACCCGGATCGGCGGGAACACGCCTCCGGCGCGCCCCGCCTCCCCGGGCGAACCTGAATCATGAATCAAAGCCCAGTCCCAGCCGGTCCAGGGTACGCAGCCACAGGTCACGGCGTCCCTCGTGGCGGTCCGCGCGGGCCAGCGAGGCCCGGGTCAGCTGGATCACCGCGGAGCGCAGCGGCTCGGGCGGGAACGGCGCCGGCTTGCCGCGCACCATGCCCAGCGTGGTCCGCTCGGTCTGCTGCCCGCCGAGCAGGTCGAGCAGCACGTTGCCGCCGAAGCGCGAGGCGCCGACCCCGAGCCCGGTGTACCCGGCGGCGTGGGCCAGCCGCCCGCGGTGGGCGGTGCCGAAGAACACGCAGAACCGGGCGCAGGTGTCGATCACGCCGCCCCAGGTGTGGGTGAAACGGAGCCCTTCGAGCTGCGGGAAGGTCTCGAAGAACTGCCCGGCCAGCCGGGCGAAGGTCGCGGGCCGCTGGTCCTGGCCGGACGTGATCAGGCCGCCGTTGTAGTAGACCGCGTCGTACCCGCCCCACAGGATCCGGCCGTCAGCGGTGAGCCGGTAGTAGTGGAACTGGTTACCCATGTCGCCCACGCCCTGCCGGCGCCGCCAGCCGATGCTGGCCCGCTGGGCGCCGGACAGCGGCTCGGTCATCATCGCGTAGTCATACACCGGGACCAGGTAGCGCCGCAGCCGGCGCAGCAGCGGCCGGTAGGCGCCGGTGCCCAGGGCCGCGCGCGGCGTGCGCACGCTGCCGTGCCGGGTGAACAGCCGCAGGCCCGGGCCCTCCGGGCGGATCGCGCCGACCGGGGTCTGCTCGTAGATCCGGACACCCGCGTCCAGGCAGGCCCGGCGCAGCCCCCAGGCCAGCCGGGCCGGGTCCACCAGGGCGCAGCCGTCCCGGTCCCACAGCCCGCCGTAGTAGCCCGGCGAGGCGATCTCGGCCCGCACCCTGGCCGCGTCCAGGAGTTCGGGCGCCTCGGGCGCACCCGAGGCGGCCGCCAGGCGGCGCGCCGCGGCGGCGTGCTCCCACAGGTCGGGCAGGTGCCAGGGCCGGGTCGCGACGGCCAGTTCCCCGGTCCGCTCGAAGTCGCAGTCGATCCCGTGCCGGGCCACGGTGGCCTCGATCTCGTCCAGGTTCTGCCGCCCGAGCCGGTCCAGCACCGGCATCTCCGGGCCGAACCGCTCCAGCCCGTTGGCCAGGCCGTGGGTGAGGCTGGCCGCGCAGAAGCCGCCGTTGCGGCCGGATGCGGCCCAGCCGGCCGTGCGGCCTTCCAGCAGGACCACGTCCGCGGACGGATCGCGCTCCTTGGCCAGCAGCGCGGTCCACAGCCCGGTGAACCCCGCGCCCACCACGGCCAGGTCGGCGGTGGTGGCCTCATCCAGCGGCGGGGCGGACTCCGGGGCGTCCGGGCGGTCCAGCCAGAAGCAGGCCGGCCGGGCGTCCCGGAGAGCGGCCCCGCCGGGCTGGGTCACGCGCGGATCACCGGGTTGAAGATCGCCTCATACCGGGCCTGGAGCTTGCCGCTGACGTCCGGGTAGTTGTGCAGCCGCTGGTAGTCCACCGCGGTAGGCCAGACCAGCTCGCTGGTGGCCACCTCGTGCAGCACCCGGCGGCTGCTGCCGCTGGCCTTGGCGGAGTCCCGGGCGATGATCGGCTGGGCGGCGGGGACGGCGCTGATGTAGTTGATGGACTCAGTGAGCTGGGCGGCGATCTGCGGCCGGTAGTACCAGTCCATCAGCATCATCGCGTCCACCGGGTTCTGCGCGTACTTGGGGATCATCATGTTGTCGGTCCACAGCGTGCCACCCTCGTCCGGGATCACGAACTTCAGGGCGGACCCCGAGCTCAGGTTCTGCTGGAAGATGTCCCCGGACCAGGCCATCGAGATCCAGGTGTTCCCGCTGGTCAGCTCGTCGATGTAGGACTGCCCGTAGTAACCGCGGACGAGCCCCGCGTCGCGCTGCTGGGTCAGCGCCTTTCCCGCCGCCTGCCAGTCAGCCAAGGAGGACGTCTCCGGCTTGATGCCCAGTTTCAGCAGGCCGAAGTTCCCCAGGTCCTGGGTGTCAGCCAGCATCCCGACCCGGCCCTTGTAGGCCGGGTTCCACAGGTCCTTGAGGCTGGTCACCGGGGTATGGATGTACTTGGGGTTCCAGGCGATGCCGGTGGTGCCGGACGCCCACGGGACGCTGTAGACGTTTCCCGGGTCGAACGAGCGGTGCCGGAACTTGGCCGCCGCGTACTTGCGGAAGTTCGGCAGCAGGCTCTGGTCCAGCGGGATCAGCTCGTTGCTCGTGAGCAGCTGGGAGAACCAGAACCCGTTGGTCACCACCATGAGGTCGTAGCCGATGGACTCCCCGGCCCGGATGATCGGGCTCACCTTGCTCACCCAGCTCGGGGCGCTCTGGATGACCTCGGTGTAGCTGACCGTGATCCCGGTCGTCGCGGTGAACTCCTCCAGGGTCTTGCGGCCGGTGTCGATGTACAGCGGCCAGTTGGCGAAGTCCACGTGCCCATGCTGCTTCTGCGCCGCCCAGAACCTGGCCACCGCGTTCTGCGCGTGCGCCACGGGTGGCGGCTTGGGGCTCCCGCCGCCGCTGCACGCGGCCAGCGCCAGACCGGCCGCGGCCAGGCCGCCCAGGCCCAGCACGTCGCGCCGCCGGGGCTGGGACAGCCCGCGCGCCAGCACGGGATCACCGTGCCGGTCGTTGTCAGCCATTGCTCATCGCCCACCGCCAGGTCAGGTTTGCTTCCTGGCTACCACGATGCTGGTCAGCGCGCACAGGATACCGACTGCGAAGATGGCGCTGCCGAACACGAAGACCTGCGGCGGGATGCCGATCCGGGTCGCCCCGTACACCCAGACCGGGAACGGGACCGCGGATCCGCTGACGAAGTTCGAGGTCACGAAGTCGTCGATGGACAGGGCGAACGCCATCAGGGCGCCGGCCAGGATGCCCGGCATGATCAGCGGGAAGGTGATCTTCCGGAAGGTGACCCAGGCGTTCGCGCCCAGGTCGGCGGCGGCCTCCTCCAGCGTCCGGTCGAAGCCGGCCATCCGCGCCCGGACGGTCACCGTCACGTAGGCGATGCTGAACGCCACATGGGCCAGCAGCAGTGTCACGAAGCCGCGGGCCACGTTGACGGTGACGAACAGGCCCAGCAGCGAGGCGCCAAGCACGATCTCGGGCGCGGCGATGTTCAGGAACAGGGTTTGCTCCACCAGGCCCCGGCCGCGGAAGCGGGGCGGCCGGTAGCGGACCAGGGCCAGCGCCAGCAGGGTGCCGATCACCGTGGCGAACAGGGTGGCGACGATCGCCAGCCGGATGGACAGCCAGAACGCCGAAGTGAGCTGGGGGATGTCTTTCCACTGCTGGTACCACTGGGTGGTGAACCCGTTCCAGGCGAAGCTGACCTGGGGCAGGCCGGTGGTGACCTTGTTGAAGCTGTAGAGCACCATTACCGCGATCGGGAAGACCAGGTACGCGATGATGAGCCAGGAATAGGCGGGCAGGATGAACCGGGTCCAGCGCCGGCGCCGCGGCGCCCTCGGCCGGGCCTGCCCCGTCTCGGCGCCCGCGGGCGCCGTCACCACCGCGCTCATATGTAATCCTCGATGCTCCGCGAGCCCAGCAGGCGGGCGTAGGCGAAGATGCCGACCAGCGCGATCGCCATCAGCACTGCCGACAGCGCCGAACCCCCCGCGTAGTCCAGGTTGACCAGGAACGCGTTCTGGATGACGGTGCCTATCATCGTGTTGCTGGTCCCGCCCAGGATTTGCTGGTTGATGTAGTCCCCGAGGGCCGGGATGAATGTCAGCAGGAACGCTGCGAAGATGCCCGGGACCGTGAGCGGCAGGATGACCCGGAGGAACGCCTCCCGCCGGGTGGCGTACAGATCGTAGGCCGCCTCCAGGAC
>DASQRM010000108.1:0-3060 GCA_035642895.1 Streptosporangiaceae bacterium | reverse complement strand
GCTGAAGGCACGGCGCCCGGACGGGCTGAGCCGCAGGTGAGTGCGGCGGCTACGGCCGGCGCCGGTCTTGCACACGGTCACGTAGCCGGCCTGTTCCAGGATGGAGATCTGCTTGGACAGGGCCGAGTCGCTCAGGCTCAGGCTGTCCCGCACGAAGGTGAAGTCGGCCCAGTCGGCCGCGGCCAGCAGGGCGACGATCGAGAGCCGCGTCGGCGCGTGGATCAGCTCGTCGAACCGCGGCTCGATGCCCTTCGGCGCATCGCTCATCAGCGGGCCGCCAGCAGCCGCCGCGCGGTCATCTGCTGCGCGAGCGGCAGCCCCGCCGCGTACGCGCCGGCCATCAGCAACCCGGCCAGCGTGCTGGGCAGCGGCGCACCGGCCGCCCCCAGCGCCATCCGGGCCAGCACGTAGACCGCGGCCACCGTGAGCAGCAGCGCGGCCAGCGGCCAGTTGACCCGGAACGTACTGCGGGACCGGTGCAGCCGTACCCGCATCCGGGCCGCCAGCGGGATCTGCAGCAGCGACGCGCCGCAGCAGTACACCACGATGAGCGTGGCGGGATCCTGGCCGAAGTCCATCGCCACTGATATCCCCACCATCAGCGCCGCGGTGGCCGCCACGTACCACCAGGGCCATCGCCAGCTCGCCGCCTCCCGCACCGCCTGCGCCTGCCGCGCCTCGATGTCGGCCATACCGGCCTGTGCGTCGTCGAATTCCACCGTGCTGCCCCTTACCCCGTGTGCTTCTGCTCCGTTTGACTGTCGCCCGTTTGAAAGTTGCCCCGTTTGACTTTCCTAGTAGGAAAGCCTAACTCTTGACTTTCCCACTTGGCAAGTCAAATCCGGGGGGAGCGCCCAGAGACGGATGCGCGTTCGAGGCGGATCGTGAGCGGTGTCGGATGGGGTCGATGTGCCGTTGGTCAGGCTCTAACCGGACCAATGTGCCATCGACCCATCCGTGGGCGAGTGTGCGGGGAGCCTTAGCTGAGTTCGGTTTCGCAGACGGACTGGAGGTGCGGCACGCCGGAGGCGTCCGCGACGGTGCGGTCGAAGCGGATGCGCGCCCGGCGGCCGTCGAACTCGAGGGCGGAGAGCATGTTGTGGAACCAGGAGCCGCGGGTGATCCGCCACCGCAGCCGCGTCCTGGGCGCCCTGGCCAGCCGGGCGATCCCGGTGCCGACCGCCCCGCCCGGCCGGGAGGTGGTCAGCTGCTGCCCGCGCCGGTAGCGCTCCGGCAGCGTGTTGTGGATCGGCGAGCAGACGGCCTGGTAGACCGCGCTGCGGGGGTTCGTCCCGGCCGGGAAGTCCACCGCGGCCAGGTAGGTGTGGTGGATGTCCCCGCCGAGCACGGTAACCGAGGCGGGCGGACGGCCCTGCTCCCCCGTGGCCAGCCCGGTCAGGAGCCGCTCGAACAGGCCGAACGACCGGCCGAACGCGGCCCAGTGTTCCAGGTCCAGCTCCCGGCGCACCCATTCGCCGGCCCGGGCGGCGCGCTTGCCCCAGGCTCCGCCGCAGACCGCCTCGTTCCAGGCCTCCAGGCCGTGGATGCCGTACGGGAGCAGCAGCGGCAGCGAGGTGGCCAGCACCACGTGGTCCCAGTCGCCGGCTACCGACTCGGTGATCCACTGCCACTCCTCCTCGCCCACCATCAGCCGGCGGCTCTCGTCGAGCACCCGGCCGCTGCGCGAGTCGATCACGACGATCCGCACCCCGCCGCCCGGGGGACCGAAGGCGCGCCTGAAGCTGAACTGGATTTCCGCGCCCTGCTGGTCGGCCCGGACGGCGAAGTCGCCCAATACGTCGGCGTGGTCACCGGGCTGGAGCATCTGCTGCCACAGCTCGTTCTTGGCGAGTTCGGCCGGGGACAGGTTGCCCAGGTGCTGATAGATCCAGTAGCTCATGTAGGCGGCGCGGATCCGCTCCGGCCACCACGGCTTGGCCTGGTAGTCGCGGCGCCAGGCGGCCGACGTGTTCCAGTCGTCGTGCACGTCGTGGTCGTCGAAGATCATCGCGGTGGGGGCGATGGACAGCAGCCAGCGCACCGAGGGCTCGGTCCAGGCCTCCCGGTAGAGGAAGCAGTACTCGCCGAAGTCCGCGACCTGGTAGCCGGGCGGTTCGGACGGGTCGCGGTTCTGCTCGATGAGCTTGCGCGTGGCCGGCCCTGGGTCGTCGGCGTAGACCTGGTCACCGATCAGCAGCAGCAGGTCGGGCCACTGTTCGTGTGGCGTTCCGCGCAGGTCCAGCCCGAAGGCGACCAGCGCGTCCGGGCCGTGTTCCTCCTCGTCCCGCAGCGTGCGGCGGGACGTGCGCCGGCGCGGCAGCACGGGCAGCTCGGCGATCCGGCAGGAGCCGAAGGCGAGCCGGAGCGGCCGGCCCGGGTCCGCTGTCCTGAGCACGCTCGGCGGGAACTCCGAGTCCGGCTCGGGCCAGCGGATGGCGCCGTCCAGGGCGACCTGGTACTCGTACTCGGTCCCCGGGCTCAGGTCGCCGATCACCACCAGGGCGTAGTGGTGCCCGGCGACCTGGAAGGTCCGCGCCTGGTGGCCCAGGATCTCGACCTCGCAGGCCCGTTCGGTCTCGACCCAGATCGTGGCCTCGGTCTCGCCCACGTAACGCAGCAGCGGGCCTAGTACGAGCAGGGGTTCCCCTTCTGTCATGGGGGCTACCTACCCCGCGCCGGCCGACTCATGACGAACATCACGCTGGCGGCCAGCGCGGCGACCAGGACGGCGATGCAGATTCCGGCGGCGATGCTGTATCCGGCGTCCGAGGGAAACCGGCTCCCGGCTGGTGTGGACGCCACGAGCACGGTGGCGCTGAGCGCACTGGCGATGGCGTAAGCGACGGTCCGCACGAGCTGGTAGAAGCTGATCGCGCTGCCGGTTTCCGACGCGGGCACGCCCGCAGTGATCTGCAGCGGGTTGACCGCGTAGGCGCTCCCCACGCCGAGGCCGGAGACGGCCATGACGGCGATCAGTCCCGGATAGCTATCCCGGGCGACGGGGAACAGCACCGTGGAGGCGATTAGCAGGGTTGGCGGCCAGTACCGGTCGGCGGCCGA
>DASQRM010000107.1:0-19587 GCA_035642895.1 Streptosporangiaceae bacterium | reverse complement strand
ATCGCGCACCGGCTTATCGAGTCCTGGTACGGCGAGGAACTGCCCGGGGTCTGGTAGCCCCGGCGGTCAGCGCGCGGAGCAGCCCGGCCGGGCTGGTCGGGCCGGGGCGGCCGGGTTCCGGTCAGGCCGGGGCCAGTTCCCGGATGACCTCAGCCTGATCCACGCCGGGCACCGGCACGATCGCGATGACCGGGGTGTCCAGCCCGGCCGCGTGATACTCGGCCACGCGCTCCCGGCAGTAGCCGGGCGGGCCGTGCACGACCAGTTCGTCGACCAGGTCGTCGCCGATGGCCGCGAGCGCGCTCTTGCGGTCACCCGCGGCCCAGGCGTCCGCCATCGGCTGGAGCCGGGGGCCGCGGCCGAGCCAGTCGTGGAACGCGGCGTACGCCGGGACGGTGAGATAGGCGGCGATCATCCGGCGGCCGATCTGCCGGGCCAGGCCGGCGTCCGCGGTCGGGCAGACGAAGATGCGGGCGATCAGCTCACAGTCCGGGCCGGCCACCGCGCGGACGGCGGGCACGTCCTCGGGGGAGAGCCAGTTCGTGATCACCCCGTCCGACAACTCGGCGGCCAGGGCCACCATTCCTGGCCGCAGCGCGGCCAGGGCCAGCGTGGGCGGCGGGACCGGTGCCGGGTCCAGCCGGAAACCGTTGATGCTGAAGGTGTCCCCCTCCATGGAGACCTTTTCGCCGGCCAGCGCGCGGCGCAGGAAACGCAGCGTGTCCCGGGCCCGCTGATACGGGCGCTCCAGCGCGATCCCGTTCCAGTCCGTCACCACCGCGGGCGAGGACACCCCGATGCCCAGCACGAAGCGGCCGGGGGCCAGGGCCGCAAGGGTGGCCGCGCTCATGGCCAGCAGGGCCGGCCCGCGGGTGTAGATGTTGGCGACCGCCGTGCCCAGCCGCAGGCCGCCCTCGCCCGGGCCATGTCCCGGCGTGCCGGTTCCTTGTTTGCTGGTTCCTTGTTTGCTGGTCCACTGGGCGGCCAGAGCCAGCGGCGTGAACGCGTCATGGCCATTGACTTCCGACGACCAGGCGTCGGTGTAGCCCAGGTCCGGCAGGGCGGCCACGAGGTCGCGCTGGCCCGTCAGGGGCATACCGCTCAGTGGGAGCGTGATGCCCCATCGTGACGTTGGTCGCACAGTACCTCCCGTAGTTCCCGCCCATCATCGCAGCGGCCGTGGCAGGATGCCCGGCATGGACCTGGATTGCGTTGACACACTGGCCGGTGTGCATGTCCGGTGACCTTGATCTAGAAGCGGTATTCGGCCGGTCTTCACCGGATGATGCTTTCGCGGCCGTGCTGACCGAGGCGCGGATGGTGCTCGGCGAGATCGCCAGCCCGCTAGAGGCGGAGCTGTGGGGCTCGGACATCCTGGCTGCGCTCGGCGGCGTGGCGAGCCTGGCGGCGCAGGCGATGGTGCCCGCCGCGGAACGGAGCGGGAGTCCCGAAGCCCTAGCCATCCTGCGGGTCCTCGGCGCGCTCGGCTGGCCTGACCTGCGCGAGCCGGCGAACGACGCCGCGAGCCGGCTGGCCGGGCGCGGAGTCCCGGATCCGGGCTGGGCGGCCGAGGTGGGCTCGCCATCGGTGGGGGAGTGCTGGCGTTACGGCGACGACCGGGGTGTCCAGGAAGCCGTGACCCTGAGCTTCGAGTACACGGCCGGGCGGCACGTGGTCTCGCTCCTGCTGGATCATTCCTGCGGTGGCGCGATCAAGAACGTCTGGGTGGGGGAGGCCGGGGACGTCCTCGCCCGCACCAAGGGCATGGCCGCCGAGGATCCCAGCATGATCTTCGAGATGATCAGCCCAGCGCTGGCCCGGACCAAGGTGGAGCGGGCCCTCGCCGCGGGGGAGTGCCCGGTTCAGCCGGACGAGTTCAGCAACGTCGCCTCGACCAGGGCGATCCTGCGCGCCCGCGCGGCCCTGCTGGCCCGGACGTAGCTCCGGGTCGGCCGCCCTCCGAGGCCGATCCGCGCCATGGGTCCCGTCGATCATGGCCAGGCGTCCGCTCTTCACGCCGGACGTGCGCGTTTCCGGGGTGTTTTGTCCGGTACGGCGCACGGCCAGCGTGAAAAGTGGATGGGAGGGGCATGGCCAGCGCTGACTCTTCCCGTGTGACGCGCGTCCTGGCGGGCGTTTTGTCCGTTTATGGCGCACGCCGTGCGGGAAATGTGGGCGGGAGGGCCAGTGTGGCTCGCTGGCCAGCCCGTTGAGGATCGGCTAGCCCGCCAGTAGATCGGCTGTCAGATTCGAGAGCAGTGCTCTTGACTTAGTTACCTGCTCTGATGCATACTGCTCTTATAAGAGAGCAACGCTCTCCCTCGCCCTTCCAGACAAGAGGAGCAGTCATGAACGCCAGCCCGGAAAGCCGCTACCTCGCCCCCACCGGCATGGACCGCATGTTCAACTCGACAGTCGGCGCGCTGACCCGGGCCGGGATCAGCGTCATGGGGTCGCGGGTACTGGCTGTCCGCGGCCGCAAGAGCGGTGAGTGGCGGACCACCCCGGTGAATCTGCTGACCGTGGACGGCACCCGCTATCTGGTCGCCCCCCGTGGCCAGGCCCAGTGGGTCCGCAACCTGCGTGCCGCCGGCCAGGGCGAGCTTCGGGTGGGCCGCCGGACCGAGCGCTTCACCGCCACCGAGATGGCCGACGCGGACAAGCCGCCAGTACTGCGCGAGTACCTGCGCAAATGGGGCTGGGAAGTCGGGCGGTTCTTCGAGGGCGTCAAAGCGGACGCGACCGAGGACCAGATCCGCGGGATAGCCCCCGGCTTCCCCGTCTTCCGGATCACGATCACGGGCTGAGCCGGCGCCCCACCGCCTAGCAGGCACCCCACCGCCTAGCGGGCGCCTCACCGCCTAGCCCGTCTACCGGCTCTGACGGCCCGTTTTGGCCGGCCCGTGCTAGCCGATCAGCGCCAGCGTGGCGCCGGTAAAGTCGAGCAGCCGGTGGTACCCGTCGGCCGCCGGGAACACGGCCCTCTCCCCGCGCACCACGGTCCGCTGGCCCTCCGGCCCGGCCAGGATGGTGCCGTCCGCGCTGACGGCCACGAACTCGCCGTCCTGGCGCAGCAGCACCGGGCCGTCGCGCCGCGCGGAGATCGCGGCCCGGCCGGCCCGCAAGCCGTCGAGCACGGCGCCGGGTCCCTCGCCGGCACATTCCACCCAGGTCGTGGGGGTCCCGGGGACGGCATCCGCGCCCGGGCGGTGCCAGTCGCTCCCGCCGACCGGCACGGCCGCCGGATCCCAGGCCAGCCACCAGGCCAGCGGGGTCGTCCAGTGCGGATCCATCCAGCTCCAGTGCCAGACCTCGGCCAGCGGCGGCCGCCGCCGCATCGGCCAGATCCAGCTGACGTGGCCGCCGATCGGATGATTCACCGACAGCAGGCCGCCCTGCCGCTCGGTGGTCTCCAGCCACTGGTCGGGCGCCTCACGGAAGTCGATCCAGCCCACGTCGCCGAGCGCGCCCGCGTGCCCTTCCTCGGTGGTGACCTCCTGGCCGGGGATCAGGATGATCCCGTACCGGGCCGCGGCGTCCTTGAGCTCGGCATGATGGCTCGTCGTGTTGTGGTCGGTCACGGCCAGGTAGTCGAGCCCCTGGGCGGCCGCGAACCGGGCCAGCCCGGCCACGGTCAGCTCGCCGTCGGAATGCACGGTATGCGTATGCAGGTCACCGGCCAGCCAGCGGTGCCCGGGCCGGGCCGGCAGCTCGCGCCGGGGCGGCCGTTCGCTGAGCGGGGCCGGGGCGGCGGCGGGCGGGGCCGGGCGCAGCCGGCCGGGCGTGCTGCTCACCGAAGCCGTGACCGAGTACCCGGCGCCATCGGGCGGGAGCCGGTACAGGCCGATCGCCACGTGCCACAAACCGGGCTCCAGTTCGCCCGGAAGATAGCCAGGTGTGGCCTCACCGGGAGTGATCACGAACGAGGACCTGGCCCCCCCGGACCATCCGCGGAACCCGGAGGGCCCGAAGCAGCCAAGGTCGAGGATGGCGCCGGATTGGTCGTAGTCGAGCTCGACCCGCAGACCGGCTGACCCGGGCGGAACCTCGACCGGCAGGTACTGCCACGGGGACCGGCAGCGATCGTCCTGGGTCCACCGGCCGCGGTGCCGCGTCAGGCCGCTCATGCTGGGTTCTCGCTCATGTTTCTACCGAATCAGATCCGCGGCGATGAGGCGAGCGAGGCACCGCGTCACGGTCAAAGGCATGTTGACACAGAATTCAACAAGCGTAGAATTCAACGTACGATGAATTTAGTGACTGGTGGACCGGGTGCCGGAGGAGGCCCCCATGTGGGCGATGATCGTTAAGGAGTTCCGGCAGCTGCGCCGCGACCGGCGCACGCTGGCCATGATGATCGTGCTGCCGGTGGTGCTCCTGGTTGTGTTCGGCTACGCCGCCAGCTTCGACGTATCCGCCATCCCGGCCGTGGTGGCCGGCCCGCAGGCTGCCCAGGCACCGGTGCGCGCGCCGTTCCAGGTGGTGCAGCGGGCGCCGTCCGAGGGCGCCGCCTGGGCCCAGGACGAACTCCGCGATGGTCACGCCGCCGTGGCCGTGGTGACCGGCGCGAGGCCCATGGTCCTGATCGACGGCAGCCAGCTGTTCACCGCCAAGGCGGCGCTCGCCGCTCTGGAAAGTGCGAGCACGACGTTCCACGCGGGCGGCGGCTTTGCCGCCGGCGGGCAGGCGGCCGGCGGGCAGTCGGCCAGCGCCCCCCAGGTCAGGGTCCTCTACAATCCCGCGCTGAAGACGTCCTACATCATGATTCCCGGCCTGGCCGGCGTGGTCCTCGTGTTCGTCGGCATCATCATCACCAGCCTCGGCGTGGTCCGGGAACGGCAGACCGGGACCCTCGAACAGCTCGCGGTGATGCCATTGCGCCCGCGCGATGTGTTCCTGGGCAAGATCGCCCCGTACTTCGCGGTGGCCGCCGCGGACCTGGCCCTCGTGCTCGCGGTCGGGGTGGCCCTGTTCGGGGTGCCGTTCCGCGGCTCGTACGCGGTGTTCGCGCTGGGCGCCCTGCTGTTCCTGTTCGTCACGCTGGGCATTGGCGTGCTGATCTCCAGCGTGTCCGAGAACCAGGGCCAGGCTATCCAGATGTCCTTCATGTTCACCCTGCCGCAGGTGCTGCTGTCCGGCCTGATCTTCCCGCTGTCCTCGATCGCGGCCGGGGTGCGCTGGATCTCCTACCTCCTGCCGCTGACCTACTTCAACGAGATCTCCCGCGGGGTCATGCTGCGGGCCGAGCCGATCGGGCCGCTGTGGCCGCCGCTGCTGTTCCTGGCGCTGCTTGGCCTGGTGGTGATGACGCTCGCGATGCTGCGCTTCCGGAGCTACCTCGGCCCGGCCGGATCCGGGGGCGGGCGGGGCGGCCAGAACGCCGTGGCCGGTGCGGCGGGCACCCCGGACCCGGCCACTGCGGGGTCCCGGTGAGCGCCCCGCCGCCCCGGCTGCCGCCGCCCAGCGGCGCCTGGGGGGCCCGCGCCGTGACCGTCCGCTACGGTCACCGGCTGGCCCTGGACCAGGTGACCTTCCAGGCCCTCCCTGGTCAGGTCAGCGCGGTGGTCGGCGGGGACGGGGCAGGCCGGACCACGCTGCTGCGCTGCCTGAGCGGGGCCATCGCCCCCGGTGGGGGTACGGTCGCGCGCCCCGCGCGGATCCAGGTCGGCTACCTGTCTGCGGGCTCGGGCACGTACCCGGACCTGACCGTGGCCGAGAACCTGGCCTTCCGCGCGGCCGCCTACCAGATCCCGGCGGCCGCGGCGGGCCCGCGGATCCGGGAGTACCTGGGCCGGGCCGGGCTAGCGGATGCGCGGGACCGGCTGGCCGGGCAGCTGTCCGGCGGGATGCGTCAGAAGCTGGGCGTCATCGCCGCGATGCTGCACCACCCGGCTCTGCTGATCCTCGACGAGCCGACCACCGGAGTAGACCCGGTCAGCCGGGCTGACCTGTGGTCTCTCATCGCGCGCGCCGCCGCCGAGGGCGCCGCGGTGGCCTTCTCCACCAGCTACCTCGACGAGGCGGAACGCGCGACCCACGTGCTGATCCTGGCGGAAGGCCGGGAGCTGGCCGCGGGTTCGCCGGGGCAGATCGCCGCGGCCATGCCCGGCCGCCTCTGGGTGACCGGCACCCGCCCGGCCGGGCCGGCCCGGGCACGGTCCTGGCGGCGGGACGGCCGCTGGCGCGTCTGGCAGCCGGAGGGAGACCGGGACCCTGCGGGCAGGTTCGGCGACCCCGTCCAGCCCGACCTGCAGGACGCGGTCACGGTCGCGATCTTGACCCGGGAACTCGACGGTGACCGCACTGGTGACCGCGACCGCAGGGGCGGCGACCCGGCCCTATCGGCCCGGGAGGGACGCTGATGAAGGACAACAGCGCGCTCGCGGAGTGCCTGGCGGTGAGCCGCCGGTTCGGCCGGTCCGCCGCGGTCGACGGGGTCGACCTCCGGCTGGATCGCGGCGAGGTGGTCGGCCTGCTGGGTGCCAACGGGGCTGGCAAGACCACACTGATCCGGGTGCTGCTCGGGCTGCTGCCTCCGACCGCCGGGCAGGTCCGGCTGTTCGGCAGCCCGCCGTCCCGCCCAGCCCGGCGTCGCGTCGGATACGTGCCGCAGACGCTGGGCCTGTACGACGACCTCACGCCTGGGGAGAACCTGGCCTTCTCGGCGTCCGTATTCGGTCGCGGCACCCAGGCCGAGCTGCCCGGATCTCTGCGCGGCTATCGCCGGGTCCTGGTCGGTGACCTGCCGCTGGGGGTGCAGCGGCAGGTCGCGTTCACCGAGGCGCTGGCGCACCGGCCGGACCTGCTCATCCTGGACGAGCCGACGTCGGGCGTGGACCCGCTGGCCCGGGCCCGGCTGTGGGAGACGATCACCAACGCGGCCCGCGCGGGGGCCGGGGTCCTGGTCACCACGCACTACATGGACGAGGCGGGGGAATGCGGCAGACTGGTGATCATGGCAGCGGGCCGGGTGGTCGCCACCGGGACGGCGGCCGAGATCGTCGGGGACGCGCAGGTCTGCGTCGTCGAGACCGGTGCCTGGGCGGCGGCGTTCGCCGCGCTGGAAGCGGCCGGTCTGCCGGTCGCGCTGGCGGGCCGGGCGCTGCGCGTGCCTGGCGTCAGCCCGGCCACTGTCCGGCAGGCCCTCGGTCCGGTGGCCGCCCGGGTCAGCCAGGTCCCGGCGACGCTGGAGGAACGTTTCTTCCAGATAACTGCGGCCGGGCGCGGTTCCGAGGCGGACCGGGCGGCCGGATGACGACCCGGAGCCCAGGAGCTTCCAGACCGGCGGGCCGCACCGGCCGGCGGGGCGGGGACAGCGGCACCCGGGAAGCGATCCTGGGCGCCGCCCGGAAACGGTTCGCCGGCCACGGCTACGAGGGCGCCACGATCCGCGGCATCGCCGCCGACGCGGGAGTGGACCCGGCCCTGGTCCACCACTTCTTCGGCACCAAGGAACGCCTGTTCGCCGCGGCCATGCGGCTCCCGGTGGTGCCGGGCGAGCTGATCAGCACCGCGCTGGCCGCCGGGGCGGCCGATCCCGGGGGCAGCCTGGGGGAGCACCTGGTCCGGGTGGCGCTGGGCGCCTGGGATGTCGCGGAGATCCGTGACACGTTCCTCGGCCTGCTCCGCTCGGCGGCCACTAGCGAGCAGGCGCTGATCATGCTCCGTGAGTTCGTCACCGAGGCCATCGTGGGCCGGCTGTCCGCGGCCGCGCAGACGGCGGACCCGGCGCAGGCCCGCTACCGGGCCGCCCTGGTGGCCAGCCAGGTGGTCGGGCTCGGGCTGGCCCGGCAGGTGCTCGGGCTGGAACCGCTGGCGGGGGCGGGCCGCGACGAGCTGGCCGCCGCCATCGGGCCCACCCTGGACCGCTATCTCAGCGGCGACCTGGGCTCGCCGGCCAGCCGGGCGGAGCCTGGCTAGCTGCCCGGCGCGGGCTTGTGACCGACTCCCCACGACCGGGTCACTGTCCAGGCCGACGATCCGCGCGTCCCGCAGCGGCCTGCTGGGTCACCTCGTGCGTGTTGCCGGCGGCCGGAATTCCGGTGCCTATATCGAGGAATTGCCGCCCGCGGCGCCATAGAGCCGACGCCCAGACAGCAACCCCGGTCAAGCCGGCGGCGTATTGCAGGATGAGGATCATGTGCCTAGGGTCATTTAGGGGGACATAACATGATGGTGCGCAGATACGCGGCAGAACTGCTCGGAACCGGACTGCTGGTCTTCTTCGGGGTCGGGGTCGCCACCCTGAACTTCGGGTTCAAATTCGACGGCGGCAGTGTCGCGGCGGGCGTGGTAGCCACGGCGCTGGCGTTCGGCCTGGTGCTGCTGGCCCTGGCCTACGTGCTCGGCCCGATCTCGGGGTGCCACGTCAATCCCGCGGTCACCATGGGCGCCTGGCTAGCCCGGCGGATCTCGCTGGCCGAGGCGGCGGGCTACTGGATCGCGCAGTTCGTCGGCGGCATCCTCGGCGCCCTGCTGCTGTGGGCGATGTTTTCCACGTCGCCCGACTACAGCCGGTCGGCGACGGGACTGGGCACGAACGGCTGGGGTGCCGCGTCTCTCATCCACATCGGGGCCGGCGGCGCGTTCCTGGCCGAGGTGGTGCTGACCGCGCTGTTCGTGTTCGTGATCCTCGGGGTGACCGGCAAGCTCGGCAACACGGCCACCGCGGGCATGGTCATCGGGCTGTCGCTGACCGTCGTGCACCTCATCGGCATCCCGATCACCGGGACATCAGTGAACCCGGCCCGCAGCCTGGGGCCCGCGCTGATCGTCGGCGGCACCGCGCTCAGCCAGGTGTGGCTGTTCATCGTGGCACCGCTGGTCGGCGGGGTGCTCGCGGCGGCAGTGCACTGGCTAATCTTCCCGCCGAGCCCAGGATCGGTGGATACCGAGCAGGCTGAGCTGGCGGAGGAGGCCGCGGACCGGCGCTCAGCCTGAGTTCCAGGGTCACCTGGTCCGACTGGCGGGCGGGCCGCTGCCGCATCGGCCGATCGTGCGGCCGCGGAGCCGTGCGGCGGCCTAGGGCTGGCCAGGAGGACCGGCGCTCAATGCACGCGGGCGGCGATCGCCTGCGCGCATTCCCAGGCCTCGGTGTGTGTCGTGTCCACTTGCAGGTCGTAGACGACTCCCTGGTGTACCGCGTCGGCCTGGGCGGCGGCCATCCCGATGATCCGGTCACCGCGCGCGATCTCGCGGCCTGCGGCGACAGCGCTCTCGCACCGGACGCCGACCCACAGCACAGGCAGCGGGCCAAGGGCCGTCTTCCACCGCTGCTGGGACGCCGCACCACCGAGGAAGACCTCATCAACGATAATCCGGGCCCCGGCACCCGCCATGGCCGCGATCCCGGAGATCCACGCTGCCTCCAGCAGCCGGAACTCCGGCCCGACGATGACCGCCCCGTCGGACGCGAACTCGATTCCGGCCGCCGATGTCGGCGAGGACCCAGGCATCGCCTGGACCAGCGTGTCCGTCCCGAGCGCCAGCCATGGATCAGGCAGGACCGTCTGCAGGCACCGGACGATCCCGGACTTTCCCGCGCTGGAGCCGCCATTGAGAACGATTACCTGAGTTGCCACCGCGCCACAGTACGAGCCCCGCGTGCCACCAGTCACGGCCCTAGCCGCCAGCCCCGGGCCGCTGAGAGCCCGCAGCGGGACAGCTAGGATCGTCACTGTCCGCACTGAGTGTCAAATTTGCCCCTTTTCAGTCCTACTGCGTCGCATCGTGTCTGGTCAGACCGGGATTGACGTGTCAGGGTGGGCAGGAGGCCATCTCCCATGGTCGCGCGCGGAGGGGCCGAATGGGCAGGGACGTTCCAGCGATCACGGTAAGCCAGCAGGACCGCCGCCGCTACCGGGAGAAGGTCCGTCAGTGCCTGGATGTGCTCGCGCGGATGCTGCGCGATTCCTGGTTCGAGACCTCCACCCGGCAGGTGGGTCTCGAGGTTGAGGTCAACCTGGTGGACGACTCGGGCACGGCGTCGATGCGCAGCCCGGACGTGCTGGACGCGATCGGGGATCCGTCCTGGGCCCCGGAGCTCGGCCGGTTCAACATCGAGATCAACATTCCGCCGCGGCCGCTGTGCGGTGATGCCCTGGACCAGATGGAGGCGCAACTGCTGGCCAGCCTGAAGCACGCGGACCAGAGAGCCAGGGACGTGGGCAGCCGGCTCGCCATGGTCGGCATCCTGCCCAGCCTCCAGCAGGCCGACGTGGGCGAGGACGCCATGTCGGAGAACCCGCGGTTCTGGCTGCTGAACGAGCAGATCTGCGCCGCGCGCGGGGAAGACGCGCGGATCGCCATCGAGGGCCCGGAACAGCTGCTGACCCACGTGGACAACATCATGGCCGAGGCCGCCTGCACCAGCGTGCAGTGTCATCTCCAGGTCAGCCCGGATGCGTTCGGGAACTACTGGAACGCCGCGCAGGCCATCGCGGGGGTACAGGTTGCCCTGGCCGCCAACTCGCCGTTCCTGTTCGGCCGTGAACTGTGGCGGGAGACCAGGATCACGCTGTTCCAGCAGGCCACCGACACCAGGCCGGAGGAGCTCCAGGTGCAGGGGGTGCGGCCCCGGGTCTGGTTCGGCGAGCGCTGGATCACCTCGGTGTTCGACCTGTTCGAGGAGAACATCCGCTACTTCCCGGCGCTGCTGCCGCTGTGCGCGGACGAAGACCCGGTGGCCGAGCTGGAGCGGGGGAGCGTCCCCGAACTCGCCGAACTGACCCTGCACAACGGCACCGTGTACCGCTGGAACCGGCCGGTGTACGCGGTGATGGACGGGCGGCCGCACCTGCGGGTCGAGAACCGGGTGCTGCCGGCCGGCCCGACCGCCGCGGACATCACGGCCAATGCCGCCTTCTACTACGGTCTGGTCCGCGCGCTGGCCGAGGCCGAGCGGCCGATCTGGACCCGGATGTCGTTCGCCGCAGCCGGGGAGAACCTGATGGAGGCGGCCCGGCACGGCATCGACGCGCACCTGTACTGGCCGGGCCTGGGCGTCGTGCCGGCCACCGAGCTCACGCTGCGGCGGCTGCTGCCCATGGCCCGTGAGGGCCTGACCCGGTGGGGCGTCGACACCCGGCACGCCGACCGCTGCCTGGACATCATCGAGCAGCGCTGCCTGGCCGGGCGGACCGGCGCGACCTGGCAGGCGGAGACCGTGCACGAGCTCGAGCGCGGGGGGCGGCTCGACCGGGGCGCGGCGCTGCGCCGGATGACCCAGCGCTACATCGAGCACATGCACACTAACGAGCCCGTGCACTCCTGGCCGCCTGGTTACTGAGCCCACGGGGTCAGGTCTGCAGCGGCACCATCTCGCGCACGAAGTCCGCGGTGAACCGGTCGGGGTCGACCGGTGCCCAGCTCGGCCTGACGACGAACTTGGTCAGCCCGGCCGTCACGTAGTCCTCGATCAGGGCGCGGGCACCCGCCCAGCTCGACGCGACCAGCGACGCCGGATCGCAGTCCGGGCGGCGGCTCCGCGCCACCTCGAGCAGCGCGGGCAGTGATGCGTCGTCGGCGACGGCCAGGCTGATGCCGTAGTGGTCCGGCTCGATCTCGCGGCCCGCCTCGGCGGCCGCCGCCTCGATGGCCTGGCGGCCCGCGCCGGCCTCGGCCGGGGTCAGGAAGCTGGCCAGCCATCCGTCCCCCAGCCGCCCGACACGCCGCAACGCCCCCGGGGCGCTCCCGCCGAGCCAGATGTCCAGCGGCCTGGCCGGCCGCGGCCCGACATCGGCGGACTCGACCGAGAAGAACTCGCCGTGAAACGTCACGCTGTCCTGGCTGAGCAGCAGCCGCAGCAGGGTGAGGGACTCGTCGAAGACCGCTGCCCGGCGGCCGGGCGGCACTGGGAACGCCGCTAGTTCCGCGGGCCGGGCCGGTTTCAGGCCGAACACCGGCAACACCCGCCGGGGGGCCAGGCCAGCCAGGGTGGCGAGTTGCCCGGCCACCAGGACCGGGTGGCGCCCGGGCAGCACCGCCACCCCGGTGCCTACCTTCAGCTGGGACGTCCGGGCCAGCGCGTGGGCCATGCCGATGAACGGATCCACCAGTGAGCCGTAGACCATCTCCGGCAGCCACAAGGAGTCGACCCCGGCCCCCTCCAGGACGTCCACCGCTGCGCTGAACTGACCCGGGACACCGGCCTGGCCCAGGGAGACGCCGATTCGGACTTTCATGCTGCTATCCGATCACACGGCGCTGGACCTCAGAGCGCGCCGTGGGATGGTGAGCGGATGAACGCGGCGTCTGACGCCAACGGTATGGGCTGGCGGTCGTGGCTGATCGGGCTGGTCAGCGTGGCCTGGGCCGTGACGTTCGTGCTCGGCACCTGGGGCTGGTTCCCTGTGGCCTTCGGGATCGGATCTAGCTGCCATTCTGAGCGTCATCAGCCCGCGCTAGGCGGTCCTTCCGGGGGGGACCGTTTGTGATGGCGCCTTAGCTGCTTGTTCGATGTTGCGCTTGAGCACCGCCAGCATGCGCGCTTGCATTGGCCAGGTCACTGGAATGTAGAGCCAGTAGTTGAAGAGGCGTTCAAGCCATCGTGGGCGCATGGCCTGATACCCGCTGATCACCAGGCGGGTGCGCTCTCCGGGTAGCTCTTTCAAGAGGAAGGCCCACAGCCCTTCCGTGTAAGCGGATGGCCGGGGCTGGGCCGGGTCGAGAATGCGACCTCGCCGCAGATCCGACAGTCCTCGCAGCCCGAGGAACCGATTCGGTTCAAGCGCTGCCACCTCCCATGCATCCACGGGGCCGTTTCGTCTCCGGTACTTCACGTAGTCACCGAGGGCGAGGTCTTGCCACTCCGGATGGACTTCCCGGGCGCTTGAGCGGCCACGGTTGTCAAGGCGATCCCAGGAGTACCAGCCCCCGCGATCCCCGCCCATCTGGACCAGCCACGGCCAGACCTGATCCGGCGGCGCGTCGATGGTGACGGCCATCGTCGCTGCCCTCTGGCCGCCGAGGATGAGGTCGGCGCCCGGATACGGTCCAGCGACTTCCTCATCGGTTGCGCCCCAGCGCATGAGCCGGGGGCGCACCCACGCGGCGTAGACGACTTCTACTGCTGCCATCCCGGCCGCGACCATAACCGCGGTCTTGGGTCCAGTGCTCACACCACAACAGTCGGAGAGGCCCGCACCTCCCCTCAAGGGACCAATGTCACGATCTGTGCGGCCAAGTGGTCATCGGACGCTGACCTTAGGAACTGAGGGGACCATCCACGGCCAGTCGGCTTTGAGGTTACGGACTGGTGGTGGTGCGCCGCACGACACGGGTCTCCTGGTCGTCGAACTCGATGGCCAGCGTGGTGTCGGAGACGGCGATGGCTAGGGTCTGTCCGGCGTGGGTGCGGCCCAGGGCAATCTGCTGGCCGCCGTCTCGAGCGCACGCATCCGGTCAGGCCGCCGCGCGGCGGTACAGGTGTGCGCTGACCAGCGCGAGCCAGGTCCAGGCGAGGATGACGGCGCCGGTGAAGGCCAAGATACCGGCGCTGCTGGCGGTGCCCCCGGTCGCGATCCCGGCGAACGCTGCGAAGAACAGCACCCCCGTCACCAGCGAGAAGATTGCCCAGCAGAGCTGGCGCAGTCCGCGGAACTGCCAGGCCAGCACAAGGCAAGCGGTGATCAGGCCGAGGAAGCCGACGCCGCCGAAGACGATATGCAGCGTCCCGTGCCAGCTCGGGGTGACCGTGGGGCCGGTCGGGGTGCCGACCGGGAAGCCGTCAGCGGGGTCGGCGATGAAGAACCCGGCCCCGACGAGTCCAGCGGCATAGACACCGAGGAACCAGCCGCTAGCCGTATTCAGCCCCTCGGCGCGCAGCTGGCGTGCTACGCCGACGGCTGCGGCGCCGACCATCAGCCCGGTGAGCACGAGCACCAGCACGTGGATCCAGCCGAGGGCACCGTTAGCGAGCAGGCTCCAGTCGTCGTGGGCCAGGCTGAAGCCAGCGCGGGTGAGCGCCTCGGCCAGTGAGGCGACGACATAGAAGGGCCCGGCGATCACGCCGTAGCCGAGCAATGACTTGGTGACCCGCACGGGCATGGGAGGGCAGTCGGCGGCCGGCCGACCGTTCTGGATAGCCGCGGTAGGCATGAGAACACTCCCCTCTAACTGAACTGTACTGACCAGTACATGTACGGAACGCTACTGTACGGTACAGTTCAATGTCAAGGAGGTTCTCATGGCTGGCCGGAAGGGCGCGCTGATCCTGGACACCGCGCGGCGGATGTTCCTGGAGAGGGGCTACGACGCGACGAGCCTGGATGATGTCGCCGCTGCGAGCGGCGTCTCGAAGACCACCGTCTACAACAACTTCGAGGACAAGGAGGGCCTGTTCAGCGCCGTGGTGCTCGCGGTGACCGAGCGCGCCGAGCAGATCATCTCGGAACTGGGCGCCACCCTCCGCGGTGCTGAGCCGGTAGCCGCACGGCTGACTGCGGTTGCGCGCGCCCTGGCCTACGGCGTGCTCAACCCAGCCGTCGTGCAGCTACGGCGGCTCGCCATCTCCGAAGCCCTGCGCTTCCCCGACATCGTCACCGCCTACTGGGACCGCGCTCCAGCGCGGACACTCGCCCTGCTCACCGAGTCGTTCACGCAGATGGCCGCCCAGGGAGAGCTGGTCACCGACGATCCCGCCGCCGCCGCGGCGCTTTTCGCCTACGCAGTCCTGGGCCTGTACCAGGACCAGGCGCTCCTGCAGCCCAGCCGCCCGGTGACCCGGGCCGATCTCGACGAGCATGCCGACTACGTGGTCGCGGCGTTCCTGCGGGCCTACGCGCCAGCCGCGCATCCCCAGGCCGTCTCCCGCTAACGCAGCTCAGGTCTCGCTAACCGAGTTCAGATCGCCGCGGACCGGAGGTGAGCGGCGGGTGCCACGGGCTCAGGCCGGCGGCTGGGCGATGTCCGCCACGGTGGCGTGCACCGCCTGGACCAGGTCGCCGGGCGCGATCTCGATCTCCAGCCCACGGCGGCCGCCGCTGCAGAAGATGGTGCCGAACTCCAGGGCCGAGGAGTCGACCACCACGGGCAGCCGCTTGCGCTGCCCCAGCGGCGAGATCCCGCCGACCACGTAGCCCGTGGCCCGCTCCGCGTCCGCCGGGTCCGCCATGGCCGCCTTCCGGCCGTCCGCCGCCGCGGCCAGCGCCTTGAGGTCCAGCCGGCTGCCTACCGGGACGACGCCCACCGTCAGCGCCCCGTCCACCTGGGCGACCAGGGTCTTGAACACCCGCTCCGGCGCGACGCCCAGGGCGTCGCTCGCCTCCTGGCCGTAGCCGGCCCGGCGCGGATCATGCTCGTAGGCATGCACGGTATGCGCGATGCGCTGCTTCACCAGCAGCGCGGTCGCCGGGGTGCCACGTCCTGCCACGGTCAGTCACTCTAGACGCGGCCCGGGGTGGTCAGTGCTCGGTGGGCTGGTACCCGGCCGGCACGCCGATCGCCGAGGCATCCGGGCCGAACGAGCTCATGTAACCGGGATGGACCTTGGTCCACATGTTCGCCGGCGGCTCCGGCGCGCCGTCCAGGTGGCTGGCCAGGAACTCCAGGCAGACGTGCCAGCCTGCCGCGTCCCGGGCCGCCTTGCCCAGCTCGTCGAAGGTGTCCAGCAGGGTGAGGGTGCATCCCTCGCCTTCGCCGCGGGCCGCGATCTCCAGCCGGATCACGTCGGGGCCCCAGCGGAACTCCAGCAGCGACGGCGGCTCGCAGGCGAGCACCTCGCCGCCGAATTCAGGGCCGCGGCCCTGCGGGTCGGAGAAGGTGAGCGGGGCGCCTGCCACCCAGTCGCCGGTGATCCGCTGCGGGAACCAGGCCTCCAGGTGCGCGGGCTCGGTGACCGCCTGCCATACCCGCGGCACAGGGTGGTCCAGCTCGCGGGTGAAGCGCAGCCGCCAGCGGGGGCCGGCCTGCTCCAGGGTGCCCTTCATCAGCGTGTCCTCCGTTGCTCGGGTTCAGGCGGCACAGCATCCGCTGGCGGGTCAGGTGGCCCGTGCTCCTCGCTGCGGGCCATCTCGCCCAGGCGTGTCTCCAGGCGATCCAGGCTGGCGTCCCAGGCCCAGCGGTACGGGGCGAGCCAGGCGTCGAGTTCGCGCAGCGGCCCGGGCCGGAGCCGGTACAGCCGCCGTTGCTCGTCCACCCGGGCCTCGACGAGCCCGGCCTCGCGCAGCACCCGCAGGTGCTTCGACACGGCGGGCTGGCTCATCGACAGCGCGTCGACGAGTTCGCCCACCGACCGCTCGCCGTCCCGGACGAGGTCCAGGATCGTCCTCCGCCGCGGCTCACTCAGCACCTCGAACACCGTGCTCATACCTCTAAGATGCCTTGCCAGGCATATAACTGTCAAGGCATGAAAGGTGGCGGGGGCGTGTGAATGAGGAGTGGCGTAGGGAGGCGGCATCGGTAGCGCGGGTGGCAGCGTCCACGCGGTTGGGGTGGGCGTGCGGATGAGTGGTGGGCGTGCGGATGAGGGGTGGGCGTGCGGGATGAGGGGTGGGCGTGCGGGAGGCGGGGTGCGAGCATGGGGGACGTGGACTATGTGCTGGCGCAGGTGAACATTGGGCGGCTGCGGGCCCCGCTCGACAGCCCGCAGCTCGCCGATTTCGTGGCCGCGCTGGATCCGGTCAACGCGGCGGCGGACGCCGCGCCCGGGTTCGTGTGGCGGCTGCAGACGGAGGACGGCAACGCCACCTCGGTGCGCGCCTTCGAGTGGGATCAGGCGGGCAGCGCGGGAGTCATCATGAACATGTCGGTCTGGGAGACCCCCGAGGCGCTCGCCGCGTTCGTGTACTCCGATACCCACCGGCGGGTGCTGGCCCGGCGCCGGCAGTGGTTCGAGCGGATGACCGAGGCGTACACCGCGCTGTGGTGGACAGCCCGCGGGACGGTGCCGACCCCGGCCGACGCCGAGGACCGGGTGCGGCGGCTGCGGGCGCAGGGCCCGACCGCGGACGCGTTCACCCTGCGCGTGCTGTTCCCGCCGCCGGGCGCGGCAGGCCCGCCCCGCGCCGGGCGCGAGGACTGGGCCTGTCCCGTCTGAGCGCCGGTGCGGGCCGTGAACCACGGCCGGTCCGCCGGGTTACTGGCGATCGCGTACGTCGTCGTCGTGCTGGATCCGGTCCAGCGCGACGGCGATGGCCAGGAACAGGACATCGTCCTGGCCTGGTTCTACCTCCACGCCGTAGGTGTCCCTGATCCGGAACCAGGCCCGCGAGATCCGCGCCAGGACCTCGCCGCCCGCCGTTATCTCGAACTCTTTGTCCAGGATGCTGCCGGTCACGTCGAGCTGACTGCCGTCGGCCAGTTCCACGGTCGAACGGTGGCGCAGCGGAGAGATGAGCGCCTTGCGGACGGTCGCCACCAGAGCGCCGTCCTCCTCGATCTCCATGCTCTCGTGCATGGCGATCAGCTTCTTGCGCACCGTCACCAGGACGTGCCCGTCGGGATCGCAGATCTCCAGGGTCTGCCGCAGCCGCAGCACCTTCCCGTCCACGAGGAAGGCCTTGTCACCCCCCTCGTCGGTGATCCAGAAGTCGTCACCGATCGAGAAGAGCTTCTCCTTTACCGCGTAGCGCATGCTCTCTCCAGGGTCCGGGGGGCGCCGAGGACGGGCGCACCGTACCCCAGATACCACAGGCCGGGCAGGTGAAACCCGTCAGCCCGCGGTGTACCGGCGCATGCCCACCGCGTACTCGCAGCCGGCCGCCAGGCCGGTGTAGCCCGCCAGGTTCCGGAGGAACTCATCCGGGTCGAAGTCCCGGCCCAGGCCGTCGATATAGGCCTTGTGCTCGCGTAGCGAGTCGACCCCCGTGCTGATCGTCTCCGTGACGTCTACGAAGTGGGTGGGATCCGTCACGGCGGCCACGTACACCTCGGTGGCGCCCCCCCAGGCCGGCCCGGCGTCGGTAAAAACCCAGGGGTTGGCGGCGTCCCGGACCGCGTCCAGCACGGCCAGCCCCACCGCGCGGTGGTCGGCGTGGTTGACCATCCCGGTGTCACCCCAGGTCAGGTCGAAGTTCATGGTGATGACGACGTCGGGACGCTCCGCGCGCAGCACGACGGCCAGGTCGTGGCGCAGCGCCAGGCCATATTCCACCAGCCCGTCGGCGTGGTCCAGGTAGTGCACGTCGTGCACGCCGACCACCGCGGCGCTGCGCCGTTCCTCCTCCACCCGCAGCGGCCCGACCTCGTCCGGGGCCATCCCCTGGATGCCGGCTTCGCCCCGGGTGGCGAGCAGGTAGGCGACATGCTTGCCCTGGCTGGTCCAGCGGGCTACCGCGGCGGCCGCGCCGTACTCCAGGTCGTCGGGGTGCGCGACCACCGCGACCGCCCGATTCCACTCCTCCGGCATGGGCTCCATAGGCCCGCCCTCCCCGTGATTACGCCCCCGCTGGCGCTCAGCCCGGGGTCCGCTCCTCAGCCAAGACCTTCCGGATCACGTCCGCAAGCTCCGCGGGCCAGATGACCTCGGTCGTCGAATCCAGCTCGGCCAGGCTCCACCAGCGCCAGGCGGCGATGCCGTCGGCCGCGTGCATCTGCGCGACATCCCCGAGCGGGCGGTCCGGCTGCCGCGTGCGGGCCAGGTAGTGCCGCTCGTACTGGTGCACCAGGCGGCCGCCGTACTCCATGGTCAGGCTGCGCTGGAGCACCTCGCGGCGGAGCGTGACGTCGGTCCAGCCGGTCTCCTCGGCCAGTTCGCGGACGGCCGCGGCGGCGTAGTCCTCGCCCGGGTTCAGCCCGCCGCCGGGTGTGCTCCAATGTCGGCCGTTGGGCAGCTCGTCGTCGTAGCGCATCAGCAGCACCCGGTCGCCGGGGTCGAGCACTATCACCCGGCCCGCGTGCCGCTCGGGCAGCAGGGCTCCGCGCTGTGTATCGGGTTCAGCCACGCCGTGCATTCTAGGTCCGGCGCGGTGTTGCACTGTTTGGGCAGGTGGCCGGCTCGCTAGTGTGGTGGCGATGGCTACTCACGTCGCGTTGCTGCGCGGAATCAATGTTGGCGGCCGCAACAAGGTCGCGATGGCGGACCTACGCGAGATCATGGCTTCCCTCGGGCACACCGACGTAGCCACCTACATCCAGAGCGGCAATGTGGTGTTCAGGACGGATGAGAAGGACACCACGACCGTGGCGGCCGCCATCGAGAAGGCGGTCGAGGACCAGGTGGGCGTGCGCTCTGCGGTCCTGGTACTGACGCACGCGGAACTGGCCCAGATCGCGCGGGACAACCCGTATCCGGACGAGCCCAACCCCAAGATGGTCCATGTGGTGTTCCTGCCCGCCGAGCCAGACCCGGAGATGATCGCCAGCGTGGCCGCAGCTCAGGACACGGTGGCGGAAAAGGGGAGCCGGGACGTGGCCCAGTACGCCGGGCGCGCCCTGTTCCTGCACACCCCCGACGGCTTCGGGCGTAGTGAGCTGGCCGTGCTGCTGACCCGGGCGGGCCGGCCGATGTCGGCCCAGGGCGCCGGCACGGCCCGGAACATGGCCACCGTCCGCAAGCTGCTCGAGATGTGCGGTTCCTGACGGTGGGCGCGCCGCTGCCGCAGATCTCCCCGGACGCTGGGCGGATCACGCTGGGCCAGCCCCGCGGGC
>DASQRM010000106.1:0-9960 GCA_035642895.1 Streptosporangiaceae bacterium | reverse complement strand
CGCCAGGGGGCTGGCACCCACATCCGGGGTGGACCTAGGTCTACCCGGCAGGCCCGCACCGTACCCATGAAGTACGGAGGGTCAGGCGGGCACGAGGAAGGTGCTGATCTCGCTGGCGATGCGGTCCGGCGCGTCGAGCGGGAGGAAGGTGTGGCCGCCGTCGACCTCCACCAGGCGGGCATCGGGAAATGCCGCCGCCAGCCGGCGGGCGAGCGGCAGCGGGAAGAACCGGTCGCCGGTACCCCAGAGCAGCAGTACCGGCCGGGTGAAGCGGCCCAGCCGTGTCGAGACGTCCAGCAGGTCGGCCGGGTGGATGGCGCGCATGAACCGTGCCGTGTCCCTGCGCACGCCGGCGTCGGTGAGCAGCGGGGTCACCCACCGCTGGGTGAGCGCAGCGTCCAGTGGCCGGGTGACGAACGGGCCGTAGCCGGCCCGCGAGTGCCGGACCCCCTCCCAGCGCAGCGGACGCGTGGCCAGCCACAACCGGGCCGGGCTGCTCATCAGCTTCACCATCAGGTTGACGGGAGGAGGCGGGAACTGGTCGAAGGCATCGCAGTTGGTCAGCACCAGCCGCCCGATCCGCGAGGAGTCGGTGTCGATGATGAACTGGCACAGTGCGCCGCCGGTGTCGTTGCCGGCCAGCGTCACGTCGCTCAGGCCGAGGGCTTCCAGGAAAGACAGCACCAGCCGGGCCACGGCACGAGGGCTGATGTCGGTGCCTGGTTTCAGCGCGGCCGTGTGGGCGCCCAGGGGCAGGTCCGGCGCGTAGGACCGGATACCGCGCTCGGCGAGCGCGGCGGCGACGCCGGTCCACATTTCGCCGTTGACCAGGATGCCGTGGACGAAAACCACGGGCGGCAGCGGGCTGTCGGCCGGGCCGGCGACCCGGTAGTTGACGCGGCCTTGGGGAAGGTCGACCGTCGGCATGTCGGAACTCCTCTGCGATACGGTATGACCATGTCCCTAGTAACATACAAACAGTCTGTATGAATAGCAATAGGCGAACCCAGGCCGAGCGGTCGGCCGCCACCCGTGACGCACTGGTCACGGCCGGACGTGAGCTGTTCGGCCTGCGCGGCTACGCCGATGTCGGAACCGAGGAAGTCGTCCACGCGGCCGGCGTCAGCCGTGGTGCGCTGTACCATCACTTCGCCGATAAGGCCGAGCTGTTCGCCGCGGTCTTCCAGTCCGTGGAGGAGGTGGCCAACGCGCGCGTCGGGGCCGCGCTGGCCGCCGCCGGCCCGGACGACCCGATCGCCGCCATGCGGTTCGCCACGGCCGCCTTCCTGGACGTCTGCACCGAACCCGGGATGGCGCGGATCATGCTCATCGACGCCCCGGCCGTCCTCGGCGCGCAGGCCGAGAGCGACGTCAGCGAATCGGACCTGGGCCTCGTCGTGCAGCTCCTGAGCCGCGGCATCGAACTCGGCCGCGTCACCCCGCAGCCCGTGATGCCGCTGGCTCGTATTCTGGTCGGCGCCCTCCGCGAGGCCGCGGTGTTCCTCGCCGGCGCGCCCGACCCCGCCGCCGCCCGCGAGCAGGTGGGCGCCATCCTGAACCGCATCATCGAGTCGGTTGCGGCCTCCGGTGAGCAGGCCTGAAACCGCTGCGCTCACGCGGGTACCGCAGGGCCGCGCGCTGAGGTCTTACATCGATGGCATGAGCCCGGGGACCGACGCGGGCGCGACGACGATCAGGATTCCGAGCCCGACGATCGCCAGGGCCAGCGGCACATCGACGGCGGCCTTCGCGGGCAGGAGCTTCTGGCCGAGCGCCAGGACGGTGATCACTGACATCCAGATGACGCTCATCGCACTCAGCGCCACCAGGATCACCATCAGCCCGATGCTGGACCCGACGCAGCACAGCCCGAAGCCGAACCCCGAGCCGGTGCTTTCCCGGCAAAGCTGCCGGAAGTGCCGCTTGAGCGGCGTGAACTCATAAGCCCCGGCCGCGATCACTACCGCGCCGGCCACGGCAAACCCGTGCGGCCGGTACAGCCCGTACACCGCGACGCCCACCAGCGCCCAGACGGCCAGGTAGGACCCGAGGAAGAGCGGCACCCCGCGGACCCGGCCGCTGGCCTGAACCCGCCGCACGACGGCCGGGACCGCGCCCGGCAGCATCATCGCCGCCATCATCGTCACCCACAGGACGGCGAAGAACGCGAACGAGCCGAGGCGGGTCGCCACGCCCATGTCCATCCCGCTCATCTGCCGGACCGCGGCCACCCAGGATGCCGCGGCCAGCCCGAGGGTCAGGGTCAGCGCCGCTGCCATTGCGGCTGTCCCCGCGCGCCCGCCGCCACCGACCGGGGGAGTCTTCATGGTGACCCGTTCCACCTGCATCTCGGCCTCCAACAAGTAGCAATCGACCGGTTGCAATACTATGGCAACCGATCGGTTGCGTCAAAAGCCCAGGCGGCACACGGTGGCCTGATGAGGCCAGGCCTCGCTGACTCAGAGCGGAGGGCGTGCGGCCACCTCCGGCAGGCCGGCGGTGAGCACTGCATGCCTGTGGCGCGGCCGGCCGGGCTCAGCCGATCGTCTTGACGAGCTCGATGGCGCGGGCGAGGGTGGCGAGGCGGCGGTCCAGAGTGTCACCGGCCGGGTATAGCCGCACAGTGTCGACGCCGGCGTTGCGCCAAACGCGGAGGCGTTCGTGCACCATTTGCTCGGTGCCGATCAGTGTGGTGCCCAGTACCATCTCATCGGTGACCAGGCCGGCCGCGCCATCGTGGTCACCGGCCTGCCAGCGTGCGTGAACCTGAGCCGCGACCTCGGCCCAGCCCTGCCGGCTGTAGGCCTGGTTGTAGAAGTTTGTGCGGGCCGATCCCATCCCGCCGAGGCTGAACGCCAGTTCTTTCTTGCGTGACGCGAGGTGTGCCGTGACCGCGTCTTCGTCGTCCAGGAACGCGACCTCAGCCCCCTGGCACACATCCAGATCGCTGCGGCCGCGTCCTGATCTGGCGAGCCCGCGGTCGAGGTGCTCGAAGTAGGCGGCCGAGCCTTCCGGAACGAAGCTGGTTCCCAGCCAGCCGTCGGCCACGGCGCCGGTGAGTTCGAGCATCCTCGGTGACATCGAGGCGATGTAGATGGGGATGGCGGGGTTCGCCGCCAGTGACAGCCGCATAGGCCGCGCCTCCCCGGGCGCGGGGATCTGGAACTGGGTCCCGGAGTAGGTGATCTTCTCCCCGGAGAATGCCTGACGGACCACGTCGATGGTCTCCCGCATCCGGGCCAGCGGCCGGGCGAACGGCACCCCATGCAGGCCTTCGATCACCTGCGGTCCGGACGGTCCGAGGCCGAGCAGGAACCGGCCGCCCGACAGCTGGGCCAGGGTCATGGCGGTCATCGCGATCAGCGGGGGAGTCCGGGTGCCAAGCTGGATGATGCCCGAGCCGAGCAGCAGCCGGTCGGTGCGCGCGGCGAGGTATCCCAGTGGTGAGGGCGCGTCTGACCCCCAGGCCTCGGCGACCCAGCAGATGTCCAGGCCGAGCTTCTCGGCCTCCAGGACGAAGTCGAGGGTCTCGCTCCACGTGTCTTGCTGGCTGGCCTCGATCGTGGTTGCGGTGCGCATCAGGCCTGCTCGGCGAGGGCCTTGATGGCGGCGAGGGTACGGGTCATCGACTCCTCGAATTCCCGCATCCGGACGAAGACGATCTTCTGCTCCTTGTCCGGCATCTGGTCGATGGCGATGCTGAGGCCGGAGCGGCCTGGCCCGAGCCGCACCCACTGGCTCAGCGTCGTTCCGCCCTGCTCGGGATGCAGGGTGAACCGCCACGTCGCACTCGGCTGCTCCGGATCCTCCACCGCCCATGCGAACACCCGGCACGGGTCGTGCTGGACGATGTGGGACGTGGTGGACCACTCTCCCAGCGCATCGTGCTTGCTGTGCCCGAGGAATCGTGCACCCACGGCCGGCTGGGAGACCCCGTCGAGCCATTCGACGGACTGGAGTTCCCGGCTCAGACGCGGCATCAGCCCGATGTCGGATACCAGCTGCCAGACGTGTTCCGGTGGCGCCCCGATCCAGGTCGACACCTCGACCGTCGGCATGTCGGCGTAGCGCGCACCGGTCCACTCCACGCTCCGAACCTACGCCGGATCAGGCGGTCAAGACCAAGCCGGACGGCCTAGGAGAAGCCGCCGCCGCCGAAGTCCCCGCCGCCGAAGTCCCCGCCGCCACCGAAATCGCCCCCGCCGAAGTCCCCGCCGCCGAAGTCGCCCCCGCCGTAGTCCCCGCCGTTTCCGGAATCCCCGTCCCCGGAGTTCCCGTCGTAGCCACCATCGCCGTAGCCACCGAAATAGCCGGGATACCCGAAGCCGGTGGCGAGCACGTCGCCGAGCAGGAACCCGGTGAACATGCCGGGCAGGAACCCGAAGCCGCCCCAGTACGCCGGGGCGAACCCCGCGTTCACGTAGTTGACCGGTGCCCCGCGGACCTCCACCGTCCGCATCTCGGGCTCGATCCCCTGCTCCACCTTGCGCGCGTCGGCAGCGCAGGCTGGTACCGGCCGCGGCGGGCCCCCGTCGGGGGGCGTCCACAGCACGTCGCGCACGGACATGCCGTGCCGGGGATCGAAGAAGCACAAGGGACGACGGTCCGGCTTCGGCTCCCCGGCGGCCAGGGCCTGGGCGCTGGCTAGGTGGTACTGGCCCTCGGCGATGGCCCGGCTGACCGCGCCCATGTCCTTCACGCGGCGGGCCGCGTCGAGGGCCGCAGTGCCCCGCTCGTAGGAGTTCAGCGCTGCGGCCTGCTCGGCGGCCGCCTCGGGGTCGCTGCGGATCGAAATGTCGGCGTCGCGGTCGGTCACCCCGGTGCTCAGCGCGATCAGGTCATCCTGCGCGGCCGCCTTGGCGTCCTTCAGTTCCTGCTGGCGGCGCCTGCGGATGGGCCGCCAGATCAGCAGACCACCCAGCACGGCCAGCACCGCGATGACCCCCACGACGATCAGGACGGTGGTCAGCACGTGTGACGATCCGCTGGCCGTGCTGCCCGCCGAGCCGGAGCCCGGGCCCGACGTGGCCTGCTGCTGCACGTCCTTCACGAAGTCCGTCAGGGCCGCGTCAATGTTCCCGTCCGCCTGGTGCTGCCTGACCACCTGGGTCGCGATGGCGGCGGAGTCGTGATCGGGCAGCATGCCCTTGTTGTAGGCGCCGAAGTGCCGGAGCCGGCTGTCCAGGAATCCCACCGTGAACTGGGCGTTCCCGTTAAGGTCGCTGATGATCTGCCGCATCGCGCTGTTGTAGCCCGCCGACCCGGACGGGGCGGCGACCACCCAGATGTTATCCGCGCCGATCTGGCGTTCCAGCTGCGCCTCCTGGCCCGCGGAGATCAGCGACCGGGCGCCGCCGCTCACGCAGACGTGCTGCTGGGTGAGGCACTGCGTAAGCGTGCTGGCGCTGGCCTGGCCGGGAAAAAACCCGATCCCCGTGAACACCAAAGCAGCGGCGATAAGCAGCCTTTTCATACCCCGACCTCCTGCCCCGGCGAGCCTTGGGCACAGACTAGGCGGTCCCGGTGACCGGGCGGGCAACCCAGGCAGCCAGTTCCTGCCTGGCCTGAAGGGGGAGAACCGCCCTGAACGCAGACCAGCGGGCTGCAGCCACCTGGCCGATGACTTCCCGCCGCGGGCGAAGTCGTACCGGCAGGCAGCAGCGACGCAGGAAGAGGGACTGATGCAGTCATCCATGCCCCACCCTGAGCTTCATGGCTGGCAGCGCTTTACCGGCCGGTGGGCAACGCAGGCCACCCATCCGCTGCTGCCCGGCACCGTCGTGCGCGGGCACGCCACGTTCGAGTGGCTGGACGGCCGGCAATTCCTGATTTTGCGCTGGCACTACGACCACCCGGAGATCCCGGACGCGATCGCGATCATCGGCGTCACCGACCAGCAGCTGTCCATGCACTACTTCGACCACCGCGGCGTGTACCGGCTGTATGCGGTCAGCCTCGAGGAAGACCAGTGGCGGTTCTGGCGCGACGCACCCGGATTCAGCCAGCGGTTCACGGGCATCCTCAGCGACGATGGCAACACGATCACCGGCCAGGGCCAGCTGTCCCGGGACGGGTCCTCCTGGGAGGACGACCTCGCGATCACCTACCGGAGAAGCACGCCCCGATCCGGCCCGCTGACCGGCGGCCATCCCGACCTCAACGCGATGGCGCGGCGGGTGATCGACGCCGGCCACTACATGACGCTAGGGACGACTGACCCCGACGGCCGGCCGCGGCTGTCGCCGGTGTACTACACCCCCGCGCGGTACTCGGACTTCTACTGGGTCTCCTCGCCCGACGCACAGCACTCGCGCAACCTGGCCGAACGCCCCGAGGCCGAAATCGTGATCTTCGACTCCACCGCGCCCGCCAACCAGGGTGAGGCCGTCTATATCCATGCCACCGTCAGGGCGATCCCCGACGACGAACTGGAAGCCGTCGGCGCCGAAGCGTTCCGGACCGCAGCCGGCGCACGGCCGTTCACGCCCGACGAGCTGCGGGGCGGCGCCCTGAGGTTGTACGCCGCACAGGCACGATCATACGAGGTCCATGTCGCCGCGCATCATCCCGCCCACGGCCGCGGCATTGACCACCGGCAGCAAGCCGACCCCACCTCGGTCAGATAGAAACCCCTGACGCCCGCGCCGCGCGACCGGAAGAAGCGCCGCAATAGCGGGAGCAGCCGCCATGGCGGTTACCGCATTTGGCGACAGCAGCATCAGCTAGTACTGGCCCTGCGGCTGTAACCGGTTCTTCGGCTGCCCCGACCTACGTAAACATGCATTCGGGCCGGGGGAGTCAGTCGGCCTACATCGAACCGTCCAGGTTCGTGCTGCTGGGGGGTAAGCCAAGCATTACAGCGGGCACCGAGTGGGTTAGCTGGTTCAAGCGCAGCGCCGTCGGGTTCGGGCCAATGTGGGGCGTGCGGAACGGCCACCGGACCTTCGTGGGGCAGGTCGTGATGCGGTTTTCTGACCGCAAATCCAACGCTCAGTTCACGGCCACCGGCCAGCAATATAACTACTTCGAGAATGTGCGGATCAGCGGAATCCGTCCCGGAAACGGTGGCTCAGTCCAGCACTGGCACTGGTCCTGGCACGCACACAACTGGGTGCCGTGATCAAGGGGGCGATGATGAATATCAGGATTAACAAGGTGGCAGCGGTAATCATTGGTGTCGTCGTGCTGCTGGCCCTGAGTGCCGGGGTCACCCTGCTGGTGACCAGCCACGTCAACGCGCACAACCTGGCCGTCCAGCGGGCGGCTGCCGCAGCCAGCCATAACCGCGCCGTGGCCAGCGCCAAGGCCCAGGCACAGAACAAGGCCATCGCTGCTGCCAACCGCAAGGCTGATAACGCAGTCCGGGCCGCCAGGCGTGCAGCGAACAAGCCTGCTCCGGCACCCGTGGTTGTCCAGCCCGCACCAGCAGCTGGCAACTCCCAGTACGTCAATGACATCCTGGCCGCTGGCATCGTGGCTCCGGCCGGGTGGATCACCGCGACCGGGAACACGCTGTGCCAGGACTGGAACACTGATGGCGTTCCGGTGTCCGTGACGGATCAGGCGGTCCTGGAAGCAGGCGGCATCCTGCCCCAGCACGTGGCCACGTTCGATGCGATCACCTCAGCGGATGTGTGCTCATAGTGCACGGAGCGCAGGGCAAGGCGAGGCCACGTCTCGTGCCGGGCAGGAACCTAGGCGCTGTGGAAGCTGGCGGTGGCCAGGACGGTGCCGCCCGGTCCGACCAGCCGCGCGCCGGCAAGTGACCCCTGGGTCGCGGGGACCGGACTGCCCCAGTAGCCGCGGCCGTCGGTCAGCCGGAACGAGCCGACGGTGGTGAGGTGGCCGTCCTGGCCTTCTACCTGGCAGATCACGGTGCTATTCCCCGTGGGCATGTTCACGGACATGTACAGCCACCGTGAACTGCCCTCGTAGAGGAAGATCTTTCCCGCGGCCTGGTGGCTGGCGGAGAGCAGAGTGGCGGAGCTCAGCGGGGCCCCGGCTGGAGCCGGGGTGCCGGGCCGCAGGCCCCACCCTCCCAGGCCAGCCGCGACGACGGCCAGTGTGACGGCCGCGAGGGCCAGCGCCCGCCGGGTTCGCCCGGCCGGCCTGGCCGGGCCGGCGGCGGCCGGCCGGGCGGGCTTCCGGCCCAGGTGGGACATCCGGCTGATCCAGCCAGCGTGGCGGTCCGGGCTGGGGACAGGCGCGGAAAGGCCGATCCGGTCCATCACCCGGGCCTCAAATCCCGCCGGGGGCTCCACGCTGGGCAGCAGTCCCAGCAACCCCTCACCGGTTGCCGTCAGCTGGCGGACTTCCTCGCGGCACGATGCGCAGTGGTCCAGGTGGGCGAGCGCTTGGGCGCGCTCACGCCCGGTCAGGACACCGAGCGCCAGTTCGGCGGCGACGTCTGAGAATTCGCGGCATCCCATCTCGTTCAGCTCACTCATTACCGGCCTCCTCTGGGAGGTAGGCGGCCCGCAGTTTCTGCATCCCATCCCTGATCCGGGTCTTCGCCGTGCCCAGCGGGACGTGCTCGCTATCGGCGATCTGCTGCGCCGTCATGCCGTACATGCCGGCCATGGCCACCGCCCGGGCCTGCGGTTCCGGTAGCCGGGCCAGTGTGCGGCGCAGTTCCGCGGCGTTGTCGTGGGCTTCGGCGACCCGCTCCGGTGTGTCGGTCACTGCGGTGAGGATAGCGGGAAGATCGTCCGGGTCCACGGGCGCCGAGGTCCGCGAGCGGACGACGTCGACGGCGAGGTTATGGGTGATGGTCCTCAGCCAGGCCCGGACAGAGCCGCGGCGCGCGTCAAACACCTGGGCGTGCCGCCAGGCCTGCTCAAAGGCCTGCTGGGCCACATCCTCCGCCGTCGCCGTATCGCCGACCACGGCCATCGCTACGCCGAAGACGAGTCCCTGGAAGCGGCGCACGAACGCGAGCGACAGCTCAGCGTCGCCTGCGCCCAGGCCCGCGAGCAGCGTCTCGTCTGGTAGCTGGTCGGTCGGGGTTCCCACTATCCGCACACACTACATACGGGTGACGGCCGGAAAGAGATTGGACCACAGCGCATGAACTGGCGAAATTCTCCGGCCATGATCCTGGGGCAGCCGTCCAGGCCCGCGGGACAGAGGTCCCGCGGGCCTGGACGGGCCTGCCGTTTAGCACTAGCGCCGGACTGGCCGGGGTTCCCGGCGGGCAGCCAGGACGATGGCGGCTGCGGCGGCGAGCACGGCCGCACCGACGAACTCCACCACCAGAGAGCTCATGGCATACGGGACGGCCAGGCTTTCCTGGAAGCCGAACAGGCCGATGCCCACACTGAGCAGCAGCCCGGCGGCTGTGGCGGCCATCATGATCGCACCGGCCGCCATGAGGACCACGCGGCGGAAGACGGCTATCACCACGGCCAGCGCGATGCCCCCGATGCCCTGGATCAGGAACAGCGGACCGATCACGGAAATGGACCGGTAGCCGTCAGACCACAGCTGAAGGTGGATCACGCCGGACCACACCATCAGGGCGGCGCCGACGACCACCAGGACAGTGACCGCCCAGCGCGCGGCGGGTGATTTCATCCTGGCCGGCCCTCGGGCCAGCAACTGGGCCGCCCGGGCCGGGGCACTGTCCCGGTGGGCGGAGTCGTGATCGCGGAGCATGGTGTTTGTGTGAGTGGAGTTCATCGGTCTGTCTCCTTATGAGTGGTGGTTCCGGCTGGCGTCACGGCCGGCCGTGTCGGTCAGGTTGCGGAATGCTGGATGGTGACCCAGAGGCCGTAAAGCGCGAACGCGGTGGCGACCACCGTCAGCGCCCAGGCGGGCAGGCGGCGGTCGTGCTGCCGCGCGGCGAACCGGGGGTACACCGCGAAGACGATCAGCTGGCTGAGCCAGAGCGCGATCAGCGACGGCTTGATCAGGAAGCTGTAGATCCGGTCCGGGTTGATGAGCGTGACCGGCGCGGACAGG
>DASQRM010000105.1:0-11915 GCA_035642895.1 Streptosporangiaceae bacterium | reverse complement strand
GTAGCCGACCCCCGTGGCGCTCATCAGGAACGGGGCCATCGCGGCCGAGGCTGCCGCGGCCGGCCGGCCCGCCCCGAACGCGCGGGCCGCCAGGTAGACGCTGACCGGCCACAGCGACAAAAGCAGGTACAGCGACCAGCGAAATGCCACGTCAGGCCCGGTCAGCAGGCCGAGCGCACCGGTGAGGATCGCGGGCAGGCTCTGGTAGTGCAGGAACTGCGGCGACCCCTCACCCAGGAACGGGAACCAGCTCGTGAGCGGCAGGTGCCCGGCGCGCAGCTGTGCCGTCGCGAACCGCACCATCTGCTCATGCATCGAGCTGTCGTTCAGGTACGTGACCTTGAGCGTGAGCGCCCGCAGGTTCACCAGGTTCCACCCGACCGCGGCCGCGACGATCAACCACGGCCACCGCACAGCGGTCCGGCTCCCGCCATCAGAGGGGGGCCGGACCGCCAGCCGTGCCATCGCCTGCCCGGCGCTGGCAACCGTCACTGAATCACCCGCCGGCGCCCCCGTTGCTGGTGTTGCCCGGGCCGCTGTTGCCCTTGTAACCGGTGGGGAAGACCACGCAGCTGCCCAGGTGCCAGGTGCCGGCGCCCGTGTTACCCCCGGCGATGACCTCCGTGCCGTTCGTGCCCAGGAGAACCTGCACCTGCGGCTGCTTCGGCGCGCCATCAACCGGCTTGCAGGTGACCGGGCCGCTGACGGTTGCCGCGCCCGGCTTCGGGAAAACCGCGACCTTCTCCTGGATCCCCATCGAGCTGAGCTTGGCGTCCGCGGCGACAATCGACTTCTGCTGGTTGATCTGCACCAGCACCGAGCCGTCGTTGTTTCGCGTGATGGTGTACGCCGCGGTAACCACCCGCGTGCCGCCGGTCGCAGCCGGCGTACTGCCCGTCGAGGTCAGGCCGAGCGCGAGTGCTGTGCCTCCGACCGCCAGCGCGAGCGTGCTGCCCGCGAGAACACGCGGACTCGGGCGACGGGCCCGGCCCGGTTCGGGCCGGTCGGCGTGCGTCAGGGTCGCGCCGTGCTCTCGGGCGAGATCACTCCAAAGATGATCTGTGAACTTAGTCATCGCTTTGCTGCTCCTTCCTCAGCCGGGACCTCGCCCGGGACAGCCGTTTGCGGAATGCGACACCGGAGACGCCGAGGGCCAGCGCCGCCTCCTTCGGGCTGAGCCCCTCCAGGTCAACGAGCTCGACCGCCGCCCGCTCGACCGCGGGCAGCCGTGCGAACCGCCGCATCAGCGCGGCGCCCTCACGCTCCGCATCGATCCGCCCGGCGAGCTCCTCGATCTCGTCCTCGTCCAGCCTCCGGAGGCCGCCGAGCCGCGCGACCGCGTCCCGGCCGCCCGCCGACTGCTCACAATGGCGGGCGAACACATGTGCGGCGATGCCGAACAGCCACGCCCGGTCCGATCCCCGGCGGGGGTCGAACCTGGCGAAGCCGTCCATGGCCCGGACGAACGTCTCGGAGGTGAGATCGGCAACCGTGTGCGGGTCGCGGCACCGGCGCGCGAAGTAGCCCATGAGGACGTCGACGTTGCGCAGGTACACCTGCTCGAATTCCTCAAGCGGCGAGCCCCGCGGCCGCCCGCGCGACCACGTCCTCGCCGCGGCCAGCCGCTCGGGGAGCGTCCTCGCCGCTGCTGGTGTCTCAGTGCTCATGTCCCTAGTTGCGATTTGCGCCTCCGGCTGTGACATCGCCTTTCCGCTGTAGCGACCCGCAACCCTGCTACTCTCGGCTCATCAACTCCCGTCCATGCCAGTGAAACCACGGGAGTTTCGCCAGGTCAGCTTGGTCATCACGACTGCCCTCGCTGCCTGGGATGACGGGCGGAGGGCACCGGCTCGCCGTGCGCGAACCGGAGGATCCGGTTCCACATGGGAATCGAGCTGGCGATGATCGCGATGGTCCCGGCCAGCGCGATCATCGCGACGGCGAGCTGCGCGCTGCCCAGCCCAAGCACCGTGTACAGGCCAAATCCGGCCAGGCTGAGCAGGGCGACGGCCGCCGCCATCGTGCCCCGGTAGCTGCGCGGGCCCGCCAGGATGGCATGGACTTGCGGTTCTCGCTGGCGAGCTCGCGGACGTGCAGCTGGCTCTGGAGCCACGCGCCTGCACCGACCAGGGCGACGAGGCCAAAGGACAGCAGCCAGGGCCGCAGGTCATCGACGAAGTGAGCCAGGAACAGCTCGGCAGCCAGAAACCGAAGGGGATCAGCGTGTCAAGGAGGGTCGGTGTCCATTCCTTCAAGCGCTGCGCGACTCGCTCGGGAGCTGGTGGCGATGTCATCCGGCTGGCCTCCTCAGATGGCGCAGGCCGCCCTGGGAGCAGCACGATCTCTGCGCCCGTCACGGTCATTAGACCACCTTCACCTGGCTCGGGGCGCTACGCACCCGAGCACGTCATCGCCGGCGCCCGCCGCACCCTGGCGCCGTTCCTCAGCCCGCTCATGGAACGGTCCCCCGTCAACCCGGGCCGCGGCCGCCGCCACCAGGCCGCCCTCGACCGCCAGTTCGCCAGCTGGGCGCGGCGCGACCCCCAGCTCGCCGAATGGCTGCACCAAGCCGCCAGGGCGGCGAATGCGCGACCGGGCACGCCCGAGCAAAGCCTGCAAACCCGGTGTTCTATCCGCAACCTCGTCAACTACACGGAAGTGACGGGACGGTGATAGCGCCAATCCTGTTGAGCCGGAAGTGGCCTACTCCCGGCTCATGAGCTCCCGTTCCTGCCAGTTTGAATATGATCTTGGAAACGAGGCGAGCGCCCGCAGGACGCCTGAGGTGGACGTGTCCCGTCTCACGGAAGATGCGCTTGTGGGCGGTGCTGGCGCCCCCCATGCGCGCTCAGCAGTCAAACACCGACCAGCAGATGTCGTTCCGCAACCGCTGGTCGTCCAGTACGAGCTCGCGAATCGCCTCCGGGAGCTGGTCACGTTGCCACCGGCACTCGAGCCGCCCTGCGCCCTCGCCTTCCTGCGCGCCAGCACGTGCGGCCTTGATCGCATAGGCAGCCGCACCGAGTTCGTGCGCGGCGACATGCGCGACGGCCCCGGCCTGGCCAGCAGCGTACGCGGCATGCCGTGCTGCCCCACGCAGGTCCCTGGCCGCGGCCATTGCATGGCCGGCCGCCGTGCGGGCCTGGGTCATCGTGACCTCGCCACGCACCCAGGCGCGGGCATGCTCGATCGCCTGACGGGGTCGTGGGTCCTCAGGCTGAGCTGTCTCGAAGAAGTCAAGGACGTGCTCCGCGCACGATGCCGCCCAAAGAGCGAGGAGCTGGTGATCCGAATCGGTCAGGGTCCCACCGCGGCGGATCGTCACGAAGCGAGGGTCCCGGACCTTCGGGAGGATCATGGTTGGCACTCCTTTTCGCATCCGCCCAACACCCTAGGGCGGCGCACGCGGCCAGGCGCGCCCCAAGCCAAGCCTGCAAACCCCGGTGGTCGATCCGCAAGCCGAAGAAGTAAGGCCATGGCCGGACGGCAGACCGCCCGGCCATGGCCCGCGCACGCCGTTTCCCGGCGTCACTTCCTCAGCTTGTCCAGGGCGATGTCCAGACTGGCCCAGGTGGCCTGGTTGGCGATCCCGGTGACCGGGATGCGGCTGGCCCGCTGGAACTGGCGGCAGGCGTCGGCGGTCTTCGGGCCGAACTCCCCGTCTACATCCAGCTTGATGCCGAGCGCGGAGTTCAGGGCGCGCTGCAGTCCTATGACCCGGTCGTCCTCTCTGCTGTTCTGCTGCAGGACCGGGTACCTGGGAAACCGGTTCACGGACATCGAGAACGGCTCGGGGTGCGCGTGCCAGTACTTCGGCCAGTTAATCGCCCCCCAGATGTTGCTGGCCCCGAGCGTGACGTTCTTCTGGTGGACGCCCTCGGGCATCCCGGTGTTGCCCTCGATGGTCTGGCCGCCACCGATGTAGATCCCGGTGTGGGTCTTCATCGGGTCGACCGGCTCCTTGCCGTCCCCGTTGCTGAAGTCGTACAGGATCTGGCAGCCGGGCGTGGCCTCGGTCGAGACGATGAACAGGCCGTGCTGGCGGGCCCAGTCACCGATGGAGACCACCCCCGAGGTGGTGTGCGGCTGTTTGTAGCCGGCCGACGCCGAAACGAACTGCACGAAGTCCTGGCACCAGGCCTCCGGCGGCAGTCCGAGGCCTGTGGAGAACATGTTCTGATTGCCGGGACCCTCGCGGTAGCCGACCCACAGCTTCGCCTGCGCCACGATCGCGTCTGAGTAACTCACGGTTCCATCCCCTTCTGCCGGGCTATGCCGTCCTTGCTCTGTGCAGGACGCCGCGGCGGCCGCCAGATACATGCATGCCGGAAGGCGTGCCGGGAGACGGCTCAGGCCCGGCTCAGGCCCGCGCGCCGCCGTCGACCCGCAGGACCGTGCCGGTCACGAACGAGGATCGGTCGCTGAGCAGCCAGGCGGCGGCCTGGGCGATCTCGTCCGGGTCGGCCGTGCGGCGCAGCGGGGTCCGCGCCTTGAGCCGCTCGACGAGACCGGGGGCATCCGCCTCCCAGGTCCGGATCATCTCGGTCAGCGTCCCGCCGGGGGCGATGGCGTTGACCCGGATGCCTTCCGGCCCGTAGGTGATGGCCGCCGACTCGGTGAGGCTGTTGACCGCCCGCTTCATCGCACCGTAGGCGGGCAGCTCGGGGTTGCCCATCAGGCTGCCGACGCTGGAGTTGTTGACGATGGCCCCCGTCCCGGCGGTAGCCCGGATGGCGGCGATCTCGGCGACCATGGCCAGCCACGGGCCTTTGAGGTTCACGGCATAGACGTAGTCGAAGTCAGCCTCCCGCACCTGGTCCATCGGGCCGGGCGGCACGAACGCCGCGCCATTATTGAATGCGACGTCGAGCCGGCCGTACACGTCCACGGCGCGGCCCACGGCGGCACGCACGCTGGCCGCATCGGCCAGGTCGCACACCACGTAGTCGGCGATGCCGCCCGCCGCCCGGACTTCCTCGGCCACCGTCTTCAGCTGGGACTCCGTCCGGGCCGCGAGCAGCACGCGGGCGCCTTCCCGGGCGAAGAGCCGCGCCGCGGCGGCGCCGATACCGCGGCCGGCACCGGTGATGAAGGCGACCTTGCCGGCCAGCAGGCCCAGGGCGGCCGCGCTGGATGTGCCCGTGGTGGATGTGCCGGTGCTGGGTGTGTTGTCCATGGCCGCGAGCCTGCGCCAGTCCGCCGGGCCGATCCAGGCACCGGCGGTACCTGGATCCGCGCCGCGGCACCCGTGCACACTGGTGGTGTGGACAGACGAGAACTGGCCGGCTTCCTGCGCAGCAGGCGCGAGCGGATCACCCCGGCCGACGTGGGGCTGCCCGCCGGACCGCGCCGGCGCACCCCCGGCCTGCGCCGCGAGGAGGCAGCGCAGCTCGCGTTCATCTCGACCGAGTACTACACGCGGCTGGAGCAGGCCCGCGGCCCGCGCCCGTCGCGCGAGGTGCTGGCCGGGCTGGCCCGCGCTCTGCGCCTGTCGGACGCCGAGCGCGGCCACCTCCATCATCTCGCGGGCGCGCCGCCGGGCCCTCCGCCCGGGCCATCGCGCGAGGTACGGCAGAGCATCCTCGACCTGCTGCACCGGCTGCCGCAGGCCGCCGCGATGGTGACGTCCGCGACGCACGAGGTGATCGCCTGGAATGACCTGGCGGCCGCCCTTATGGAAGACTTCTCAGCCCTGCCGCGGCGCGACCGCAACCTCGTGCGCCGGGTCTTCCTCGGGCCGCACCCGGACGGGCGGCGGTTGTACGGAGTGTCCGACGCGGACGAGTTCGCCCGCAGGTCAGCCCAGGACCTGCGGGCCACCGCCGCCCGTTACCCCGGCGATCCCGAGGTGACCGAGCTGGTCCGTGAACTCCTCGCCGGAAGCGAGGAATTCGCCCGGCTGTGGGCCTCCCACGATGTGAGCGCCGAGCGCGCCCAGCGCAAGACGTTCCAGCACCCGCTGGTCGGCCCGGTCACCGTCAACTGCGACGTCCTCGACATCACCGACCGCGACCAGCGGGTCGTGATCTATACCGCCACCCCCGGCTCACCGTCGGAGGAGGCGCTGCGGCTGCTGTCCGTCGTCGGCACGCAGCGGATGGACGTACGGGGGTAATCTCGCTGGGCATGGCTGACGTGGACGAGCACGGCCGGACGGAACCTCCGCTCACGGCGGACGAGGCCGGCACCCTCCTGGGGTTCCTGGACTACCAGCGCGCCACCTTCGCCTGGAAATGCGCGGGCCTGGACGCGGCGGGCCTGGCGGCGACGGTCGGCGTCTCGACGATGACCCTGGGCGGGATGCTCAAGCACCTGGCCCTGGTCGAGGACTCGTGGTTCTCCGAATCGCTGTTCGGGCGGGACCCGGCCCCCCCGTGGAACAGCGTGGACTGGGACGCCGACCGCGACTGGGAGTGGCACACGGCGGCCGGGGACTCACCAGAGCAGCTCCGCGGGCTCTGGCAGGACAACGTGGCCCGCGCCCGCGACTGCGTGAGCGAGGCGCTGGCCAGCGGCGGCCTGGACCAGCTGGCCGTGCGTACCTGGCCGGACGGCCGGTCACCGAGCCTGCGCTGGATCATCTGCCACATGATCGAGGAGTACGCGCGGCACAACGGCCACGCCGACCTTATCCGGGAGTCGGTGGACGGGGTCACCGGCGAGTAGCCAGTGGCCGGGCGCCCCCTCGTTAGGGAAAAATATCTAGCTGTACTGGGGCCGGAGCCGGGCCGGGAACCCGGTCCAGCGCAGCTGCTCCGGCAGGTGGGCGGCGTCGTTGAAGGTGACCAGCGACGGCGGCAGGCCGGGCTGGTACAAGATCACGGTCAGCGCGCAGTTCTGCTGGTTCAGGCCGATCCAGCGCCAGTCCGGTGCGTCCAGCGCGTGCCTGATGAACCAGCCGATCAGGAAGTTGTGCGTGACGATCAGCTCGTGAACGTCGGCGGCCGGGCTCTCCCCCGGCGCGCTCTCCCCGGCCGGGCTCTCCCCCGGCGGGCCCGCGAACTGCTCGATCGCCGCCCTGGCCCGCGCCGCACCATCGTTACGCTCCGTAGTCGTGTAGCTGCTGACCAGCCGGGCGTAGGACGGTGGCAGCCCGCCGGGATCGAGGTCGGCGGGGATGTAGTCGCCGACCACGGCGGACTCGGCCACCGGCACGCCGGGCAGCCAGCCCGCGATGAGCCGGGCCGTCTGCGCCGCGCGCGGCAGGGGGCTGTGGTGGATCCGGGTCACCGGCAGGTTCTTCAGCCGCTCGCCGGTGCGCCGCGCCTGTTCCTCGCCCGCGTCGCTGAGGCTGCCTCCCTCCGCGGCCTCAGCGTGCCGGATCAGGTACAGGAACCGGCTGGCTATGGCATCCCTCTGCGTGGGACGGATCCCGTCGACGGATGGGCAGGCCGAGCCTAATGTCTGCGGCGGGCCGGGGCAGACGGCCGGGAGAGGCTGCGGCGGGAATCCCGGGGAGGCGCCGGGATGACTAGTCTGCTGAAAGCGTTCCCGGGCCACCTGGCCCCGGCCGGCTGACTGCCGGCCCAGGACCGGCCAGTTCCCTGCGGCCAGCCCTCTCCTGCCAGGTCCGGGTCCGCCTCCTGGAACCAACCGGAGGCCGTGTGCTCATCCGCCCCACCACCGAAGCTGACCTGGACCGGATCCTCGCCTGGCCGGTCACCGAGCCGGTCGGCGTGGTCCCGGCCGACCGCTACCGCGAGGAACTGGACCGCCACCAGTACCGGCCGGAATGGACCTGGATCGTGGAGGACGAGGGCCGAATCCTGGCCCGCGCCATCTGGTGGGGTTTCGCTGACGCCGCCTATCCCCTGGTGCTGGACTGCGTGTCCGCCGGCGGGTCGCTGCCCGCCGGCGGCTCAGCCCCCGCGCGGGCGGCCCTGGCGGCCCGGCTGATCGCCGCCGGGCAGCAGGCGCTGCGCAGGCCCGCTCCCTCGGTCGCGCCCGGCTTCGAGATCAACCTGCCGACCAGCTGGCGGTCCGACCCGGCCGTGGCCAGCGCGTTCGCCTGGCGGCATGATGCCGCGGCCCGCGCCGGGCTGACCGGTGAACTCGAGCGGATCCGCTTCGAGTGGACCCCGGACGCGGGTCTCCCCCGGTCCAGCGGCCGCCTGGTCTTCCGGCCCGAGCCCGACGACGCGTTCCTGGACATGTTCCGCCAGATCGCGGTGGGCAGCCTGGACGTGACCACCCGGCGGGAGGTCGCCGCGCTGGGCGCCGCCCGCCAGGCCCGCGAGGACATGGGTATCTACCTGGCCATGGCGGGCGACCGGGACTGGTGGCGGCTGGCGTACACGGCTGACGGCGGCCGGCCAGGCCGGCTCGCCGGGATGATCCTGCCTAACCGCAACTCCAGCGGCGCGGTGGTGGGGTACCTGGGCGTGGTGCCGGGGATGCGCGGCCGGGGCTACATCGACGACCTGGTCGCGGAGACCACCCGGTTCCACGCCGGGCGCGGCGAACCTAGCATCGCCGCCACGACCGACACCACGAACCTCCCGATGGCCACGGCCTTCGAGCGCGCAGGCTACCGGGCCTGGGGGATCCGGTACGTGCTCTCAGAGCCGCCCGGATGACCCGGCCCCCCGCGGTCGGCAGCAGGATCCGGTACGCAGGGCTGGGCTATGCCCTGACCGTCCTGCTGACCGGGACGAACCTGGCCACCCCGCTGTACGCGGTATATGAGCACGTGTTCCGCCTCTCGCCACTGGACGTGACGCTGCTGGTGGCGGTCTACGCCGCTGCGGTCGTGGCGGCCCTGCTGATCTGCGGCCCGCTCAGCGACACGGTCGGCTACCGGCCGGTGCTGGTGACCGGGCTGGCCGCCGCGGCCTGCGGCTCGGCCCTGCTGGCCGCGGCGACGGGACCGGGCTGGCTGTTCGCGGGCCGGGCGGTGCAGGGACTGGCCGTGGGCGCCTGCTCCGGGGCGCTCACCGCCGGCCTGGTGCTGACCGAACCGCACGGGCGGCGGGCCCGCGCGTCGTTCCTGGCCGCGACGGCGACCACCGCAGCCGTCGGGTTCGGCGCGGTGCTGGCCGGGGCGCTCGCGCAGTACGCTCCCGTCCCGCGGGTGCTCAGTTACCTGGTGGAGATCGCGCTGCTGATCCCGGCCGTGGCCGCAGTGGCCCTGCTGCCCGGCTCGCTGGGGAGGACGGGGCAGCGATGGCAGCCCCGGTGGCCGAGCCTCCCGGCCCAGGTCCGCGCCGCGTTCCTGGCTCCGGCCGCGGTGAGCCTGCTGGCCTGGGCGGTCGCGTACGTGGTGCTGGCCCTGGTTCCCTCGTACGCGGCGGCGGCACTGGGCGGCAGCAACCTGTTCGCCGACGGCACCGCGGCCGGCTCGCTGCTGCTGGTCGCGGCGCTCGCGCAGGCCGTCTGCCGGTCATGGGACCCCGACCGGGCCCAGGCAGCCGGGCTGGCCGGCCTGAGCTTCGGCCTGCTCGGGCTCATCGCCGCCGGGCTGGTCACGGCCGGGCCGGCGGACAGCGCGGCGGTGCTGTTCGCGGCGATGGCGGTGGCCGGGTGCGGGCAGGGACTGGCGTTCATGGGCGGCCTGCGGCGGATCAACGAGATCGCCCCGGCGCAGGCCCGGGCCGGGACCCGTCTCCATGTTCTACGTGGTGACCTACGCGGGCAGCGGGCTGGTCACCGTAGGCGTCGGCCTGCTCGCCACGCTGCTCGGGCTGACCGTGTCGGTCCGGTGGTTCGGGGCGGTACTCGCGGCCGCGTGCCTGCTGATGCTCGCCGTGCTGCGCAGCCGGCCCCGCTGGAGCAGGGCGCCGGACCCACTTGATGCCTCAGGCGTACACATGTAGCGTCAAGGCTACATGTGGAGCTAGCAACGAAGGATCTCCCGTGGTCCCGGATGACGCGTCCCCAGAGAGCCGCCTGGCTGGGGTGATCGCGGCCCTGGATCATCCCACCCGGCGGCGCATCGTGGCCACCCTGCTCGCCCGGGGCACGCATGTCAGCCAGCTGGCCCGCGACCTTGAAGTCAGCCGGCCCGTCCTCCACGTGCATCTGGCCAAACTGCAGGAGGCCGGGCTGGTCACCAGCAGCCTGCGCTTCTCCGCTGACGGGAAGTCCCTCCGTCATTTCGAGCTGCGGCCATTCGATATCCGGCTTACCCCCGAGATAATCGCCGATTCTATTGACCCTTTAATCATGCAGCCACTCCCCCGGGAAGGAACAGGCTAATGTTCGGAAGTCCTTGGCACATCATTATCGCCCTCGGCATACCACTGATTTATGTCGCTGTGATCGGGTTTGCGCTGGTGGTGGTACTCCGGCTGGCTTTCAGGGGTAAGGGGATGAATACTAAGGCGGTGCATGTCGAGCTGCTCCGGATCGACGAGCGGCTGACGTCCATCGAGAAGCTGCTCAAGGACATTGAGTAAAGGCATGGGCCGTCCGGGATTGCTTTTCGCCTTCGGTTCGTGCGAGGCTTATGGCACGTAGCAGCCTGGTTAAGTCCGGACCATGTGCTCCCTCGCCGCTAGCAGCTTCTGCGTGCAAGGCGGCGAGACCTATGACCGAGTCGGCGCTCATCCTGGCCTCCGAAGCCCGCGAGGTCACCTCAGCAGGGCAGCCTGTATCACCCGGCTCTGGCCGCGACCTGTGCATCTACTGCCGCACAGACAAGTTCGTGTTCTGGCCGCCGGCCAGCCGGCTGCCCTCGGCCAGCTGCCCCGGTTGCCGTCGGCGGAGTTCCGGGCGATGAGCGGCCGGGCCCGCGGGCTGATACACCCGATCCCCCGGCTGGCGCGGCTGCTGGCCGGCCGGAACCCGCTCCGGCGGCCTCACGACCGGGTCGAGGGCGCCACCATCGTGGTGCTCACCGTAGCGTTCCTCACGGCCATGGCGTGGGCGTCGTTCCTGGGCGCTCGCCTTTATCAGTCGCAGCTCGCCGCCGCCGCACAACTGCGCCCGGCGACGGCCATCCTGAGTCAGGACGGGCCGCGGCCAGACATCCGGCTGGTACCGACCGGGCAGGTCCTGGCTCACTGGCCCGGACCGGGCGGACGCGAGGAATCCGGGATGCTCGAAGCCGTGACTGCGCCTGGCATCTCCGGCGCAGTAGCCGGCACACGGGTACGTGTCTGGCTGAATCGCGTGGGACAGCCTGTCGCGCCGCCGCCTGGCCGGGCTTTGATGATGGTGGGTGCAGTCCTGATGGCGTTCGCCGTGGCTGCGGGCATCGCCGCGGGCTTGCTCATCCCCTACTGGCTGGGCCGCCTGGTACTCGACCGGCGCCGGCTGGCCGCGTGGGAGTCCGCGTGGGCCTTGACCGGCCCGCGGTGGTCCAGCCGGCGCTGACTGGGCCCAGCGCCACATTTATTTTAGGACGGCGTCGTAGAGAAATCCCTGTTAATTGGCTGCAAACGGGACCCCGGCAGGCCACGCCGAGGGTGAGCAGCCCGCCGGCCCCGAACCCGGTCTTCCAGCCCCGGTGCAGCGCGCGCAGCCCGCCGGTGTCCATGACCTGGTCGTTGGGGTGCCCGGCGGAGTAGCCGTAGGAGTACCGGGCCCGCAGCCCGGCTTCGGCCAGCGCGCGCAGCTCAGCCTCGGCGTGGGCGGGCCCGCGGACGTTGTGTGACCAGTCGTGCACGGTGGTGATGCCGGAGTTGATGGCCTCGGCGCAGGCCAGCAGGGTGCCGTGGTAGTTGTCCTCGCCGGTGAAGACCTGCCCGAGCCCGAGCGACACCGGGAAGTAGCCGGCCGGCCGGTCCTCCCCCGGCATGCCGCCGGACATGCTGCGCAGCAGCGTGTTCCACAGGTGCCAGTGGGTCTCGACCAGGCCGGGAGCCACGATCATCCCCCGGGCGTCCAGCTCCCGGGCCTGCGGTGCGCCCAGCGCGGCCGCGTCCAGGCCGGCCCCGACCGCGGCGATGCGCCCGCCGGTGACCAGGACGTCTCCG